>CBHWED010000018.1:0-27345 GCA_966112795.1 uncultured bacterium
AGGCCGAGAGCGTCGGCTTCGGCTTCGGCGCGCTGGCTGCGGGCGCGGATATCTGGATCGCCGAGGCGCTCGTGGCACGGGGGGCCGGTCTCAACGTGATCCTGCCATGCCCGGTCGACGTGTTCCGCGAGCGCTCGGTCGCCGCGGCCGATCCGGACTGGGTACCGCGCTTCGATCGGCTGCTCGACGCGGCGGACTCGGTCGACGAGCTCGATTCCGCGCCGGCGCCTTCGCCGGCCGCGGTGAAGTTGACCGATGCCGTCGCGCTCGGCCTGGCGATCCACAATGCGCGGATTCTGCAAAGCGAACCGCTTGGGTTGCGGATCGCCGGCGATGACGCGCCGCTGCGGGACGAAGCCACCGGACAGCTCCGGCGCGCATCGTTCGCGGCGTCGCGGCGACCAGGCGGGGCTGCTCTCGATATCGCCGAAACCGGGTCGACCAAGGCGATGCTCAAGGCGGGTCCCGAGGGTCTGCAGGTGTTCGACGGCCCGGCCGAGGCCTGGGCGGCTGCGTCCCGACTGGCGGCGCAAGGCGCGCGCGTGGCGCTCGACTATCGGCTTGTCGACGACTCGGCCGGGATCAAGACGGCGAGACTCGAGGCGATCGCCGACGCCGCCGAACCGGGCCAGGTTCTCGCAAGCAAGGCGCTGGCTTTCGCGCTGCTCGCCGAAGCCCCCGCGGTGCGGGTCGAGACCATGGGCGAGATCAGGGCCGCATGCGGCTACTTCCCGCTGTTCGCGCTCGCCTGAGCGCTAGATCGCCAGCTCCTCGAGCATGCGTGGCGAGGTGATGATCCAGCAATCGGGCTCGCGGCGCAGGATCCCGCGCCGTTCGAGCGCGCTGACCGCGCGCGAGGCGGTCTCGCGCGTGGTCTGGGCGCGGACGGCAAGCGTGGTCACCGCCGGCACACGGACGATCGTGCCGCTCGGGTCGACCATGTCGAGCAGCTGCGAATAGACCCTGCCGGTGGCGGTCTGCGTGACCCGTGCGGCGAAGCGGTCGAGGACGTTGCCGAGCTGGCCGGCGAAGATGCGCGCGAGCCCGGCGCCGATCTCGGCGCAATCGTGCGCGAGACGCGCGAGGTGCGCCGTGTCGAGCGAGACCAGCTCCATCGCGTTCTGCGCCTGGACTTCGGCCCTCGCTTCGGAAGGCTCGGGATAGCTGCCGAAGATCTCGCCCGGCTCGACCGTGGCGATCTGGATGCATTGCCCTTCGTGGCCGAGCACCCGGATGTCGGCCGAGCCCGAGACGACGATGTGGCAACGCCGGTGCGCATCGCCCTGGCGCAGGAGGATCTGGCGGCGGCCGACGCTGCTCCATATCGCCAGCTGGTCGAGGCGGGCAGCGACAGCTTCGGCGCAGCCGAAGATCGCCTGCAGCACGGCAGTCCGTTCCGAATTCTGCGGCATGCCGGCCCCCCGTCATGAATTGCCGCGCCCCTAAGGCGCTTCGGGCCGAATATACACGCCGGACTCGCTGTAGTGGATACTAAAGACCTTCGTATCCTTCCAGGTCTTGCTTTTGGCGTCATAGTACTGGCCGATCACGACATCGCCGGTGACCCGCTCGACCGAGCCGGAGACGCCGGCCGGCAACGGCGCAGGTGGTTTGGCCCCGCGCTTGTTGCGCGCTGCAAGCACGCGCGCGCGCAATTTGGCATCGGTCGGCAGGTCGGGCGCCATCGGCTCACCCTGCCCGAACGAGCGCCGCGCGAGCGCCCGCGCCTTGTCGTCGTTGAGCGAGACGCGGGCGCCTTCGGCGTCCGCCGCGGTGCCGCGGAAGCGCGCCTGGGCGCCGCTGTCGAGCTCGAGGTTCTGTTCCGGGCGATAGAACGTCTCGCCGATCTGCACGCGGCCCCCGGCGGGATCGATGGCATGGGCATAGACCATCGTCTTGGCGATGTGCTCGGCGTTCTGCGACGGCGAGAGGTCCCAGACGATCTTAGTGCCGTCGGGTGCCACGAGGATGAGGTCCGGCTCGATGTCGCCGACCTTCTTGTTGAGCAGGCTTTCGGGCACGCCGACCGTGTACTTCACCTTGGCCGGGTCGACGTTCGGGCCGACCCACTTTCCCGGGAGCAGCCACGGTGCCCAGTTCTCGAGGAATTCGCGCACGGTCATCTTGTTGAACTTGGGATCGAGCATGCCCGACTTGCGCAGCGGCTGGTCGACGATCGCGGTCCAGCCGCGCGGCAGCTTCATGCCGCGGAACAGGTCGGCCGCGACTTTGTGCAGCTTGGTCCCGTAGATGTGCGGCAGCAGCCACTTCTTGCCGATCTGCGCCTTGAGGTCGGCGATCGCTTGCGTGATCGTGGCCTCGATCGTCTCGGTGAGCGTCGCCGCCTCGCCGCCGATCTTGCCCCAGCTCTTCCCCGGGACGCCCTTGCCGCCGCGCACGGGCGCGGCCGGCTTGGGTGCGGCTTTCCCGCCCTTCGGAGGGGCGCCGCCGAGGTCGCCGAGCTCCTGGGTGATATTGTCGACCACCTTCTTGGTGTAGAAGCAGTACGGATTGGTCGAGTAACGGCACCAGCCGCCATCCTCGCGCCGCCGCTTGAACGCGTGGAGTTCGTTGTTCTCGTCGCGGAACGGGATCTCGAGGTCGTGATCGGGATCGTCGGGCAGGCGCTTGACCTCGCCGGCCTCGGCCGCGGCCTTGACGCGCGGCAGGTCGGATTCGAGCGACACCGGCGGCCGCTCGCCGACCGGCGGCGGCTTGCCTTCGGCGACGGCGCGCAAGGTCGGCGGGGCCTTCTCGGTGATCCGGCCTTCGGCGTCGACCCAGCCTAGCTCCTCGCGGGTCTTGTAGCGGCTGTTCTCGAGCTTGCTGCGGTACATCTCGAGATGGCTGCGGGCGAGCATGACCGACTGGAACGCGATCATCGCGCCCTGCATCACCGCGTCGGCCGCGACCTGCCTGAGCGCCTCGGCTTCCTCGGTCGGCGGCAAGTGGAGGCTCTTCACCCACGAAACGTCCTCGCCGACCTTCCATGCCGTGGCCACCGCGGTGGTGCCGAGCACGGCGGTATCGAACACCAGCATCGTGCGCCCGAGTTGCTCGATCTTCGCCGTCAGGCTCGCCGCTCGGGCCATGTTGCCGGCGCCGCGCGCCGCTTGCGCGGCGCGGCCCAGTTGCGCCCCCTTGGCCAGCGAGCCGACTCCGATCACCGAAGCAATGATGTTGACCACGTCGAGAACCGTGTCGGCATCGAGCTCGAGCGTCCCGGCAGCGGAGCGGCGCGCCATGGCCTGCGTCGAGAGCACGATCGCCAGCGCCGCATTCGCGATGGTGATCGCGGCGATGACCGCGGCGACAGCCGGCGTGGTGGCCCCGCCGCTCACTACCACGCTGGCGATCATGCCGATCATCGCCAGCACCATCGCGACCTTCTGCGCGTATTCGCTCCAGGTGGTGATGTTGGGCACGCTGCGCAGGTTGCTTTCGCCGGCGTAGCGGTAGTGGACGGTGCCGTCGGCGTAATCGTTGTCGCGGCCGTACTGGACGAACGCCTCGTGCAGCGCATCCTCGCGGGTGGCGGCGGTGTCGCCCACGTAAATCTGGTTCTTCATCTTGTAGAGCGGGCTCGCGGCCAGCGTCAGGTCGATGATCTTGTAGCGATAGGCGCCCTCCTTCGATTCCGGGTGCTCGCCGACGAGCAGCAGCAACGGGATGGCGTTGCCGGTGTCGGATATGACCAGTGTTGCCACGGTTTGCTTGGTGACGCCGCCGAGGAAGGCCTTCTCACCCTCCGTGATGCGGCCCTGGAGCTTCTGGCTCTCGGTCTTCTGCGTCGTCAGCAGCTTCAGATGCATGTTGAGGGCGTGGTATTGGCCCTTCTCGCTCTCGAACGGCTCGGCGAGGTACGAGATGTCGAACACCCGTTCGCCGTAGTAGCCGAACAGCTCCTGGAACGACTCGAAGTGGTGGGTGTCGTGCAGCCGGTCGTACTGGCTGAGGCGAACCAGCAACGGGTCCTCGGTCGGCGTGCCGGCGATCGACGGGTGCACCGCGCGATCGGCGATCAGCCAGCTGCGCAGCGCGGTGAAGCGGGCAATCCTGCGGTCGATGTCCTCCTCGGCAGCGTGCACCACGCCGAGCTGGGTCATCCCTTCCTGGGCCTTGAGCCGCTTGATATCGGCATCGATCTGCACGCGCTGGCGGTCGGTCAGCGAGGGATCCGCCTTGGCCCGCTCCTTGTCCGCAATCGCATCGGGCGTCTCGGCGATCGTCTCGGCCGCCAGTGCCTTGCTGGTCAGGACCCGCACCGGCAGCATCGCGCGGCTCGGCGGGAACACCTGGCGATACTTCTCGCTGACGAGCGGCCGCGGCCTGGTTTCGGCGACGACGAGATAGACGCCTGGGATCTTCGAGAACTCGTGGTCGAGATTGTCGAGCACCCCGCGCTTGCGCCCGGCGACCGGATAAGCCGCACTGTCCATGATGGCCGCCGCGTCGATCTGCTGCATCGCCAGCCCAATCTTGGTCTGCTGGTCGAGGTCGCGGTTGGCGAGGTCGAAATAGACGTCGCTCTTCTGCGGCGGCGGCGCGCCGGGAGCGGGCTTCGCCGGCGTGCGAACGAGGTCCTCGGCGTTGTACTGGGTGAACGGCGCGACCTTCCACACGACCTCGATCTCGCCGAGGCCGAGCGACTGGCTGTAGCCGATCATGTTCCAGGTATCGCGGCCCTGGACCATCGAGAACGCGAGATCGATCCGCACCGACATCTGGAAGCTGTTGGTCGCGCCGGTCACCGTGGTCCCGTTGGGATTCAGGTTCTGCGGGCGGATGTCGGCCGGGATCGGCCGCATCAGGATGTTGGTCCGCTCGGGCTCGTCCGATTTCTCGACCGACTTGACCGCCCAGGTGCGCATCAGCGCGGTCTGCTCGCGCACGGTCTTGACCAGCGTGTCGATGTCCCCGGCCTGCCCTTCGTCGAGCGAGGGCGACATGATCGCGACCTGCCAGATCATCGTGCCGGGGGCGTTGGAAGCTTCGCGTTCGAGGAACAGCTGGAAATAGACGAGCTCGCCCACGTGGATCAGATGCAGGCGATCGGGGATGTCCTGCGGCGGCTTCGACCCGGCGGCCGCGCGCGCCTCGGCGAGCTTCTTGTCGACCGCCTGCTTGAGCTTGATCGCCCAGGCGGGGAACGTCTCGCCGGTGGTCTGCTTGGCGAGCGATGCGTCGAGGTCCTCGAGCCGCTCCTTGCGGGCGGACGCGGTGAGCTTGGCGACGATCGCGGCCGCGGTGTCGTGCGCGTAGCGGGCGCGGGAATCGGCGTCCTGACCGACCCACTTGCGGCGGTCGACCCGGACATGGCCGGCGATCGCCTTGCCCTCGGGCTTGTTGACCTGGATCATCGAGATGTCCGGGCCTTCGCTCGCCTGGATCGCCACCGAACGGTACGGGATCAGCGTGCCGAGCTTGACCGAGGCGAAGTCGTCGGCGAGCGACTTCCTGACCGCGGGCATCATCTGCTTGGCGAGCCAGTCCTCCGCGTCGATGAACTTGGGCGCGGGCGCTTCGGCCGTGCCGTCTCCCTTCGCGTCGTCGCTGGTGTCCTTGGTCGCGTCCCTGACCGTCAGCAGAACCGGGTCGTGGTTCTGCAAGTATTGCGAGGCGCGAACGAGGGCCCCCTTGTTCTCCTCGTCGGCCATGAACCAGATGTAGGCGTCGCTCTGGTCGGGCAGCGTGAACAGCACGGCCCCGACCGGCACGTTGCTGTCGTCGGTCCTGAAGAACGGGGATGCGGAGATGCGCTGGGAGCCTTCGCTGAACCTGACTTTGCTCGGATCGCCGCTGAGGTTGATGTTGAACGAGACCGAGGTCTTGGTGAAGGCGAACGTCGCGCGGAAGACCGGCGGCTTTTCCTGCACCAGGGCGATCGTCACCCCGGTCAGCGGATCGTCGTCTCCGGGCTTGCGCCGCAGCACCGGCGCGCCGCCCTGCACGACGTGGCCGAGCTCGTGCGCGAGCAGGCGCTTGCCGCCCGGTGTGTCGGGCGAGAAGCGGTCGCGGGCGAAGACGATGTTCGAGCCGACGGTGTAGGCGTGCGCATTGACCTCGTGGGCCGAGGCGTGCGCGCCGGCGTCGTTGTGCACCCTGACGCCACCGAGATCGACCCCGAGCCGCGGCTCGAAGTATTGCCGCACCGCGGGCGGCAGGCTCGCGCCCGGGGAGGCGAGCACGCGATGGACGCTCGGCGGTGCCGCGGCGTGACCATGCGCATGGCCGTCCGCGCGACGGTGGAGCCGACCTTCCTCCTCGCATTGCGCGCACATCCGATGCAGCGCGGGCGGTCCACCGCCACCGGCCGGTGGTGGTGGTGGAGCCTCGCCCGTGCCGCCGGCAAACGACAGCGCGCGCTCGGCGATGCGGTCGGCCTCGGCTTCCTTGGGATCGTCGTGCGGCGCGACCATGATCGCCGATGCAGACGATCCGCCGCGCGGCGGGCTTGGCATGGCCGGCGACGAGGGGGCGGCCACGGCGCCTTCCGCCAGCGAGACGCCGTAGGCCGGCGGGGGAAGCGCTCCGCCGAACCCCGAAGCCGCGGTCTCGCGGTGCAAGGCGAAGCCGCGCGGCGACGGCTCGCGACGCGCACAGCCCCCGTTGCAGGCCGAGCTCTCGCTCCGTTCGCTGCGTTCGGCGGCCGCCTTCATGGCGGGCAGCTCGCCGGTGCGGTGAGCCGTGCCGTAGCACCAGGCGGCGTGCCGGTCGTGGTCCAGGCGAGGAACCACGCGTAGAGCAGTGGTGCGCTGCCGCACAGGAAGTGCGGATCGGTCTGGAACAGCGCGAACGCCTCGGGGAACACCTCGGTGCTCGCGCTCGCTGCGTACCAGGTCTGCGCCGCTTGCGGATTGGCCGCACGCCAGGCGTTGAAGGCGGTCTCGACGCCGGCCTGCATTCCCGCGGCGTGGCCGAGCTCGTGTAGGATCGACATCGTCGAATCCGGCAAGGCCGAAGCCGCGGTGCTGCCGCGGAACAGCGCGGCGTCCGACTGGGTGAACGTGTCGAACAGCAAGGTGGAGCGCTCGAGAGTGGCGCCGCTGCCGTTGCTGACCGTAAACCCGTAGGTGTCGGCCGGCCCGAACCGCCACGTACCGCCCGCATTGCGGGTGATCGGATCGGTCATGCGGATCATCTTGACGTTCCGCAGCGCGGCCAGAACCGTGCTGCTCGCGGTCTGCAACGCCAGCTCGAGCAAGACCATGTCCGGGCCGCTGAAGGCCTTGGTACCGTCGGCGAGCGTTCCCAGCGTCGCGTGCGTCGAAGGCGGCGCGTTGTGCACGCCGCGCAGCCGGGTGGTGGCGGCGGCCGCATCGAGGAGCTCGATGCCGTAGTTGCCGTTGAACCAGGTCGCATTGGCGATGCCCGCGGTGATCAGCCCGTTCATCTCCGTAATGAGCGCAGTGTTGTTGGGCGGCTGCGGGGTGGTGCCGGGGGGCGGTGTCACCGTGGCGGAGACCGGTGTCCGCAAGGCTCCGCCGGTCGGGTAGCGCGCCGTCCACCAGGCGCGCAGCGCCGCATCGGTCGCCGTGGCACCCGGGAAGCCGGCGATGCGGGTCACGTCCATCCGCGACGTGTTGATCGTGCCTGTCCCGGTCCCCACCGGGCCGATCCGCTCGACCGTGACCGCGTTCGCCGCGCCGAAGTGCAAGGTGAACAGCACGGTCGCCGTGCCGGTGGCGCCGACCGGCACGATCGCATCGACCTCGGTGTTGCGCGATCCCCCGCTGAAATAGGCGCGAATGGCCAAGTTGACCGCGAGATGCTCGGCGGGCGTCAGTCCGGCCGGAAGCGTGACCGGGCCCAGCCGGTTGGCGGCGGCGATCGAGGTGCGCTGGAGCTTCTCGATCTCGAAATCGGAGGCATCGCGGGTCAGGTAGTCGGCGGGCGCAGTTGCCGCGGGCAGCGGAGCCTGTTCGGTGACGAGGTCCACATCGAGCGAGCCCGACGCGCCGCCGGTCGCCGCCACCCGCACGACGTGCAGCAGCGAACTGTGCGTGACGACACCGCGCGTGTTCTTCGTCTCGGTGGTGAGCATCTGGTCGAACGCCGGCGGCGCACTGCCGAGGAAGCTCATCAGCTGGGCGAATTCCTGCGGGCGGGCGGCGAAGAAGGCGTCGCGGCCGGCGGGGAAGCCGCCGCTGCTGGCGCTGAGCGTGCCCGGAACGAAGCCCGCGGCCGGCGTGGGCGCGGTGACGGGGATCGCGCCGGCGCCGGCACCGACGAACTCACACTCGAGTCCCGGTTTGGTGCTTGGGGCGGCGGGCGGATCGAACTTGAACCGATAGAGCAGTGGCGGCGGCGCGGCCGCCGGAGGCGCTCCCGCAGCGGTCGCCGGTGCGGGCCGTGCGTTGATCGGCACGATGCGCTCGGTGTGCGCCGCCACGGTCGCCGGCGGATTGCCCGCCCAGAGCGCCGCAAACACGGCCGCCTGTTCCTCGGGATCGGCGGCCATTCGCGGGGACTGGACGACGTCGTAGCGATCGGCGGTCCGCCGCACCCAGTAGCTCGCGCCGGTCAGCGTCGCGATATTGGTGCGGTCGAGAGTGGTGCCGATGGTCTGGTACGGGAACAGCGACACTCGCGCCGCCGGTTGCACCAGTGGCGGCGCAGGGAGGCCGCGGACCGCATGATCGGCGGCGACGTCGGCCTCGCGCTCGGCCGGGTCGCTGCGCTCGCTGACCGCGGCTTTCGCCTGCAGCCCGGCAGGACCGCCGCGTTGCTGGACGACATGCGCGAGCTCGTGCGCGATCAGGCGATCCCCCGCGGGCGTGCCCGGCGCCCAGGCATCGCGGGCGAAGGCGATGCGCGCGTCCGAGGTGAAAGCCTGGGCTCCGAGCGACGCCGCGGCGCTCGCCGCTGCCGGATCGCGATGCACCCGGACGTCGGAAAAATCGCCGCCCAGGCTGGCCCCGAACCGCTCCTGCAACGCTGCCGGCAATCGCTCGCCCGGCGCGCGGAACGCGTCGGCAACCGCTTCGGCCGGGTCGGGGCCCGTGCGCTCGGCGCGATTGCCTCCGCCCTGGTTCGCCGCCTCGGCCGCCGCGGCCTTGTCGCAGCGCGCGCAGCTCATGCCGCCCTGCCTTCCTTGCCGTATTCGCGGCGGATCGCGTGGATCAGGTGCCCGCGGCCGATCGGCCGGCCGCCTTCGTTGAGCGCCGCGAGTGCCGCGAAGCGAACCGCGTTCATGATCGCTCCGCCGGTCAGGACATGATCGCGGGCGATCTCGTCAAGATCGACGTCGGCCGCGAGCTTGGCCTGACGCGGGAAACCCCTGCGCCACAGTTCGGCCCGCTCCTCGGGCCGGGGGACCGGGAAATGGATGATGGTCTCGAACCGGCGGGCGAACGCCTGGTCGATGTTGTCCCGCAAGTTCGAGGCGAGGATGGCGATGCCGTCGAAGGTCTCGATCCGCTGCAACAGGAACGAGACTTCCTGGTTGGCATAGCGGTCGTGCGCGTCCTTGCTCTCGCCGCGCTTGCCGAACAGCGCGTCGGCCTCGTCGAAGAACAGGATCCAGCCGCGCGACTGCGTGACGTCGAACACGCGAGCAAGGTTCTTCTCGGTCTCGCCGATGTACTTCGAGACCACCAACGAGAGGTCGATGCGATAGACCGGGCGACCGGTGGTCTTGCCGATCAGCGTCGCGGTCATGGTTTTGCCGGTGCCCGGCGGGCCGTAGAACAGGCAGCGATAGCCCGGGCGCAGGACGCGCTTCATGCCCCAGGCGTCCATCAGCGTCGGGCCGTGGGCGATCCACGCCTCGATCTCGGACACTTGCGCGCGCGTGCCCGGGTGAAGCACGAGGTCTTCCCACTCGAGGCTGGTCTCCAGCCGTTCGGCGGGGAAGCTGGCGCCGAACGCCGGTGCGCGAACCTCGCCGAGCATCGCCGCCGAAAGCACTTCGGGCGAGACCCGCAGCGCTGCTTTCATCGGATCTTCGTCGAGCGTCGCGGGAACCGCGCGGACCAGGTTGCCCCGCGCGAGCCGGCCTTCGGGCGCGATCAGCGCGCCGACGCGCAGCCGCGCCTCGATGCTATCTCCGCCGAGGATGAAGGCCAGCGTCTCGGGCGTCGGTTGGAAGTCCCCGTCCGGCCCGCTGCGGATGCCGCCGAACTCGGTGAAGCGTCGGTCGAACGTGGTGTTGCGCGTGTGGAAGATGTCGAGCAGCCGCGGCCTCAGGTGCGGCACGAGCGCCAGCACGAGGGCCAGCCGCTCCTCGAGCGACAGCGCGAGATCGGCGATGACGCGCGCGTAGCTGGTCTGCGACCCGGCGAAGTCGGGCGGATCGGACGGGACCTCCGAAGCGCCGCCATCGAGCTCGAAGTACCGCTTGAAGCGATCGTCGAGGACCGTCGCGAACCAGGCGAGTTCGGTCTCGAGGTCGTGCGCGTTGGCGGCCAGGGCGGCGGGGTCTACCATTCGACTTGCAGCGGTTGGGCCATCCACGGCAGGCGCACCCAGGCGAACGTCCACGGCAGCCGGTCGAGCAGGATGTCGATCGTGCGCCGCTCGACGCGCAGCAGCCAGTGGCCGTCGCGTGTCGACAATAGCCCGGGCCACATCAGGAAGGCCTCGCGCAGGCCGGCGACGCTGATCCGGCCGAGCATCGGCGCGTGGCCGAGCACGGCTTCGAGCAGCGCGTCGGCCGAGCCGACTTCGAACGCGTCGAGCGGCTCGCCCGGATCGTGGACCGCATCGAGCTCGATCCCGCAGAGGACTTTGGCCAGCGGCACGTCGTGCTCGGGACCCGAGACTTCGCCACTCGCCAGATAGTGCATAAGCGTAGCGGCGCGGTGCTGCGCGGGGGCATCGCGGAACTGCTCGCCCTCGAGCAGGCCGAGAGTGCCGAAGAATTGCGGCAGGAACGGCCAAAGCAGCGCCATTCCCGAATTCGCCACGGACACCGCATCATGCGGTTCATCGGAGGGGCCCACCTTGTCGGCCGTCGTCATCGCCCGCCAGCGCTCGGCCTCGCCCTGGCGGATCGCACCGGCAGCGACGAAAACATCCACCAGCGCCGGCAACGCGGCCGGGCCGCTTTCGCGGTCGAGCACCGCCTCCGCCGTCCGCAGACCGCGCGCGTCGAGCTGCGTGGCCAGCGCTGCGAGACCGTCGAACGCGGCGGCGGCCATGGGATTGGCACGCGCGAGCGCGGCGAGGCGCACCGGCACCGTCGCTGCCAGGCCGATGGTTGGGAGCGCGCCAGGCTGCCTGGCGGGATCGCCCGCTCCCCCCTCGGGCCTCCTCGCATCCCCCGCGCCCGCGCCGGCCGGCAGATCGATCCCGAGGCGTCTCGACACCGCGGTGCCAAAACGTGCGAGCGCGCCGCCGGCCGCCGGGAGCCGGTCGTCGGTGCCGAAGTCGCTGGCCTCTCCCGAAGCCGCCTCCGCAAGGATCGCGCGCCACACCGCTGCGCGGCTTGCGCGGGCGCTGCCCAGCGCCGCCGCAGCGTGAGGGACATGCGTGGTGGCAAAGTCGGCCAACGCGTCTGCGTTGCCGTCGGCCAGCTCGGGCCGTGCTAGCCGCACCAGCGCCGCGAGGCTCGGCTCCTCGAGCTGATGAACCAGGCGCTCGATGGCCTCGGGCGTGGCCAGAATCGCCCGCACGGCGTCCGCCTCGCACCCGGCCGACGCCAAGGCGTCGATCGCGCTGCCAGGGGAATCGCCCGGCGCCGCCCACCACGGCAAGCGGCCCGAGCGCGCGAACTCGCCGAGCAGCAGCAGCGCCGCCTTCGCGGGGTCGCGGTGCACGGCCTCGCCGCGGTCGACCGCCTCGGCGACCTTGCCCGCGAGCGTTTCACGGATGCCGTCGGCGAGCGCTTCTTCCCAGCGCGACGGATCGCACGGGCCGAGGTCGAGCTCGAGGCGATCGATGCGCAAGTCGAGGCCGGCGTCCGCGACCGCATCGAGGCTGCGTTCGACCGCGGTCGCGAACCTGTCGGCCGCTCGACTGGTCCGGGCTGCGAGCGTTTCTGCCTCGGCGCGGTCGGCAGCGACGATCTCGATCGTCTGCCGTGCGATCAGGTGCCGGCCGGTGCCCATCGGTCAGCCGACGGTGATCGCGAGCGGGGTCATCCGCTCGACCTGGACCGGCGCGTCGGGCGTATCGGCCATGGCCCACAATTCGACGCGCTTGCCTGGCGCAAGCGGGCCGGTGTCGAGCGACAGCGGCGCGCCCGCGCCGGGCACGGGATCGGCGACACGCTTGCCGTCGACCAGGATCGCATACCGTTCCGAGGCGATTGCGGCCGCGATCGTGACGGTCGCACTCTTGCCCGGCTGCACTTGTGCGGGCTGGACTTCTGCCGCCGGAAGCGGCGCCACGGTGACCTTTCCGAGGTCCGCAGCCAGCCCGGTCATTGCCCGTCGGGCGGTCACGGCGAGATCGACCGGCAGCGCGAGCGGCTTGAGGTCGAGCCTGGGCACCGGTGGCGGCGCGGCGGACGTGGCATCGACTTGCGAACTCGCGGCGACCACGAAATCGACCGCCATCGCCAGCGAACCGACGCCTTTGTTCAGCGCCGGGTCGGCCGGGTTCGCCTTGTGCAGATAAAGCTCGCCGAGCTTCTTGGTCCCCGCGAGCGCATAGAACACCCCCGGCTGGCCGCCCACCGCGCTGAGCTCGACCAGCTTGCCGTCGGTGACGCGCGCGGCCAGTCGTAGCGGCGGCTTCGGATTGGGCCTGACAAGCACCGCGGCAGGCTGGCTCAGCCGCTCGGCCGAAGTGAACGCGTCGGGTCCGCTCGCGTGAGTCTTGCGCGCTTCGACCACGATCGAAGTGTCCGCGAACAAGGGCGGGACCGGCAGCGCGAGGTCCACGCCGGTACCGGCCACAGCGTCGGCCAGTGGCTTGTACCCGGCTGGCGCCTCCCAGGCGGTGGTCACCGGAGGCACGACCACGCGGACGTCACCGTCGGGCGTCGGCACCGCAAGCGTCGCGGGATCGGGTGGGCTGACCCGGCTGAACTCGGCGTCGGCGATGGCCTTGCCGTGCAGGGTGTAGGACACGCCGGCCTGCGCCGCGGTGACCGTGACCGCCGCTTGCCCGCCATGGTCGACCACGACCGGCGTTGCCGCGACGGCCAGCGCGGCATTGGGGCGCACGAAGATCGCGAGGGTCGCCTTGAGCAGCGTCGCCTGGGTCGGCCGCGGGTTGCTGCCGCCGAAGACTTTGGAGGCGCGGACGTGGAGCACCGTGTCCTCGGACAGCGGCACGCTGATCATGCGGATCGCGCCGCCGGTGCCCGCCACGCCGGCCGGCGCGGACAAGGCGATGTCGGTCGCCATCGCGGCCGCGTCGTCGGGCGCCGCCGGGTCCGGGCTCGGCCGGCCGACCAGCCGGTAAGTGACACCCTCCTGGCTGCCGCCGACCTCGACTTCGACGGTCGCCTGGTAATCGATGACCGTCGGCACCGCGCCCGCCGGCACGAGCGCCACGGGCAGCGAGGCGTCGAGGCCGACCCGGACCTGGGCCGTGCCGAACAGCATCGCCTCGCGGCCGCTGGGGCGCGTTGCGCGGACCGTGAAGGTGATGTCGTCGGAAATCGGCGGCGTATCGATGACGAGGCTCGCCCCGGTCCCGACCCCTTCGGGCGTCGCGCCCCGGGGCAGCGGCTTGGCATCCTGGTCGAGCAGGCGATAGGCGATGGCCCGCTCGCTGTCGTCGATGCTCACCCGGGCGATCGAGCCGAACGCCGCCACCGGCGGCTCGGCCGTCACGGGCAAGTCGCGCAGCGGATAGGTCTCGCCGAGCCCGAGGGCTTCGGCGAGCGCGTTGCGGGCGCTGCGGACCTGGCGGCTGGCCGAAGTCGACGTCATGCGGAAAGTCCCAGCTGCTCGCGGCGATGCCGCCGCAATGCCGTGAGCCACAGCCCGTGGGCTACGGCGAACGCGTCGAATTCGGCGGCCGGAAGCCAGCGGACATAGGCGATCAGGTGCGCCGGGCATTCCTCGCGGATGACCCGGCCGATCGACTCGCTGTCTCCCGCCCGCGCTTTCAACCGCTCGTCGAGCACGAAGCTGACCTGCAGCGAATAGGGATCCGCGCGCGCCGCCGCCGAGAGCAGCGGCAGCGCCGCCAGTTCGTCGTCGGGCAGCCCGCGCAGAAGGATATGCTCGACGAGCAGGAGCCGCTTCGCCGCCGCCTCCGGCAGCCCGAGCTTGAGCCGGATGCGCTCGAGCAGCGGGCTGTCATCGCCATCGACCAGCAGGTTGGCTCCCGCGCCACGCGCACCGCTGACGCGCGGGAAGGCATCGAGAAAGGCCCGCCGGGCACGCAGCTGCAGATCGTCCGCCGCTGCCGTGTCGCCGTCGAAGCCGAGGCCGACCGGCTGCGGCATTGCCGGCACGGTCTCGGCGTACCGCGCGATCAGGTGGCCGAGGAAACGATTGCGCCGGCCCCGCGCCGCAGGGCTGTCGGGCTGCTCGACCAGGTTCTGCAGGGCTTCGGCCGTCAACCCGGCCGAGAGCACCGGCGCTTCGTCGGACGGCGGCTCGGCCGCCTGGGCAAAATAGCTGCGGCTGTCGTCGGCCGCGGCGCTGAGCAGGCTTCTCGCGCCGGCGAGCTGGGCGAACAGGTTGGCGAGCAGCGCATCGATGATCGCGAGATAGGCGCGCAGCTGGTTGGCGGCCGCGCGACGCGAGGCCACGGCATCGCGGCCAAGCGTCCCCGGCTGCACGCCGTAGACCCGCGGCAGGTCGAGCCGCAGCGGCCGATAGTCGGCCACACGGCGGTCGCGGCCGGGAGTGCGGGGCTCCTCGAGCATCGCCGCGGGGCCCGACGAAGAGGCGCGCGCAGTCTCGGCGAAGCGTTGCGCGAGATCGGGACGCTCGCTGGAATCCAGCGCGACCGCGCCGCCTGTGAGCAAGCGGATTCGGCTCGACGCGACGTCGAACGCGGGTACGCGGTCGGTGTCGACCGGGAACGACCAGGCGATGGGTCCGGTCAGGGCTTCGTCGAGGCTGTTGCCGAGGCGCACCCGCCGCGTCGCCCGGACACCGGGCGTTGCCGCGAGCCCGGCGATGATGTCGGACAAGTGGAGGACGCGCCGGCGCTCCTCGCTCCCGATCTCGCCGGTGACCACTCCGCGCTCGAGCAGCGGGCCATCGTAGATCAGGTCGCTCGAAAGACCTGCCTTGCGCAGCTCGGCCACCGAAGTGCTCGGCTGCTGCGGCGACATATACCCGTCGAGGCCGGCGAAGATCGCCTGCAGGATGTCCTCGGCACGCCCGGGATCGTCGATCTCGACGTCCGCAGCGACCACGATCGGCTGGCTTTCGAGCACTGCGAAGCTGTCGAAGTCCTCGCCCAGATTGCGCTCGGCATGGAGCCGGAACGCGACCGCGTTGGCGAGGTCGGCGCTCGCGAGGTCCTCGCGCGACGATTTCTCGATGACCACGCGATGGACGCCGGCAAGCGCGACCTCGTCGGTCCGTCCGGCCTGGCTGTCGTCGAGCCACAAGTCGCGTGCCCCGGCAGCGTAGTGCAGCCGGACCCCGGCGACCGTCGCCGGCTCGATCCAGATATTGCGCACGCCGACGACGTCGAGCCCGAGGCGGCGCATGTCGGCGAGCGTCACCGCGCGGGTCGTCAGGCTTTCGGCGGGGCCCAGCAGCGGCGCCGAGCCGGCGAGCAGGTCGGACATCGGGTGCCCGGCACGGTATCCGAGGTCGGTCAGCGCATAAGCACACACCTCGAGGATGGTGATCCCCGGGTCGTGGGCGTTGAAATCGGTCCACGGGCCATCGCTCTGCGCGATCGCGGCGAGCGTCGCGCGCCCCTCCTCGACTAGAGCCGACCAGTCGAGAATGGGCTCGCTCGGACGCGCCGCGCTGATGCTCTGCGCTTCGATCATGGCGGCCCCGCGTGTTCGCCGTCGTCGGCTTCGTCGGACCGCCCGAGCTCCTCGGTCAGCACCTGGATCGCGCCCGCGATCCGCAGCAGTGTCTCGCGCAGCTTGTCGGCGTCGTCCTCGAGCTGCTTGAGCCGCTCGTTGCCGCGATCGAAATCCGCCTGCAGCGACGCGACCCGTTCTTCCAATTGCTCTCTCACATTCCCTCCTATCGCAGCATCACGAACACTTCGATCACGCCCGAACCGTCGTCGTGGGCTTCCAGCGCCTTGCCGATGATCGTTCCGGGCACCTGGTCGCCGGCCGCGCGCATCGCGTGGCCGGGCGTCGGCGCCGGTGTCAGCAGGTCGCCGCGGCGGATCGGGCCGCCTTCGTCGGTCACCTTGCACGGGGTGCAGCCGAGCAGCGCCACCGGATGGGCGGTGCGCTTGTCGGCATCCTCCTCGTCGGGCTCGTGCAGCGAGCCGAGCAGCACGCCGGGCTCCTTCGAGACGATGCCGATGACCCGCGGGTCGCACGACTGGCTGGTGGCGGCGATGCCATCGCCCTCGTCGGTCAGCCCGACCACGTCGCCGATCTCGAGCGCGTCGTCGGAATAATAGGTTTCGGCAAGGTCGCGTGCGCCGGTCTGCCAGGCGTTGCGGCACCATGCGGTGGCCTCGACCTCGAGGTCCCAGGTGCGCATGCCGCCGCCCCAGCCCGAAGTCCGCGGTCCGGGGCCGTAGTCCATCGCCCCGATGCGGCCTTTGACGAGCAGGTCGCCGGCGACGAACACGCTGCCGTTACCGGGGTTCGCCTCCCACCCGCGGTGGCCGCCGACGTTGAGGCTCATCGGCGCGAACAGCCCGGGCGTGTGGGTGCCCGAAGGGAAGGCTCCATCCTGGTTGAGCCGCAGCCAGGTGTCGCTGCCGCGCAAGGCGTGCTTGCCGTGGATCGACATGTCGCCCCGCAGCGAGAACGTGCCGTTGACCTCGAGCAGGTCCCACAGCTTGACCACCCGCTGGTAGCCGCCGCCCGAAGGGATGCTGCGCCCGAGGATCATCAGCGCGCCGTAGTTCGCGGCGTTCTCGATCGCGGCGTAGCCGAACGTGTTGCCGATCCCGGTGTGCTGGTGATTGGTCTCGGTGAAGTAGAGATCCGAGCCGGCGATCGACAGCGAGCCGAGCACGGTGACGTTGTCCTTGTCGATCGTCAGCCGGTCGCCGTTGCCGATCCTGAGCAGGACCTTCGTCGGCGAATTGAGGAATGTGTAGCCGTTGGCGTCGTTGCTCTGCAGCAGCGCGTAGTTGCGCTGATCGCCCTGGTCGAGCGCGCTCGAGCCGAAGAACGAATAGGCCGCCGGATTGGCCGGCCACGGCCCGATCGTGACCGCGCCTGCGCGCACCCGCCCGGACACCTCGAGCTTTTCCGCCGGCGCGATCGTGCCGACGCCGACGTTGCCGTTCGCCTGGTCGATGCACAGGCGGCTGTTGCCCGCGGCATCGCCGACGCTCCAGCCGAACCGGCCGGTGTTCGGATCGGCCGGCTTGCTGCGCGGCTTGAGCGAGATCGTCCACGCCGGGTCGGCGTCGGCGAACGAGCGGTAGAAGTTGACCGCGCGCTTGAGCCCCACGTCGTCTCCGGTCGCCTCGATGCTCAACGGATCGCCGGCGTTCTTGACCACGCCGTCGTCGCGCTGGTTGATCAGGCTGTCGATCAGCTGCGCGAACTGCCCCTCGGTCGGAATGGCGTTCTTGGCGAAGTAGGTCTTCAGGGCACTTCGCGGCCGCTTGTTCTCGTCGATCTGCATCGCTCGGTTCCCTTCTTGTCGTTTCCGGCCGCTGAGCCGGTCAATTCACCACAAAATCGAGCTCGACTTTCATGTAGCCGATGCCCGTGAACTGGGTTTCCTCGAACAGGTCGTCGTCGATGACGTCGATCTCGTGCCGCTCGGCCGGGGTGAGGACCGCGTCCTCGCCCTGGGCCTCGACCGATTCCCCGCCGCCTTCGCCCGGATGGAAGGTCGCACCGTCGTCCTCGCTGACGAACAGGCGGCACACGCCGACGAAATCGACGAACGGCAGCCGGTCGATGAAGGCGACGATGCTCGTCGCGTCGATGCGCTGGCCGATGGCGATGTCGCTGCCTTCGTCGAACGCCCACGGCGCGAGGTAGCGGTTGAGCTGCTCGGCCAGCCGCCGCTTGTCGAACGCCTCGTCGCCCCCCGGGCGGAAGCGCACGCCGATGCGGACCCGCACCTGCACGAAACGCGGGTGCCCGACCGCGATGCGCGCCGTCGGCGGCGCGAGCGGCGTGAGATAGGCGGCGATCTCGTCAAGCAGCCAGGCCGGCGCGCGCGGCGCGAAGGCGTTGCCCTGGAGCTTGCCCCTGATGTCGGGGATGACGACCAGCCTGACCGTGCCCGGACCGTCGTCGAACACGCTCGCGGGCAGGCACTTCACCTTGTGCACTTCGGCGAACCGCTCGAGCACCAGCAGTTCGTAGTCGCGCAGCCCGAGCGCGCGGTTCTTGTGGCGCAGGCGCTCGGCCGCGCGGGTCAGGAACGCCTCGCGCGCCTCGGCCGGCCGGCCGCCGTCGGCAGCGTAGGGCTGGACGACGCGGGCGATTCCCGGTGCCGGATCGCCGATGCCGCGGATCGTCCGCGCAGGCAGCGGCGCGAGGTAGTGTTCAGGCGGTGCCCCGTCGTCCTCGAACCGGGCGCTACCCGCCTGGGCGTGAATGTCGATCATGTCGCAGGCATTGATCGCCCCGTCGGCGATCGCCGCCCGCACCCAGTAGAAGCCCGCCGGCATCCGCGTGCCCGTCCGGACCGGCGGCAACACGAAGCGCACGATCCCGCGCCGGGTGAGGCCGCGCGTTCCGTCGTCCGGCGGTTCGGTGAACTCCGTCCACGCATCACCGTCGAGATAGGACCAGCGGACCAGGCCGGCGCGTTCCTCGCCGCCGCTGCCTTCGGCCCCGGCGAACAGCAACGACAGGCTTTGCGGCGCCTCGACGCCCGCAAGGCCGACATAGAGCGCGCCTTCCTCGTCGTACGAGGGCAGGAAGCGGCGTCCCTCGTCGCTGCCGGCATCGGCCTCGGCCACGCCGAACGGGTGGACGTGAAACAGCCGGTCGATCGCGCGCGCGCGATCGTAGCGCGTCACGTCGATCTCCTGCGCCGCGGTGAAATCGAGCGCGATGCGCTTGAGCTTCGGGGTGTAAGGCGGGCTCACCGCATAGTCGATCGCGGCCACCGCGTGGTTCTGGCGCAGTTCGTTGGCGAGCGTGATCGACTTGCTCGCCACCAGCGCGGCGTAGCTCGAATGGCCGAAGTCGGTGCCGTTCAGCCGCACCGTCAAATACCGCCGCCAGCCGCGCACTTCGGGCTCGAGCGGCTCGACCACCGGGTCGGGGCGCGCAGCGTCGCCGGTCGCCACGTCGATCCGCACCGGCACCCGCGCATCGTCCCCCGCAAACAGCGCCTTGCTGCCCTCGAGCGCGGTGGTCCGGACCGCACCGTCGACCATGCTCAGCTGCGCGGTGAACGAGCGGGGGTCATAGTGCCTGTACTGGGTCGCCAGCGAGGCCGGTCCGCCGAGCCACTCGAGCGACAGCCGGAGCTTGGTCAACCGCTTGTGCAGCAGGTCGCGATGCCCGAGCGCCAGTTCCGAGCCCGTCGCCGGCGCGGCCCCGAACGGCTCGAACGGCTTCTTCGCGTCGACCACGCCGGTGTCGTTTTCGGCGGTCAGCGGCCACAGGCCCGGCGCACCGTCGGCCACGAACGAGCCGACCGCCGCGGCCACGTGAACCCTAGCGAGCTTGAGCTTGCGGAAGCGCTCGTAGGCCGTGTCGAAGCGCCCGCGCTCGGCATCCCACACCGGGCGCAGCATCAGCCGCAGCACCGGCCAGGCGGTCCCGCCGAACCCGCTCGTGGCTGGCGAAGGAGCGACCGCGGGCGCCGTCTCGTCGAGGTCCAGCGTGACCTGCAGGCCCATCAGCTTGGTTTCGGCCTCGACCGGCGCGATTCCGGGCACTTTGGTGTAGTCGACTTCGGCGAAGTTGGCGGCGGTCGCGCCGATCCACGACTTGGCGCCGCTCAGCGATGCGACGAAAGGCAGCTTCTGCGGGGAATCGCCATGATCGTCGACCGGCGCGAGCAGCGGTCCGCCGCCGTCGGCGAGGAACCCGAGCGTCAGGGTGATCCGCCGCCGTCCGGTGGACAGCGCGAGGACCGGCGATGCAAGCGCCCACCCGATTGTCGCCGGTGGCTGGTCCATGCCTGCATCGGCGGGTACTCCGCCGAAGCAGCGCCAGGCGGTGGCGTCGGGTGTAACGGTGGCCGTGCGCGCATCGTCGTAAGCCCACAGCGCGCGCCAGTGCTCCTTCTGCGCCACCGGTTCGGGCAGGCGCAGCCGGCGACGGCGGGCTTCGGCGAGGATCGTGTCGACCCGATCCCAGCTCGACGCGGGCTGGCGCCTGGCAGGCGCGGCGAACAGCGAGCGGACGAACTCGACGTCGTCAGCCGAGGCATAGCGCGCCAGCGCCTCCATCCGGCTGTCGAGGTCGGGCGGCAGGCTGTCGAGCGCGGCCTCGAGCTCCGCGTCCGGCCCGCTGCGGCCTGCGGGCGGATGCAGGCGCACGTCCTTGAGTTCGGCCGCTTCCTGTGCGCGGACCTTGCGTCCATGCGCCACGGCCAGCAGCGCATACGCCTCGCGCCAGCGCCGCGCACCCGCGGGCGTCGCGTCGTCCGAACCGTAAGTGGCGACAAGCTGCGCGATGTCCTCGGCCGGGATGAAGAACCACGCTTCGATCTTTTCGAGTTGCGCAAGATAGTCGTCCGGAGTGGCGATCCCCGCGCCGATGGGCCCCGCGGCGGCATAGTCTACGGCACCGAGCGCGGTCGCGAGGTTGTCGGCGAACGCGGCCTGGTCGGTGACCTTGAGCTTCCAGTCGGGCTTCCCGCGCTTGCGACGTCCGGCGAGTTCGAGATAGCCGTTGATCACCTTCCAGTCGGCATCGATGGCCCGCTTCGCTGCCATCATCGGCGCGAACTGCCGGTCTACCTCCATGAACAGCCGCGTCTCGATCGCCTTGCGCACGTCCTCGCGGTCGAGATGGAGCGCGAGATCGTCCACCGTCTCGACCTCGGTCAGGCCGCTGAGGTCCGGATTGCCGTTCAGGGCGAGCTTGAGATTGCCGTAGAAGTCCCCCGGTTTCGGCGTCTGCAGCACCCACGCCGGATCGCCGCGCTTGGCCTTGCCGGCGCTTTCGAGCGTCTTGTTGATCTTCTGCCATTCGGCGGCCTCGCCGCTCCGCCGCGCCTTGTAGGCGAGCATGGCCCGCAGCTCGAACAGCTCGAGGAACAGCGCAGTGCGGGAGAAGCCGATGAACGTGCCGATCGCCTGCAACAGCGCAAGGTCGACCTTCTTGCCGCCGAACGGCGGCAGCGCGTCGCCGGGCCGGGGATCGCCGAGCGCCACCGACAGCAGGAACAGGAACTGCTCTTCGGGCGTGCCGGTGATCGAGCGCCTGGCGGCTGCGAGACCCGTGATCTCCCGGTCGACAAAGGTCGAAGCGATGCGCGCGACTTTGCCGCGATTGACGACCAGCGGCTCTTCGAGACGATAGACGCGGTCGCGATGGCGCTCGTCGCGGCCGGCGAGCAGGCGCAAGCCGCGGGGGACTTCGGCTGCGTCGACGCCGGCCCCGAGCTCGAACAGCACGAACGCGCGATCGGGTTCGGCGGGACGCGGCGCCAGCCGCAGCACTTCGCGCAAGTGATAGTCGAGATGCCGGTCGACGAGCCCGTTGAGCGCGCGCTGGCCGTGGCCCATCAGGCGCACCGCGGTCAGCAGCAGCGCCATGTGCGGCCGCCGCAGCGGCGCATACCGGAGATCGGCGAAGGCCGCCGGATCCTCGAGGAAGCGCGCCACCTCGTCGTAGCCGAGCTCGGGGACTAGCGCGGTCCCGGCGGTACCGATGCCGTCGAAGAACGTCGCGCCGCCGCGGGCGGGCTCGCCCGGAAGGCCGATGGCGCCGGCTTCGGGCGACGCCCACCAGCCGGCCGGCCGGTTGTCGTCGTCGTACCACATCACCTCACTGGCGAAGCGGCGGGCGAAGGCGATCAGTTCGGCCGGCGTGCGCTCGTCGATGCCGACCGCGCCGGCGGCGAGCTCGGGGCGCTGCCGTTGCTCCTGGGTGGTGCCGTCGCGCTGCGCACCGCGGAGTTCCTCGAGCGGGGGCAAGGCCACGTCAGTTGGCCTTCGTGCTGGTGTTGGTGGTCAGGAACGATCCCGAGCCGCTGTACTGCGGCGTCGGATCGGGCACCGGAGGGGCGGCAGGCTGCGGTTGCATCGCCGGGGCCTGGACCGAGAATTTCGCCGTGAAAGTGCTTCCCTTGACCATCAGCTTCTTGCCCCCGGTCTTCGACGTCGGGGCGAGCTGGTCGCCGGCAAGCGCAGCGATCTCGAGCGTTCCGCTGCCCGGGATGACGTACGGCGGCGCCGTGTACATGCACCCGGGGACGCTGACCGAGCCCTCGTCGCCGCTGACGCAGGCGGGCTTGCCGCAAGCCTTCATCGGGCCGCTGCCGGTCAGCCGGCCGGGCATGACCACCACCGTGGCAGGCCCGAACGAGGGCTGGAACAGCGCCTGGTCGCCATCGATGAGGATGAAGTCGCCCATCAGCGCGCCCCCGCCTGGGCCGAGGCCGTGCCTTCGCGTATGTAGAACGGATAGACGAGGTTGTAGCGCGAGTTGGTGCCGCGCAGCGAATAGAGCAGCGAGATCGTCAGCAGGCCCGGCGTGTCGCCGCTTTCGACCACCTCGAGCGCGTCGATCTCGATGCGCGGCTCGAACGCGAGGATCGCGTCGTAGATCGCTCCGCGCACGCTGGTCAGCATGGTCTGGTCGATCTCGGCGAACATGTAGCGGCTGAGGCTCGAGCCGAACGCACCGCGCATCGGCCGCTCGCCGGGCTCGGTCGCGAACAGGATCTGCAGGCTCTCGGCGACTTCGGCGGCACCCGTGACCATCTCGACGTCGCTGCCTCCGGCGCCGAAGCGCGGCGGGAAGGCCCAGCCGCGGCCGAGGAAGGGAGGATCAGTTGGCATCGATCGTCGCCCCCTTGAGCACGACCTTGCCCGAAGCCTCGAGCATGAAGTCCTTGCCCGACTTGATCGTCACCCCGTCCTTGCTGAGGACGATGCTGTTGGAGTTGCCGTCGCTCAGCCGCAGCTCGCCTTTGTCGTCGTCGAGCGCGAGCAGCGCCTTCGGCGTCTTGAGGCTCATGACCGGGTTGTCCTGGTCCTGGCACTCGATCGCGAGGCCGTGCTTGGTCAGCAGGCCCTTGGCGACGTTCTTGTCCGACAGGTCGGCGAACGGCGGCGGCGGGCGGTTCTTCGAGCCGAACAGCGCGCCGAGCACGACCGGCTGGCGCGGGTCGTCGTCGAAGAAGCCGAGCACCACCTCGTCGCCCGGATCGGGCCGGAAGAACCAGCCGCGCTCGTTGCCGGCCTCCGGCGCCATGAGCCGTGCCCACAGCAAGTCTTCGCCGGCGGTCATTCCCGGCAGCGTGACCCGCACGCGATACTCGCCATCCGGGTCATCGGCGTAGTCCGAGATCAGGCCGATGTGCAGCCCGGTGGCGCCCGGCAGCAGGCCCTGTGCGGGCGGGGCAGTGATATCGTCGCGCTTGCTGAAAGACTCGTCGGTCAGCCCGAGGCGCAAGTCGCAGCGCCAGTCGCCGTGCTCGACGGTGTGGCGAATGCCGCTGACGAGCGCATTGCCGTTGAAGCGCGCGCCGAAGCCGTTGAGCTCGATGAGGTCCATCGGCGCGATCGTCCCGGTGCCGCCGACGGTGAGCCGGCCGCACAGCATCGCCAGCCGGCTTTGCGCGAGGCGAGCCGAAGCCCAGGCCTTGAGCTCGACCCCGCTCATTGGAACCAGGTGGCGCAGCACGCTATCGGGCAGTCCGAGCTTCCGCCCGGCGTCGGCGGGATCGACATTGCCTTGCGCCAGCGCGAGGGCTTCGGCCGCGGCCGCTTCGGTGGCCACGCCCTCCGGCAGGTCCCAGCCGATCGCGCTGAATTCCGGGATCTGCCGGCCCGCGTCGAGCTCGAGCTCGAAGTCCTCGATCTCGTCGAGGCCGAGCTGGAACGAAGCGACCGCCGAGCCGGATACATCGAGCGGCTTCAGCGACAGCGCGCCGTCCGCGACCACGACCGCCGCGCCGGTCGCTTCGGCGCGCGAGACGATGAAGTCCCAGTCGGTCGTGTCGTACTGGACCAGCGCGGGCTGCGCCTCGCCCGAGCCGAGATCGCCGGCGTCGACTTGCGCGCGGCGCAGGATCGCGCCGATCGCGTCGGCGTCGCTGCCGTCGGTGTAGATTTCGCAGCGCCGCACCGCGGTCAGCCGGAAGGCTTTGTCTTTGCACTCCACGGCCAACCGCGGCCCCCCGTCGGCGAACTCGAGCCGCACGCGCGACACCGCGCCCTTGAACAGCGGCGTGACGTCATCTCCCACGCGGACCTTGATCTCGATCTCCGCGCCCGGCGCCAGCGCATCGCTGTCGAGCGCGGGGAATTCGGCCTTGGCGACCTCGCCGTCGATCAGCACGATCTGGGCGTAAGGGATCCGGTTGACCTCGCGAACGACTTCGACCGAGACCAGCTCGAACTCGGCGGGAAGCGCCGCGCCGTTGCTGGTGATGGTGGGGACGGCGAGCATCGTCAGTCGGCGATCGGCGGGAAGAGCAGCTCGCGCCCGGGCTCGAGCGTGCGGAAATGATCGAGGTCGTTCGCCCGCGCCACCGCGACCACGTGCTGCGGCGTGCCGTAGATGTCCGCGGTCAGCAGCGGCAGCGTGTCGCCGGTGCGCACCATGCGGCTGTGCGTGAGGTCGGGCGAGCTCAGGTTGAGGCTGCTCGCCTGCCGGTCGGGATCGTCGTCCGCGGTGATCGCCAAGTCGAGCTGCGCGCGCATCGGCGAGCCGTCGCGGTCGAAGCTCGTGTAGTTGAT
This sequence comes from uncultured bacterium, assembly GCA_966112795.1. GTDB lineage: Bacteria > Pseudomonadota > Alphaproteobacteria > Sphingomonadales > Sphingomonadaceae > Croceibacterium_A. The sequence goes on from CBHWED010000018.1 coordinate 24,859, forward strand.
CGACACGCTCTCGAGGCGCCCGCGGAACCCGTCGCCGTTGAGGTGCCGGTTGAACTTGCCCCAGGTGACCTTGAGGAAGTTCGGTTCATGGGCGTCCTTGTTCATGTGGTAGCAGAGCTTCATGAACTCATCGATCCGGTCGCCGACGGTCTTGTTCTTGCCGAACAGCGTCAGCAGCCCGATCTGGTCGACCCCGGTGCCGTCGAGCAGCAGCTGCAGCTGCAGGGTCGCGGGGAGCACCGTGGCGAACCGGGCGACATTGCGTCCCGAGGTCGTTCCCTGCCCCTTGGCATAGCGGTTGGCGTAACGCTGGGTCACGGTGCTCGGGTTGAACATCGCCTCGAACGTCCCGAGCGAGCTCGCGGCGGTGCGTTCGCGCTTGCCGAAGGCCTCGATCTTGAGCTTCTCGAGCTTGAACAGGTCGGGAAAGGCCATGCTACCGCTCCCGCCGCCGGCGCAGCGCCTTGAGCACTTCGTCGACGCATTGCTGGACGAGCTTCGCGCGATCCTCCGGCCGGTGGCCTTCCGGCTCCGGCTGGTGGTGCGCCTGGTCGACGACGGCGCGGATCACGAGCTCGCGGATTTCGATCGGCATCAGACGCGCACCACCTGCATGCGGGCGTAGGCGAGCTCCATCGTCTCGATGACCACCGCCTTGTTGCCCGCGTCGAGATCGGAAGTGGTCCAGCGCACCGGGTAGGCACGGATGAACATCCACCCGGCGAGCGGCACCTTGTCCTCGCTCAGCGCGGTCACCAGCACGTTCGACGGCGCGAACTTGAACAGCGTCATCGCGGCGTTGAACTCGACGGTCAGCAGCGAGCCGACCGTGACCCCGCGCTTGAGCACGAGGTTGTCGTAGCTGATCACATCGGGCAGGCGGTGCGAGTAGAGCAGCTCGCCGCCCTCGCGGTGGGTGACCGTCGAGATCGTCGCATTGAGCCCGCCGGCGCTCTGGAAGCGAATGTCCAGCGGATTGGGAATCACCCCGCCGGCGAAGAAGAACACACCGAAGCGAAAGCCCGCGATCGGATCCACGGCTCAACCTCCCTGAACCACGGACACGCCCGCGACCATGACGTCGAGCGTGTTGATCGCGACCTCGTTCGAAGCCGCGCCGAACGCGGGCGCGGTCAGCTTGATCGGGATCGCGGTCTTGATCCGCCAGGTGACTTTCGGCGCGCCCTCGGCATCGACGAGGCTGACATCCATCGGCCGCGGCTCGGCATCGGCCCCGACCAGCCAGTCGAAGAAGCTGCCGTCGCCTGCGACGACCCCGCGCTTCAGGCTGATCTGCCGATGCTTGCCCGACGGATAGGTGATCAGGGTCTCGCCTTCCCAATGGCTCAGGCCATGGCTGTAAGTCACCGTGTCCCGCTCGATGGTCAGCCCCGACACTTCCGAGAAGCCCGCGGACTGGCCGCCCACGGTCACCCGGAAGCTGTATGCCGGGAGCGGCAGCGCTCGCGACGCCATGACGCGCTCACGCCTCTTCGACGGTCACACGATCGGCCTGGAGCTCCATCGATTCGACCGCGACGTCGTTGGACTTGGCATCGAAGCTCGGGGCGTCGAGCTTGGTCGGGAACGCGTTGATCGCCCGCCAGCTGATCACCGGCGAGCCGGTCTCGTCGCAGAGGCGGATGAACACGTCGCGCTTCTCGACCACGTTGAGCTGGATCGAGGCGATCCAGGCGTAGAGCGTCGCCACGCTCTGTCCGCGGACGATGCCCTTCTTGAGCGTGATCTTGGGCGCCGTCGGCTGCGACGGCATGTGGATCGTCCGCGGGCCGGGCCCGCCGCCGCCGGTCGTGCTTTCCTTGTAGGTCGTGACCTCGTGGCCAATGCTGAGGCCCGAGACTTCGGAGAAGGCGATCGCCATCCCTCCGATCTCGACGCGATAGTTGTACACCGGCAGCGGGTAGCTCTGGCGGATTTCCTGGGCGGATACGGCCATTGATCATCTCCTGGGAGGTTGGGCGCTCACGCCTGTTGCAGACGGTGCATGAAGCGCAGCACCACGAATTCGGCCGGACGGACCGCGGCGATGCCGATCTCGATGATCAGCCGGCCTTCGAGAATGTCCTGCGCGGTCATCGTCTGTCCGAGGCCGACGTTCACGTAGTAGGCCTGGTCGGGCTTCGAGCCGGCCAGCGCGCCGCGTTCCCACAGCGTGTAGAGATAGCTCTCGATCATCCCCTTGACCTTGAGCCACAGCGTCGCGTCGTTGGGTTCGAACACCGCGAACGCGCTGGCCTTCTTGGCCGACTCCTCGATGTTGATGAACAGCCGGCGGACGGGGACGTAGCGCCACTCGTTGTCGTTGCCGGCGAGCGTGCGCGCGCCCCAGACCATCGTGCCGCGGCCGGTGAAGTCGCGGATCGCGTTGATCGACTTGCCGGCGGTGGGATCGACGTTGAGGTTCTCCTGGTCGTCGTCGGTCATCCGCTCGACCGGGCCGATCACGCCGGCGAGGCTGACGTTCGC
>CBHWED010000019.1:0-25798 GCA_966112795.1 uncultured bacterium
GATCGACGGCGGCAACGACGACGACGTGCTCATCGGCGGCGATGGCGACGACCAGTTGCTCGGCCAAGCCGGCAACGACAGCTTCGCCGGCGATGCCGGCAACGACGAGCTGCAGGGCGGCGACGGCAGCGATGGTCTCGACGGCGGTGCAGGCGACGACACGCTCCGGGGTGGCAATGGCGACGATTTCCTCGTCGGCAACCTTGGCTCCGACGTGCTGTCCGGCGGCGTGGGCGCAGACTACTTCCACTTCTGGGCGGCCTCGGACGGGCCCGACGAGGTCACCGATTTCGTCAGCGGGACCGATCGGATCAGCGTGTGGTCCGATGGCTTCGGCGGCGGGCTGTTCCCGGGCGGCGAAGCGTCGCTCGTTTCGGGGTCGGACCCGCGGGCTTCGGCGCCAGCGGGTCAGTTCCTGTTCGACACGGACGACGGCCGGCTGCTGTGGGACGCCGACGGGACGGGGAGCGATGCCGCGATCCTGGTCGCGACCTTCATCGGCGTGACCTCGCTCAGCGCCGCGGATTTCGTCGTGGGCTAGAGCAAGGAACGGCGGCGCGCAGGAAATTTCCTATAGGAAGCGGCCTGCGCGTTTACTTCACCCGGGCGTTGATCGTCACCGTGAAGTTCGGCGGCGTCCCCGACGAGGCCGCCATGGTTCCTTTCGGATTGATGCACACGAAGCGCACGGCCGGGTCATAGGCGCTGACCGGAGAATAGCTGCACGCCGCGAACGACGTCGGTGCGGTCGCCGCGTTCGAATAGCGGATGTCGTTGGTGGTGTTGACCGTGACATTGCTCGTCGGCGAGCCCTGGGTGAAGGTCGGCAGCGCTGCGGTGCCGACTTCGACTTGCGAGGGCAGGCGGTCGACGATGAACATGCTGTTGTTGTCGATCGTCAGCGATCCCGAATTGGCGACGCGGATCGCGTAACGCACGATCGCGCCGGGAATGTTGAGCGGATTGACTGTGTTGTTGATCGGGTCGGACACGATCGTCGCGGTCTTGGTCACCCCGAGCAGCGCGTTGGCGCTCTTCTTGGTGTTCCGGATGGTGCACGAGATGATATCGCCGAGCTGCGGCACGACCGTGCCGCCGGCGGTGGTCGGAAGCACGGTGCTCGAACCGCCGTAGGCGTTGGTGCAGGTCATCGTCGTCGTGTACTGGCCGAGCGCGGTCGAGCCCGCGCCTTCCTCGAGCAGCGTGTAGGTCGTTCCCGCGACGCCCTGCGCCTGCGGGGTGGTGCCGTTGGTCACGGTCGAGCCGGTGCCGGTGGTGGTCGTCGTGGCGAGCACCGAGGTGCCCTGCTGGACCTTGAGTGTGAACTGGTCGCCGGTGAACTGGCGGCCCCCGGAGCCGAGCGTCTTGGTCAGCTGCATGTGCGGGTGGGGGATATTCGTGAACGCGCACTGGATGTTGTCGCCGAACTGAAGCGCGCCGAAGCTGTAGCTGGTCGTCACCACGCCGCTCGGCAGCGGCGTGCTCGAGCCCGGCGTGGCGTTGGTGCAACTGAGCGTCGAGCGATAGTGGCCGATGGTGTTCGTGCTGCCGGCGGCCATGACTTCGGTCAGCGTCAGCGGCAGCGCCGACGCCGTCGACAGCGAAGCAGCGGTGAACGGGCCGAGGCCGGTGCCGCTCGACGAGCCCGACGCGAGGGTGGCGCCGCCCGAGGTGGCGTTGATCTCGAAGTCGAACTGGTCGGCCGCGCTGACGCGGGCACCCTGGATCTGCATGTTCAGGCGGATCGAGGCGAAGCGCACGGCGAACATCGCCCCTTGCAGGCCGCTGCCGACCATCGTCGTGACGATCTGCGTCGGCGTCGTGCTGCCGACGATGTAGGCGCCGACCGTGCCGTTGACGCCGGTCTCGGTGAAGCTGCTCGTGTTGGCGCCCGAGATCGTCGGATAGGTGCTGCCCGAAGTCGGCCCGACCTGGTCGAGCACGCTCCAGTTGCCGCCGTTGGTCTGGAAGCGGAGCGTCTCGCCGCTGTTGGTCGATTCGGCGTCGGCGCCGACGAACATGTAGGCAGTGATCGCGCCCGAGCCCGGCGGCGGGGTCAGGGTGATGTTGCTGATCGTGATCACCGAAGTGCCGCCGTCGGTCCCCTGATAGAGGATCGGCCGACCGGCGATGCCGAGAAATGCGGTGTTGCCGATCGCGGCGCCGGTCCACGACGGCGAGGTGGCCGAGGTCAGGGTCGGCCCGGTGACCTTCATATTGAACGTCATCGTCGTGCCGTCGGGCAGATCGTAGCTGAAATTCTGCCCGGCCGCGGAACGCGCGGTGGTGTTGTTGAACGAGGTCAGATCGAGCCAGCAGTAGGTCTGCCAGTTGGCCGGCCCGGTCGAGCCCTGCGATCCCGCGATGTTGCACTCCGCCGCGGCCGCAGGCGCCGCCCACAGGCACGCGGCCACGACGAGGCAAGCCAGCCTGGCGAGGAGGCGTGAGGGGCGGAGGGGATTAAAGTGCAAAGTCATGGTGAATGCGCAATGCGGGTCGCACTACGCCAACATACTTTCCGAGCCGTTAAGAACTGGTGCCCCCTGAGGCCGCCGTTCCGCGTGAGGCAACGCGCGTACGCACGTAAAGAAGAGAACGGAAGGGCCCTTACTAGGGGATTCCACATAAGTTGACCGACTTAGCGGGCCGTTAACCATTTGCCGCGATATGGGGCACATGAAAACCGACCGCACCACTCGCCGCCACTGCTTCCGCGCCGCTCTGGCCGTCGCCGTTTCCGCCTTTCCCGTGGCAGCCCATGCCGCCGGTGTGAGCGCGGGCACGACGATCCAGAACACCGCGAGCGCGACCTACTCGAACGGCGCCACCACCGAGACGATCACCTCGAACCAGGTCGATATCCTGGTCGACGAGGTGCTCAACGTCGCGGTCGCCTCGCAGGACGCGGGCAACGTGACGCTGAATGCGAGCGGGGCGGTGCTCTCGTTCGAGATCACCAACACCGGCAACGGCCCCGAATCGTTCCGCCTGACGCCCAACGCGGCGCTGACCGGCGACGACTTCGATCCCTCGGTCACGCTGCTGGCCTATGACTCGAACAACAACGGCACTTATGACGCGGGCGTCGATGCGACGATCACGTCGGGTGGGACCACCCCGGCGATCGCCGCCGACGACACCCTGCTGGTGTTCGTGGTCACCGGTCTCGCCGGCAGCCCCGGCGACGGCGACACCGCCGACGTGCGCCTGACGGCCGTCGCGGCCACCGGCAGCGGCACGCCGGGCACCAAGTTCGCCGGCCAGGGCGCGGGCGGTGGCGACGCGGTCGTCGGCTCGAGCACCGCGAGCGACAACGACGACGGCACGCTCATCGCCAGCATCGGCGCGGTCAGCCTGGTCAAATCGGTCACGATCGACGACCAGTTCGGCGGCCACGAGGCGATCCCCGGCGCGACGGCGACCTACAGCATCGTCGCCACGGTCAACGGCTCGGGCTCGGTTTCGAGCCTCGTGGTCAGCGACCCCATTCCGACGGGCACGACCTACAAGGCCGGCTCGCTCAAGCTCAACAGCACCAGCCTGACCGACCAGACCGGCGACGACGCCGGCCAGGCCGGCAGCTCGGGCGTTTCGGTCAACCTCGGCACGATGACGAGCGGCGCGAGCCGCACGATCACTTTCTCCGTCACCGTCGATTGATGGGATTAAAGTCATGTTTACCAGAATCCTGACTGCCATTCTTCTGACCGTGTGTGCAGTTCCGGCGGCGGCCGCGGCGCAAGAGCGCCCGATCAAGCTGCAGAGCGACGTCAAGCTCGTGCGCCAGGCGCAGGAGCAAGGCGGCGCTCCCGAGCTGGTCGCGGCCGAAGGCGTCGTCCCGGGCGACACGCTGGTGTTCACCACCAGCTATCGCAACGAGGGCGCCGCAGCGGTCAGCAACTTCGTCATCGTCAACCCGGTGCCGAGCGATCTCGTCCTGACCGACGAGGCGGCCGCGGCGACCGAGGTGTCGGTCGACGGGGGCGCGCACTGGGGCCGCCTGAGCGAGCTCGAGGTTGCTAACGAAGCGGGCGAAGAACGCCCCGCAACTGCTGAAGATATCACACATATGCGCTGGGTCGTCGCCACGGTGGCGCCCAGCCAGACGGGCGAGGTCCGGTTCAGCGCGCGGGTGCGCTGAACCGGGGCTCGATGGGGGCTTACCTTCGGGGAAAAATAGGGGATCACAGTGACTAAGAGCATTTTCTTACGCGGTTGCGCGATGAGCGCGATCGCCATGGGCGGCCTTGCGGCCAGTCCCGCCCTTGCGGCGGGCACTGCCGCAGGTACGACCATCACCAACAACGTCTCCGTCGACTACACGGTCGGCGGGATCAACCAGACCGACGCGACCGCGACCAACGACATCATCGTCGATCGCAAGATCAACGTGACCGTTGCGCGGATCGACGGCACCGCGACCTCGGTCACGCCGGGCGCGGCCAACCAGGCGGTGTCGTTCCGGATCGAGAACGTCTCGAACGCGACGCTCGATTTCCAGCTGAGCGCGCTGCAAAAGGCGACGGGCACGGCCGCGGGGATCAGCGGCAACGACGGTTTCGACGTCAACACGCCGTTCGTCTATTACCTCGACGCGAACGGCAACAACACGTTCGAAGCCGGTACCGACACCGTCATCACCCACCTCAACGCGCTGGCGCCGGATACCCCGGTGACCGTGCACGTGGTGACGCCGCTGGTGCCGCTGAGCGCGACCAACACCCAGATTGCCGCCGTCACCCTGACCGCCACGGCCAAGGAAGCCGACAACGGCACCGCGATCGGCAGCAACCTGACCCAGGCTTCGTCCAACACCGCGGGCGTCGACACGATCTTCGCCGACGGGGCCGGTGCGAGCGATGCCGCGCGCGATGCCGCGTTCTCGGCGACCGACGACTACGTGGTCCTGACCGCGACGCTGACCGCCACCAAGACCAGCACGGTCGTGGCCGGCGACTTCGGGACCGGCGCCGCCATTCCGGGCGCGACGGTGCAGTACTGCATTTCGGTCAGCAACAGCGGCGGCGCTTCCGCCACCGGCGTTGCGATCACCGACACGCTGCCGAGCCAGGTGACCTACGACACCGGCTACGGGGTCAAGGTCGGCGGGGCGAACTGCACGACGCCGGGCGCCACCAACGGCAGCTATGCCAGCGGTGTGGTCAGCGGCACGATCGCGACCCTCGCCACCGGCACGACGCAGACCCTGATCTTCCGGGCGACGATCAACTGACTTTCGGAGGAGCTTCTCGCTCCTCCGGGAGACCTCTCGTCTGATGAAACCCGCGGATCGCCTTTTCCGCGCGGTCGGCGCTTGCCTATTAGCGCTGGCCGCGCTGCTTAGCACTTCAGCGCACGGGCAGGCGGTGACGAACGTCGCCGCGGCCCGCTGGAGCGTGGGCGGCGACGAGTTCACGGCGCTTTCGAACCTGGTCACCTTCCAGCGCGCCGCACGCCCGGTGCGGCTGTCGACTTATGTCCCTGCACCCGACGCGGGCGAGAGTGTCTCGCTCGCGTCGTCGTATTGTTCGACCTCGGTCGCGCACGCGGCGCTCAACGGCAACGATGCGATCTCGGTCGTGACGGTCCGCCCGACCACCGAGCTCCATGCGGGCCAGCGGCTCATCGTCCGGCTCGACGCGTTCGCGTCCAACCGCGACCCGGCGCGGGTCGAGACGCTCGACATTCGCCTGACCACGCAGGACGGCGACGTCGAGGACATCGTCGCGACCGAATCCGACCCCGACAGCGGAGTGTTCTTCGGTGCCATCGCCACGGCGCCGATGCCGCCCGCCGCGAGCAGCAAGGACTGCCGCCTGAGCCTGCGCGGCGGCGAGACGATCGCCATCGAGGGCCTGTCGGACGACCAGCCGATCACGGGTCTCGTCGGCCAGGTCCAGGCCCTGGCGGATCCGTTCGGGATGGTCTTCTCGTCGCGCGACGGCACGCCGGTCGAAGGCGCGCGGGTCACGCTGATCGACGATGCGACCGGGCAGCCGGCGCTGGTGTTCGGCTATGACGGGGTCTCGCCCTATCCCTCGACGGTGATCAGCGGCGAAACCGCGCGCGACGCGTCGGGGATCGCCTATCCGGTCGATGCCGGCGAATACCGGTTCCCGATGGTCGGATTCGGCCGTTATCGCCTTCAGGTCGAACCGCCCGCACCGTTCACCGCGCCATCCCTCATCGCGCCGGCCGACCTTGCCGCGCTCACCCGCCCCGACGGGGCGGCGTTTGTGCTGACCGACGGATCGTACGGCGATCCGTTCTCGGTCGATTCGGTCGTGCCGCTCGAGATCGACGTGCCGGTCGACAGCCCCGGCGGGCAGATCTCGCTGCGCAAGCGCGTGTCGCGCGACGAGGCGCAGCCCGGCGACGCGCTGCTCTACCACCTGACGCTGCGCAACCTCGACGCGACCGTTCCGAGCGATCCGGTGGCGATCATCGACCGCTTCTCCGCCTCGCTGCGCCTGGCGCCGGATTCGGTGCGGATCGACGGCCAGGATGCCGCGGCGCTGCTCCACACCGATCCCGACGGTCACGGCCTGTCGCTGGCGCTGCCGGCGCTGGCACCGGGACAGGAGCGCGAGATCACCTACGCGCTGACCGTTGCGGCGGACGCGTCGCCGGGCCAGGCGCTCAATCACGCCACCGCGCGCGCAGGTAACGAGGATCCGGTCGAGGCCAGCGTCGGCGTGCGCATCCGCCGCGACGGCCTGACCGACCGCATGACGCTGATCGGGCAGGTTACAGCGGGCACGTGCGGCACGGCGCCGGGCGTGGGCCTCGCGAACGTGCGCGTCATGCTCGAGGACGGCAGCTTCGCGCTCACCGACGCCGACGGTCGCTATCACTTCGACGGGGTCATGCCCGGGACGCACATTGCCCGCGCGATCGGCGCGACGCTGCCCGAGGGCGGGCGCTTCGTCGATTGCGCGCGCTCGACGCGGACCGCCGGATCGGCGGATTCGCGCTTCGTGACCGGGCAGGGCGGCGGCGTGGCGCGCGCCGATTTCGTCGCGACGGTTCCCGCCGAAGTGCTCGCCGCCCTCGCTGCCGAGGCGGTTCCGGCCGCGATGTCGGACAAGGAGGCCTCGGGCGCCGAGGTCGACTGGATGGCACTCGGCGACGGGCCCGACGAGATCCTGTTCCCCGCCACCGACCACAATCCGCGTTCGCCGGCGATCCGCGTGGTCGTGCGCCACCGCGCCACCGCGACCCCGGTGCTCGAGGTCAACGGCGAGGCCGTCGATCCGCTGACTTACGAAGGCGCGAACACGAGCCCCAACGGCGCTTACGCGATCAGCGTGTGGCGCGGCGTGCGTCTGCCCGGGGAGAACAACACGCTGACCGTGAAGCTGCGCGGCGCGGACGGGCAACCGGCCGAGCTGACCCGCGTGGTCGCCTTCGCCGACACGCCGATGCGGGCCGAGCTCGTCGCGGAGAAGTCGCGGCTGATCGCCGACGGCGCCACGGCGCCGATCCTCGCCGTGCGCATGGTCGACCGGTTCGGCCGCCCGGTCCACGCGGGCATTTCCGGGGCGTTCACGCTTGAGGCGCCATACCAGGCGCTGAGCGAGCGCGAGGCGCGCCAGAGCCAGGCGCTGTCGGGTTTCGGCACCAGCGGCGCGCGCTGGTTCGTCGAGGGCGACGACGGCATCGCCTACATCGAGCTGGCCCCGACGATGGTCAGCGGCGCGCTGCGCTCGACCTTCACGTTCTCCGACGGCGAGACCAGCCGCGAGACCCAGCTCGAGGCGTGGATGGAACCCGGCGACCAGCCGTGGGCCGTGATCGCGCTTGCTGAAGGCTCGATCGGCGCGCGCACGATCGCCGACAACATGGAGCGCGGCGCGGACTTCGACAGCGATCTCGGCGACGAGGCACGCGTGGCGCTTTACGCCAAGGGCCGCATTCTCGGGAAATACCTGCTGACGGTGTCGTACGACAGCGCCAAGCAGAAGGACGAGCAGCGCCTGCTCGGGGTGCTCGATCCGTCGGCGTACTACACCGTTTACGGCGACAACACCGACCGGCTGTACGACGCGGCGAGCCGCGAGAAGCTCTACGTGCGCATCGAGAGCCGCGCGTTCTACGCGATGTTCGGCGACTTCGAGACCGGCTTCGACCAGACCGAGCTCGCGCGCTACCAGCGCACTGCGACCGGCGTGAAAGCCGAAGCGCAAGTCGGCGGCTTCCAGGCGCAGGCGTTTGCCGCCGAGACGGGCTCGCGCCACCAGCGCGTCGAGTTCCAGGGCGGCGGCATCAGCGGGCCCTACGCGATCGGCAACCGCACGATCCTCGCCAACAGCGAAGTCGTGGCAATCGAGGTGCGCGACCGGCTGCGCTCGGAAATCGTCGTCAACCGGCGCGAGCTCGTCCGCTTCGTCGATTACCGGATCGACGAGATCTCGGGCACGATCACCTTCTCCGAACCGGTGCTGAGCCGCGATCCGAGCCTCAACCCGCAGTTCGTGGTGATCGACTACGAGAGCGACGAGCTCGGCAGCGAGGAATGGAACGCGGGGCTGCGCACGACCTGGACCAGCGCGAACGGCGCGGTGCGCCTCGGCGCCACCGGGATCACGGACCGCGGCGACGCGGCACGCACCAACCTCGGCGCGGTCGACGTGCGGCTGCGCGTCGGCGCGGGTACCGAGCTGCGCGGCGAAGCGGCGGTGAGCCGCAGCGACGGCGTGTCGGCGGCGGCGGTCTCGGCCGAGATCGAGCATCACAGCAATGCGGTCGACCTGCTCGCCTATGCCCGCCAGGTCGACGAGGGCTTCGGCGTCGGCCAGCAGAACCAGGCCGAGCGCGGGCGGCGCAAGTTCGGCGCCGATGCGCGGCTCGCGCTCGACGAGCACCTGAGCCTCGTCGGCAGCGCGTGGCACGACGAGAGCCTGACCGACGACGCGCGGCGCAACGCGGTCGAGCTGCGCGCGGCCTATCGCGCGCAGTCGACCGACGCCTATCTCGGGGTCGCCTATCTCGACGACCATCTCGCGAGCGGTGCCGACCGGACCTCGACGGTGCTCGAGGGCGGGGTGACCCAGCGGCTGCTCGACCAGAAGCTCGAGCTCAGCGCGGCGACCAGCGTAGCGCTCGGCGGGACCGAATCGATCGACCTGCCGACGCGCCACCGGCTCGGCGCGCGCTACGCGATCACGCCGGGAATCCGCGCGGTCGCCTCGTACGAGATCGCCCGCGGCGAGGCGATCGATGCCAACACGCTGCAGGGCGGGCTCGAGCTGAGCCCGTGGGACGGGAGCAAGGTCACGACGACGCTCGGCTCGGAAACGCTCGGGGCGGATGCGCAGCGGACTTTCGCCTCGTTCGCGATCGGGCAGAGCCTGCGCGTGACCGAGGCGCTGACGCTCGATGCGACGCTCGACGCCAACCGCACGCTCGGCGGCGGGATCGACGTCGACGACGTGATCAATCCCGAGCATCCGGTGTCGAGCGGCGGCCACCTCGGGCAGGACGGCTCGCTCGGCGAGGATTTCACCGCGGCCTCGCTCGGCGCGACCTGGCAGCAGGAGCTGTGGAGCGCGCGGGTGCGCGGCGAGTATCGCGACGGCGAGCTCGCCGACCGCAAGGGCGTGACGCTCGCGGCGATCCGCCAGCTCGGCAACGGCAGCGTGGTCGGCAGCGGGTTCCTGTGGACCAAGGCGAGCGGCGCCGGCGGGGCTTCGAGCGAGATCCGCGACGCGAGCCTGTCGCTGGCGCACCGGCCGGCGGGATCGGCGTTCGCGCTGCTGTCGAAGATCGAATACCGCAGCGACACGGTGCACAACGCGGTCGCGGGCGCGCAGACGCCGGTCGGACCGAGCCGGCTGACGGTCAGCGGCGACGCGCGTTCGGCGCGGGTGATCGGCAGCGTCTCGGCCAACTGGACGCCGACCGGCGCCGACGGGCACGAGCTCGGCGAGGCCGAGCTGTTCGTCGGCATGCGGCACAACCTCGACCGGTTCGGCGACTTCGACCTCGCCGACACGACCGCGCTCGCCGGCGCGCAGGCGCGGGTCGCGGTGAGCGAGCGGATCGAGATCGGCGCGCGCGCCTCGGTCCGCGCGAGCCTCGACGACGGGACGACGAGCTTTGCGGTCGGGCCGGAGATCGGCTTCGTGCCGGCGGACAACGTGCTGCTCAGCGTCGGCTACAACGTGGTCGGGTTCCGCGATCCCGACTTCGGCGCCGCGCGCAGCACCGACAAGGGGTTCTACGCGGCGGTCAAGCTCAAGCTCGACGAGAACTCCTTCTCGTTCCTCGGCCTCGGGCGCTAGACTTACTCGCCGACGACGTTGCCGCGGGTCGCCTCGATCGCGATCGGGCCGACCAGCGAGGCGACGATGCCGGGGCCGGACTGGTCGGGCCGGCGCGCGTCCATGCGCATCTCGTTCATCGCGATGTGCGCGGTGACGTGGCGCAGGAACGGCAGCGTCGGGCCGTCGCCCCAGTCCTGGTGGACGATGTCGAACTCGAGCGTGTCGCCATGGATCGCGAAGTTCTCGAGCGCGCCGAAGGTATAGGGGTTGTCGCAGCGGCCGCAGGCGAGGCCGAACAGGCGCTCGCCGTCCTTGCGGATGACGAAATACTGCTTGTCCATGCCGACGCCGAAGCCGAGCCAGACACCGGCGACGTCGTCGGCGGTGAGCGGGCGCCAGGGGGCGGGCTGGACGTAGGGCGCCGGCCGTCCGCCGCCGCCGGGAGCGGCTTGCGCGATCGGGACCGGCGGGGCGTTGGGTGGCAGGATGTTGATCGGGAACGGCGAGGGCGTCGGCCCGCGCGGGTCCTTGATCGTAACCTGCTCCCGCGGGCCGCCGCTGACCACGAGCTTGCCGTCGACGAGCCTGGCGCGCAGGCGCTCCTCCGAAGCCGTGGCACCTTCGGGCGTCAGGTGCCGGATGGTGAAGGCGAGGCCGGTGTTCTCGTCGAACGTGCCCTCCAGCGGCGACAGCGTGGTTCCGTCGGCGCAGTGGGTGCAGTGGAAGCCGGTCACTTGCGTGCCGCGGATCACGAACTGGTAGACGTGCGGATCGCCCGCCTCGGTCCGCCAGCCGCCGCGATACCAGTCGGCGTCTTCGGCGACGGCGCCCGACGATACGGCGAGCGCGGCGCCGGCCGCGGCGAGGGCAAGCGCCCGAAATCTCATCGACATCTCCCCTCGATCCCGCCGATCAGCTCCGCACCAGCACTTGCGCCACCTTGCGGCGGCCTCCCTCGCGTTCGAGCTGGACGAACACGTCGATGCTTTCGCGCACGTAGTGGCGCACGTCGTCGCGCCCGAGCCGCGAGCCGGCCTGGAGCACGAGCAGCGCGAGCTGCTCGATCGCGCGCACCGGGCTGTCGGCGTGGATCGTGGTCATCGAGCCCGGGTGGCCGGTGTTGATCGCGCGCAGGAAGGTCAGCGCCTCGACCCCGCGCAGCTCGCCGAGGATGATCCGGTCGGGCCGCATGCGCAGCGAGGCCATCAGCAGGTCCTCGGCACGGACCTCCGCCTCGCCGAGCGCGCTGCGTGCGGCGAGCAGGCCGATTGCGTTGCGGTGGGTCAGCTCGAGCTCGGGCGTGTCCTCGATCAGGATCAGCCGTTCATCTTCAGCAACCTCGCGCAGAAGCGCGTTGAGGAAGGTGGTCTTGCCGGTAGAAGTTCCTCCTGAAATCAATATGTTACGCTTACACTTTACCGCCTCGCGCAAAGTCTCGCGCACATCGGCCGGCGCGACCGGATGGAGCTGGCGCTCGCGGTCGAGGTCGACCGGCGTCGTGCTGGCGAGATCGAACGCGCCGGCGGTCTCGTAATCGTCGATCGACGGGCTTGCCGCGACATGGCGGCGGATCGCCAGCGCGTGGCCGCCGCGGGTCGCCGGCGGAGCGACGATCTGGACCCGCGAGCCGTCGGGCAGGCTCGCCGCGAGCAGCGGATGCTCGCGGCTGATGCCTTGCGCGCTCGCGGCGGCGATCTGGCGCGAGAGGCGCGCGAGGACCGGCTCGGTCAGCGCGGGGCAGGCATGCGTCTCGATCGCGCCGCCGAGCGTCTCGACCCACAGCTCGCGCTCGCGGTTGATGTAGATATCGGTCACGTCGGGCCGCTCGAGCCACGCCGCGAGCGGCGCGAGCAGGCTGTCGAGGTAGAACCCCCCCGGCGCGGTGGCCGCCTCAGCCGTCAACGGTCGAGAAGTCCAGGTCGCGCGCGACGAACACCGACACGCTGGTGCCCTGCTGGACGCTGAGGTGCGGCTGCGGCGGCGGCGGCAATGCCTGGCCGACAGCCTGTTGCGCGCCCTGCGGAACGTTGATGATCACGGAATCGCCATCGGTGACCGCACCGGTGGCGAGCGCGACGCCGATGTCGAGCACCGATTGCAGGATCGCCCCGCCGAACCGCGCGAAGAAGTTCGAATGGACCTTGCCCTCGACCCCGGCGCGGCCGAGCGGGTCGGCCGAAGGCGAAGCGAGATCGATCGTCACCCCGTCGGGGCGCAGCAGCCGGTGCCACTCGATCATCGCGCGCCGCTGCCCGGCGCTCACGTCGGCGGCGTATTCGCCGTAGAGCCGGCTGCCGCGCGGGATCAGCACCCGGCTGCCGTCGAAGCTGCGCACGTCGCGCGAGACGATCGCCCGCACGCCGCCGGCGCGCGAGGAATCGAGCGCGGTCTCGAGCACCGCCGCGACGATCGTTCCCTTGGGCACGGTCATCGACGGGTTGATCAGCCGGGTCGCGCTGACCCGCTCTTCGGGGTCGAACTGCTGCACTGGCGGCGGGACGAAGGCCGGCTGCGCGGGCTGCGGCGGAGCCGGCGGCGCAGGGATCAGGCCGACGAGATCGTCCGGTCCGAGCGCCGACGGCCGCTCGACGATCCGGGTCACCACCGGCTGCGGTGCCGGCGCGGCGGCGGGAAACGGCGCGCGGACCAAGGGCCCGGGCTGGATGAATATCGGCTCAGGGTAGGCCTGCGGTAGCGACAGCGGCGGCGGTGCTGCGATCATGCTGCCCGGCACGCCCGTCGTCGCGGGCGCAACCATCGCCTCGCGGCGCGCGTTGAGCGTCAGGAACAGCGCGAGCCCGCCGGCGAGCAGCAGGGCGCCGAAAATCCATACGCCGAGGTTGCCGGGGCCGGCGGTGCGTACGATCGGGCGCACGTCCTCCGCGCCCGGATCGGACTGTGTCGCCGCGTTCATCCTGCACCCACCCTTTCGAGCCTTCGCGCCCGCGCGCGCTTCTTGTCGATCCGGAAGATCAGCTCGCCGTAGACCCGGTCGATCGTAAAGACGCCGTTGCGCATGTAGCCGTCGACGACTTCTTCCTCACCGTTGTAGCCGATGCCGAACACCGCCGGCAGCGACTGGTAGGTGTCCCATTCGAGATAGGTCCGCGTGCCGTCGTCGCCGATGCGGCTCGGCATCAGCTCGCGCTCGCCCGAGAGGCGGTAGCCGGCGGTCGACACTGGCGCCGCTGCCTGCTGCTGAGCGACCGCCGGCGGTAAAGAGGCGCCCGCACCGCCGACGAAGCGGACGACGTAGGCCGCGGCGAGCCCGTCGCCGGTGGCGAGCTCGAACTCGTAGCGCCGCTGGGCGGTGTCGACGAGCAGCGTCGCGGTGGCATCGGCGTGCAGCGGACGGACCGCGAGGCTGTCGTTGGCGCCGACGGCACGAGCTTCGAACGCCATGGGATCGGATACCGCGATACGCTGGATCTGTTCGCCCGGCAGCAGCATGACGGTGAGGCTGGCATCGGCGAACGCGACCAGCCGCACCGGGCGCGCGGGATCGTAGGACACGGTCTGCAGCCGCGGGTCGTCGAAGCTCGGCGCAGGCGAGACTTGCGCCGAGGCGCCGGCCGCGACTGCGGCCAGCGCGACCGCGGCTGCGAAACGGATCACAATTCGGGTTCCACGGGCCGTGGGCTCGCCGTGGGCGAGCGCGTGGGCCGCAACATGACCGGCCCCTGGGCATCGGTGCTTGGCACAGGACGCAAGGCCCGCGGCGCCTGGGCACCGACCTGCGGCTGGGCCTGCGCTTGCGGCTGGGCCGGGGGCAGCGCTTCGGGCAGCGTCTCGGCATCGCGGCGGTAGCGGACCACCTGGAAGCCGAGCGGATTGTCGAGCCGGTCGGCGGCGCTCATCTCGGCGTTCGAGTAGCGGTAGCTGACCACCGCCGCCCAGTTCTGCGCGACTTGCGGCCGCGCGCCGGGATCGGTCCGGACGGTCGAGAAGCGGACCATCGCGGTGTTCGGCGACAGCGCCGAGACGCTGCGGATCTGCACGTTGACGGTCGAGCGCCGCGGCAGGCTTGCCTGCGGGCTCAGCGGATTGCTCGGCCGCATCAGCGCCGTGTACTGCTCGCGCGCCTCACCGGCCGACCACAGCCCGACCTTGCGGTAGCTGTCCTGCAGGCTGTCGATATCGAAACTCTCGCGCCCGATCACGTACTGGACGAGGAACGAGCGGGTGAGTGCCGCATCCGCGGTGACGGTCTCGCCGTCGAACGGCTGCAGCGCCTGGACGTAGCCGGTCTGGCGGTCGACCAGCAGCGTGTAGGGCACCTCGCGCTTGAGCGGGATCAGCGCGACCAGCGCGAAGGCTTCGACCAGCGCGATCAGCGCGAGGACGCCGGCGACGATCCACGCCACGCGCACGCTGCGGTCGGTCGCCGCCTGGCGGTCTTCCGACCAGCTCTCGGCTTCGCGGTAGTATTCCGCGAGCTTATCCTTGCGCATCTCGTTCATCGCCGGTCATCCCGTGTTCGCTGCGACCGCGCGCTGCGGCCGGCGGCGCGGCGATAGCCGCTGCCGAGCCGTTCGTCAGGTCCGCCCGGACGAACCACCGCGCCTTGCGCCACCGGCGTGGCCAGGCCGCCAATGACGCGCGCGCGATCGATCGTCTCGCGCGAGGATTCGCGCCGCACCGAAGCCTCGACGCTTTCGCTGATCGCAACCGCGCGCGAATGCACGGGGAGCAGCGCCGGGCTCGCCTGCGCGAGCTGGACCGGCTCGCCGACCCGGCGCTCGGCGGCGATCCGCGCCAGCACCGGGCGCCCTGCGGTTACCGCCTGCTGGAACGCGACCTTGCCGAGCACGAACAGCAGCGCCGAGGCCGCGATCGCGAACGCCAGCGACAGCGCGAGCATCTCGGTCGGCGCGGTCGGCGTGACCTGGTTGATCGCGCGGCGCTGGAGCGCGTCGGCGAGCCACGGTTCGGTCACCGCGAGCTGGACCGAAAGCAGCACTGTCATTCCGAGCGAGCCGAGCGCGACCAGCGCGAGCCCACGCAGCCAGCCGGCGAAGATTCCGCGCGTCAGGTCGAACAGCAGCAGCCCGGCGAACAGCGGCGCCAGTGCGAGCAGCAGCCCGCCGACGATCCGCAGCGCGGCAAGCGAGCCGATCGTCGTCGCGAGGAACAACGTGCGCCCCCAGGCGAACCCGGCCTGGTCGCTCATCGCCACCGAGGCGAAGTTGGCGGTAGCCCTCGTCGAGGTCTCGTTGCCAGTGTCGCGGCCGGTGCCGGCCATCGTCAGCAGGGCAAAGCCGGTGTCGAGGGTCTGCAGCCGCTGCGCGAACTCGTCGCGCGGATCGGGCAGCGTGGTCGGCATGATCGCCGCGGCGACTTCGGCCGGGCCGTAGAGCACGGTGTCGTAGGCGACCGTGCGCCAGGCTGGCCAGCTGACCGCGATCGTCAGCGCGATGCCGACCTTGAGCCCGGCGCCGACGAGGTCGCGCGGCTCGTCGCCCGGCCCGAACAGCAGGCGGATCGCGTAAAGCGCGACGAACAGCGCGAGCAGCGCACTGAGCACGACGCCCGCGAGCGAGCCCGGCGCCGCGAGCGACTGGAAGCCGAAGCTGCCGATCGTCTGCGCCTGGCAGTCGAGGTGCGCGAGCGTGCGCGCGAGGAACTCGCTGCCGGTTTCGACTTGCGGGCAGGCCATCGTCAGGCCGCCCGGCGCAGCAGCTGCGCGAGCCAGTCAGCCGGCGGCCGTCCGTCGGTCTCGAGCAGGCTGTCGAACAGCCGCACGGTGCTTTCGCGGCCCGACAGGATCGTCAGCAGCTCGTCCTCGCCGGTCAGGTTGAGCCGGGCGACGACGCTTTCCTTGCCGTGCTTGATCAGGAAGCAGTGCGAGCTGTCGGGCAGCGTGCGCACGAGGTCGAACTCGTGCGGGGTGAGCCCGAAGCCGTTGATGTAGTCCTCGGCACGGGCCTTGGGATTGATCATGAAGATCTGCGTCGCGGCCTGCTCGATGATCGCGCTCGAGATCTTGCTCTCGAGCGCGTCCTGCGCGCTCTGCGTGGCGAAGCCGACCACGCCGTTGCGCTTGCGGATGGTCTTCTCCCAGTCCTTGATGCGGCGGACGAAGACCTCGTCGTCGAGCGCCTTCCAGCCTTCGTCGACGACGATGATCGAGGGCTTGCCGTCGAGGCGTTCCTCGACGCGGTGGAAGAAGTAGAACAGCGCCGGCGTGCGTGCCTGCGGATCGTCGAGGATCGCGGTCATGTCGAAGCCGACGATCTCGGTCGCGGGGTTGGTGCGGTCGCGCTCGTTGTCGAACAGCCAGGCGCGGTCGCCGGTGCCCCACCACGGCTTGAGCCGCGAGTAGAGGTCGCCCGCGCGCGGGCGGCCGTAGCCGCGGAACAGCTCGGCGAGATAGCGCAGGCGGCGCCTCTCGGGCGGCTGGAGGAAGTTCGCGTCGATCGCGTCCTGGACCTGCTCGGCTTCCTCGCCGTCGATGCCGCCGACCAGCAGGCCGAGCCATTCGATCAGGAACTGGCGGTTCTCGGCGGTGTCGGGCAGCTGCAGCGGATTGAGCTCGGAGGATTCACCGGGGCGCAGGCGGTCGTACTGGCCGCCGATCGCGCGGATGAACAGCTCGGCGCCGCGGTCCTTGTCGAAGAAGATGATCCGCGGGCGGAACTTGCGGGCCTGGGCGAGCAGGAAGTTGAGCACCACGGTCTTGCCCGAGCCCGAGGGGCCGATCACGGTGAAGTTGCCCAGATCGTTGTGGTGGAAGTTGAAGAAGTACGGGCCGGCGGCGGTGGTCTCGAACAGCGTGACCGCATCGCCCCAGTGGTTGCCGCGGGCCTGGCCGACCGGGAAGTTGTGCAGGCTGGCGAGCCCGGCGAAGTTGCGGCTCGAGATCATCCCGCCGCGGCTGACGTACTTGAAGTTGCCCGGGAACTGCGACCAGAACGTCGGCTCGAGCGCGATGTCCTCGCGCACCGCGTTGATGCCGAGGTCGCCGAGCATGGCAATGACTTCGGCGACCTGGCCGTTGAGCTCGTCGAGGCTCTCGGAATGCACGGCGATCGTCGTGTGGTGCTGGCCGAACGCCGCGCGGCCGGCGGCGACGTCGTCCTTGGCTTGGACGAGCTCGTCGCGCAGGCTCAGCGCGTCGTCCTCGGCCGAGCGCATCCGGCGCAGCGCGAGGTTCATCTTGCCGAGCGCCTCGCTGCGCTCGACGAAAGCGAAGCCCTGGCCGACGTGCATCTCGAACGGCAGGCGGTAGAGCTCGTCGAACATCCCGGGCATCGTCTGACCCGGATAGTCCTTGATCGAGACCAGCCCGACGAACTTCCGCGGCAGCGGCCCGGCCGGACCGAGCTCGACGGTGTCCTGGCCGAAGCTGATCCGCCGCCACGGAAGGTGCATGCCGAGATCGCCGTGGGGCAGGCCGACCGGGCGCATCTCGCCGTTGAACAGGCACGAGAGGAACTCGAGCGGTTCCGAGCGGAGGCCGTCGGGGGTCTCGTAAACGCTCAGCGTGCGCGGCGAGTACTGGCTCAGCGCGGCCGTGAGCGCCTCGCGCGCGGCGTCGAGCGCGCGGCGTTCGGCGGCCAGCGCGACGTGGCGCGGGGTGGTCGCGCGGCCGGCGAGCCCGCGGAGCTGGTCGGCCCAGCCGAGCCGGCCCTGCAGCGGGCGGCGGATGATCGTCAGGAACAGTTCGTTGACGAACATCTGCCGTCCGGCGAGCCGGTCGCGCCAGCGCTTGTCGAGCCGGGCCGAGAACTCGTCGGCATAGTCCGCCTCGAGCGCCACGTCGGCGCGGCGGCGGATCACGTGGTGGTGGATCGCGAAGCGCGAGCTGCCGAGCGCGCGCAGCATCGCATCGCGCAGCTCGGCGCGGTAGTTGAGCTCGTCGCCGTCGGCGGTCTCGAACAGCAGCCCGCCGAGATGCACGGTCTGCATCAGCATGCCGTCGCGCAGCTCGAGCGTCACGTCGTCGACGTGCCGCGCGTACGGCAGGTGCGCGCCGGCAGGCTTCTCGCGGCGAGCGGCGCGGGAATCGCGGGTCAGGGGCGGTAGGAGTTGCATCGCCAGAGCGCGTGATTCTTCACGCGCGGACAGTTGCGGACGCGGGTCAGCCAGAGGTCGACGAAGCGCGGCTCGCGCAGCGATGCGACCATGCCCGCGAGATGGATCGCGGCGGCGGCCAGAAGAACCCACAAGCTGCGGAAAATAATGAATAATTCGACGGCGATGACGCCGTTGATGATGAAGAAGCTGTAAGTGACGCCGGCGAACATCTGCGGCCGGGTGAGCGCCACGAACAGCGTGTCGCGTCGAAGCTCCCCTGCCATCGCGATCTCCCCTTCAGGTCCGAAAACGGACGCCCCTTGCAGGGGGCGCATTGTGCCAGCAGATATTCGGGTGAATCAACCGCCTAAACGCAATCTGCGCGGCACGCGCGCGTCGTGCCGGATCGGGACGGCCGCTAGGCGCTGGCCGCGGGCGGGAAGCGGGCGACCTCGGCGAACTCGGCGAGGTTCTCGCAGCCGATCACGTCGGCATCCCCCGAGCGCACCCAGACGTGGGCGACGAGCCCTTGGTCGCGCTTGGCGACGCCATAATGGACCACCGAGCCGACCGCGCGGCGGCGCAGCATCCAATGGGCCGCGAAGCCCTGCTCGATGCACTTGGCGCGCCACGGCACGCGGCGCGCGCAGGCCCGCACGGCCCAGCTCACGGCGCGGATCTGGTCCAATTGCTCGGCTGCTGCCGGAGCCGTACCGTCGGGCTCGCGCGCGAGCGCGGCGACGCGGCGGAACGGCGCCAGCGCGACGAGGAACGAGGCCGCGCCGAGCATCGCCAGCGCTTCGGCCAGCAGCAAGCGCTCGGTCGTCGAAAGAGCCCTGATCCTGGCAAGTGTTGCGCTCATCCGGCGGCGCATATCAGGACCCTCGCGCGGAAGCGACGACGATCGCCACGCTGCGGTAGCGCAACCATGGTCAATCGCCTTGCGGAAAAGGTGCCTCATCGGGACAGTAGCCCGCGAAATGGGGTGGAGCACCACTCGATAGTGGCGTATTCGCTGGCGTACCTTTATGGTGTCAGAGGGCGACAACGGCCGGATAACGGCTCGGCGCTGTTCTTCTTCAAGGGGTCGCGCGCTCGGTGGGTTCCAGACAGGGGGCCTGCTGGTTCTAGGCAGGGGAGATTTCCAATGATGGTGATCCGTTACGCGGCGCGTGCGCTCGCAGCGTCGTTTGCATTAATTGTAGGGTTGGCCTTTACCGCGGCGCCGGCGCAGGCGCAGGCGACCCGGACCTGGGTTTCGGGCGTCGGCGACGACGTCAATCCGTGCAGCCGCACCGCGCCGTGCAAGACTTTCGCCGGCGCGATCTCGAAGACCGCCGCGGGCGGCGAGATCAATTGCCTCGACCCGGGCGGGTTCGGCACCGTGACCATCACCAAGTCGATCACCATCGACTGCGGCGAGACTCACGGCAGCATCCTCGCGTCCGGCACCAACGGCGTGAACATCAACGATTCCGCTTCGGGCTTCCCGAACACGATCCGCGTGGTCCTGCGCGGTCTGTCGATCAACGGCGCGGGCGCCGGTGCGCAGGCGCAGGGCAGCCCCGGGACCGGCCTCGTCGGCGTCAACTTCACGTCGGGCGCGTCGCTCTACATGGAGGACGTCTACATCCAGAACTTCAACGCCGGCTCCGCCGTCGGGGTCAAGTTCTCGCCCGGCGCGACCGCGCGACTGATGATGGACAACGTCAGCATCGTCGACAACGGCACCGGCTCGACCGGCGGCGGCATCCGCATCCAGCCGACCGGTGCGGCCGGCAATGCGCGCGCCACGCTGACCAACATCCGCCTCGAAGGCAACGCGGGCAACGCGCTCGTTGTCGACACCACCGGCAACACGCTCGCCTCGCGCAACGAGGCCACTCTGGAGGACAGCGTGGTCGCCGGCGGCTTGGCCGGTGTCGTCGCCATCACCACGGTGGGTTCGTCGGCGCAGGCGTTCATCAACGTCATCGACACGGTGATCTTCAACAACAGCGGCCCGGCGTTGTCGGTGCAGGGCACGGCCAACTCGATCATCCGCGCCGGCGGCAACACGATCACCCTGAACGGGTTCGGGACGTCGATCAGCGGCGGCGGCGCGATCCAGAGCTTTGGTGACAACGACACGCAGGGCAACTCGAACCCCGCCACCTTCTCGGGCGCCGTCCTGACGAAGAACTAAGGCGAACGACGAACCTTGTTGGTGCTCCGGCGCCGCACCGGCCTCGAGTTATCGATGGTCGGGCGGCGCCGGAAACCCGGCGGCGGCTCCTACGCGTTGGAGCCGCAAGCCTTGCGCAGGAAGTGGCCCGCCGAGAGCCCGCGCAGCAACGCCAGCCGATAGCGGCTGACCACATCATCACGATGCCAGCCTCCCGCCGGCCACTCGGCCAGCAGTGCCCGCATGCGCTCAAGGTCGAGCGCGCGCGCCGCCGGGGCGCACGGCGCGAGCCGGCCCAGCTCGTTTTCCACTTCGGTTCGCGCGGCGGTCAGGCCTTCGTGCCAGTCGATCCCCTGGTAGCCCTTGCGGGTCTCGTCGAGCACCGCCGCGGGCAGGCGATCGCTCAGCGCCGCGCGGCCGAGCGCGCGCAGCTCTCCGTTGCGCAAGTATTGCTCCATCGGCACCGACAGGCAGAATTCGACGAGCCGGCGGTCCGCCGTGGGATCGCGCTGGTCGAGGCCCCAGCCGCCGAGCATGCCCTTGTTGTAGTTGCCGATGTCCGACCGCCGCAGCACCCATAGGCGGGCGTCGAAGCCGTTCTTCCGCGGCCGGTAGGAGAAATCGAGATTGCGCTCCCGGGCGATGCGTTCGAGGTCGAGGTCCTTCAGCCGATCGGGATGGATCGCGGTGTAGTTGGTGACCTCGTAGCTGCGCCCGTAGCGTTCGTTGATCCACTGCCAGAACCCCGCCGGCACGAACGCGCCGAAGGCCAGCGCGAGCAGGCCGCGCCAGGTCATGTCGCTCTGCGCATGGACGCCGCGGAGCTCGTTCCATGCCGTCGCCAGCCGGCCGGCACCGATCAGCTCGACGATCCGCTCGAACCCGCCGTAGCTGATCGTCATGTTGCCCATCTGTCCGGTCAGCAGGACGGACAACTTGCGCTCGCGCGCCGCCTCGTTGATCGCTGTCGACCAGGTCGAGTTGCACAAGTTCATCATCGGCCGGTCGAACAGGAAGAAGAACCGGTCGAGGTTCTCGAGCGGCGACTGCCGGTCGCCGCGGATCAGCACGTGCTCGATGTTCGGATGGAGCGCTGCAGTCTGCGCCGCCAGTGGCCCTTCGTCGCCGATGCGGCCTTTGACCTCGGCGCCGTCGTATCCTTCGCGGGGGACCGACGTGAATGCCACGACCTTTCCGCCGTCGGCCGCCGACACGCGCGCCGCCGTCGCAGTCACCGCGGCGCTGTCATATCCCGCGCTGAGGTGGGTCGCGACCTTGCCGTTCGCGCCGCGCAGCCGCGAGCGCGTGGCGAGGTCGAGATGGTGTCGCAACCCCTCGATGTAGTCGGTCGCAGGCTTCGTTTGCGGATCGGGCGGGGCCGGCTGCCAGTAGCGGCGAGTCGTCATGCCCCGTGGCGTGACGGTGGCCACGTGCCCGGGCTCGACCAGCTCGATCCCGGCAAAGAAGCTGCGCGCGCCGCCGGCGGGGATGAGCGTGATGAACTCGGCCACGGTCTGCTCGTCCGGCGCATAGGGGATCTGCGGCAGCGCATGCAGCCCCTTGGGCATCGACGCGAAGGCGAAGAAACCCTCGCCGCGATGGAAATGGAGCGGGCGCTGGCCGAGGAAGTCGCGCGCGAGCAGCAGCTTCGCGTCGCGCGCATCCCACAGCGCGAAGGCGAAATCGCCGACCAGCCGTTCGAGCGCGCCTTCGCCCCAGCGTTCGAGGCAGGCCATCAGCATCGCCGCGTCGCACAGGCCGCGCACGCGTTCGGGCGACAGGTCGAGCGCCGCCGCGAGGTCATCGCGGTTGTCGAGGCGCACGTCGGCGACCAGCGTCAGGCGCCCGTCGGCGCCGTGGAAGATCTGCCGGTCGTGGATGTCTTCGGGCAGCGAACGGAACAGCCGGCGGCCCATCGCCAGCGACCCGTCCGACCACTGGCGCTCATCGTGCGGTCCGTAGATCGCCTGGGCTGCGAGGATCCGCTGGCAGGATTCGGCCGGAGCCGGCTGCCCGCCGTAAGTCCAGCACCCCCCCAGCGCGGTCATGTCAGTCGGCGCTGGCCGTGACCAGGCCTTCGGCGCGCAGGTTTTCGGCAAGGTCGAGGACGTCGTTGAGGCAGTCGCCGGCTTCGACGTCGTATTCGGCGGTGAGCTGCTCGCACAAGCTGTCGATCGTGCGCGGCTCGGCAAGCAGCCCCCAGATCCGCGTGCCGACGGTGTTCAGGCCATAACAGGCGCCCTGCTCGACGCTCATGCCGATCAGCTCGCCGTCGACCACCGTCGTCAGCAGCTCGTCGTCGTTGCGAACGATGACGGCGGCACCCGTCAAACGCTCGTCGGCGGGAATGGGTCTGGACACACGAATCTCCCTGGCGTCGCCACGCGACACCTAGTGAACGGCAATGCGCGGCGCAATCGCACCGAAGCCACCGACCTGTCGTGGGGCATTCCGCCGGAAGCGGGGGCCTATGACGACGGCCCGTAAGGCCCGTCGACCGAGCGGCCGGCGTTGAGCTCGGCCTGTTGAATTTCGATCGTAGTGAGCACCGGCCTGTGCCACGTCCGTCTTCCGGCGGGATCCTTGCCGTCCCCCGTCCTCGTGCCGCTCGATTCCCGTCCCATGATGGCCTCCCCGTCGTTGCGATCCCGTGTTCGGGGACAGGCCCGTGGGCGAGCACCCGCGGCCCGTCCCCACGAAGCGTTGGTGGAGGAAGGAAGGGCCGGGGTTCATCAGCCCCAGCGTGGGAGTTCAGGCGGCTTGCAGGATGTGCCTCTCGAACAGCTCGGCCTCCCGGCCGAACACGTCGTAGCCCCAGTCGCGCCGCGCCTCGTAGACTTCCGCTCGCCGAAGCAGTTGCGCGCATAGCCGGAAGTTCTGCGCCGTAAGGCCCATCGGCGCGAGATAGCCGTTGCGATAGGTGTGCTCGAGCACCGTGGTCATCGCGCGCTGGCCCTGGAGACGCGAGATCGCGGGTGCCTCGCCGTCCTCGGTCCGCGCGAGCAGGTAGAGGCGGCGAAACGGCACCGCGCGCGTCGCGCCCGCGTCAGCCAGCGGCACGTGGTATTTGTCGAGCCCTTCGATGGCCCGGTCGAGCAAGGTGCTGTCGTGGCCGAACGCCTCCGCCGCGTCGGCCCACAGCTTGAGCCGGGGCAGCCCCGGCCAGGCGAGCGGCGTGCCGTCGTCGGCGAAGCTGATCGCGCAGACGTCGTCGCACAGCACTTCGTAGCCTTCGCGCGCGAAGTGTGCCGCGAGCGTCGACTTGCCGGCGCCCGAGTGGCCGCCGAACGCATAGGCGGCGCCGTCGGCGATCACCGCATTGGCGTGCAACGGCAACAGACCCCGCTGGTGCGTGAGGATGCCGAGCGCCGAGCCGAGCAGGAACAGCCGGACGTTGCGCTCCGAGCCGCCGGGCGAGGGATCGACGACGATCTCGCACCCGCCGCGCACCAGATAGCGCGCGGTGCCGGTGACCGTCAGAAGCACCGTGTCGCCCGACGCCTGGATGCCGAACCGCGCGGGCGGGGAGCCGGGCAGCGTTTCCGGTACCGGCCCGAAACGGATCTCGACCAGCGGTCGCCCGTCGGCCTCTCCGGCCGGAGTCAACTCAAGCGGCATCTCGGAGCGAAGCCGGAAATCGAAGCAGGAATAGAGGTGCGTCCCGGTCATGCCGCGGTTGTCGCCGCGGGGCCGGGACTGTCAAGGCCGCGCACCGCGCGTGTCGCCCGCCGCGCGCCTTTTTTCGTGGGCGGTGAACTGCAACGGCAGTACCATGCACCAATGGCCAGCGAAGCAGGCGGAAGCGGGCATTGGGAGCTGAAAGGACGGAACGCCGGATCTCACCGAGCCCGCGCGCGCAACCGGACAGCCGGTCGGACCTGCGGCTGATCGCGCTGATCGGCGAAGGCGACAGCTCGGCCTTCCACGAGCTCTATGGCAAGTACAGGTCGCGCCTCGCCCGCTTCCTGTTCAACCTCGTGCGCCACCCGCACCTGGTCGAGGAAGTGCTCGACGACACGATGATGGTGGTGTGGGAGCGTGGCGGGTCGTTCAAGGGCGAAAGCAAGCTTTCGACCTGGATCTTCGCCATCGCCTACCGGAAGGCGATGCGCGCGCTGCTCCGCTACGACGAGCCGGTCGAGGATCTGGAGGCAGAGAACCGCGAAAGCGGCCAAGCCAGTCCCGAAGAGGAGTACGGGTCGAGCAAGGTGCACGGGTTGCTCAGGAAGGCGATGGAAGAGCTTTCGCCCGACCATCGCGCGGTCGTCGACCTGACGTATTTTCACGAACTCGGCTATCGCGAGATCGCCGAGATCCTCGGTTGCCCGGTCGATACGGTGAAGACGCGGATGTTCTATGCCCGACGGCATCTGCGCCGCTGTCTCGAGGGCGAACTGTCGGATTGGATCTAGGAAACAGGCAGTGGGTTCACTTCTTCATCTCCAGGACGCGCACGAGCGGGCGCAGCTGATGATGCCGTGGCGCGTCAACGGCACGCTCGACGACGCCGAGGCCGCGCTGTTCGACGCGCACCTCGCCGAATGCGCCGAATGCCGCGCGGACCTCGCGTCCGAGACGGCGCTGCGTGGCGCGATCGCCGGCATGCCGGTGCCCGAGCTGCCCGAGCGGACTGCGCTGCCCCGGCTGCGCGACGCGGCAGCGCGGCCAGCGGCTCGGCCGCGGTGGCTCGCGCGGCGGATTCCGTTGGGCTGGGCACTTGCCGGACAGGCGGCCGCGGCGGCGGCGGTGGCCGCGTTCGTGATGCTGCCGGGCGCCGGGCGGAACGCCGAGCCCGATTATCGGCTGCTCGGCGCGGCCGACGAGGCTGCCCCGGGCAACGTGATCGTCATGTTCGCGCCCGACGCGGCGGAGCGCGACGTGCGCGCCGCGCTCGAGCAGGCCGGCGGCAGGATCGTCGACGGGCCGACGGCGAGCGGGGCGTACATCGTGCGCGTCGCCCCGGGCGAGCGGCCCGCGGCGCTCGAACGGTTGCGGCGCGCGGGCCCGGTGGTCCTCGCGGAGCCGGTCGACGCCGGCACGCCATGACGCTGCGCGGGGCTTGCCTTGCGCTCGCTCTCGGCGTGGCGCTGGCGACCGGCATCGTCGCGCCGGGCGGGCGGCTCTCGGCGCAGGAGGCTCCGGCCGAGGAGCCGGTCGCAAGCAGCCGCGACATCCTCGTCATGCTGCG
The DNA here is from genome assembly GCA_966112795.1 of uncultured bacterium. Lineage (GTDB taxonomy): Bacteria > Pseudomonadota > Alphaproteobacteria > Sphingomonadales > Sphingomonadaceae > Croceibacterium_A. The sequence continues at coordinate 25,634 of CBHWED010000019.1, forward strand.
CATGCCCGCGCAGCACTATCGCCCGAACGCGCGCTATGCGGGCAGCTACGACGACGCAGCGGCGCAGGCCGCACGCCGGCGGACCGCCGAAGGCATTGCCCGCGACAACGGGCTCGAGCTGATCGAGGGCTGGCCGATGCCGCTCGTCGGCGTCGACTGCTACGT
>CBHWED010000020.1:0-25004 GCA_966112795.1 uncultured bacterium
CGTCCTCGGGGACATCGCCGTAGAGATGCGCGTGGTCTTGCCGCATCGCGGAGCCACGCAACCCGAGCGTGCCGAAGCCTTCCACCGGCAACGCAGCCACGAGCCCACCGTCGATGCGGTCGGTGTCCTGCGTTTGCGGAAACGGGCTGCCGTCGGGAACGGCTGCAGCGGGCAGCGTACCGCCGACGCGCTCCTCACCCATCGCCCCCACGGTGGCGAACAGCGACGCACCGGCGGCGTCCTCCCAGAACAGCCGCGGCCGCACGGTCCAGCGACGGTAGCCGGGCATGTCGATCCAGCCATCGTCGTCGAGGTCCTGCCGGCCCTGGCGGTGAAGGCCGCCGGTGACCGAGCCGCTCCAGTCCCCGCCGAGCGGCGTCGCCGCGTAGCCGGTCACGTCCTGACCGTCCCGGCTGGTGGCGTTGACCAGCACCTCCGCCTCGGCTTCGCCACGCGGGCGGCGCGAGACGAGGTTGATCACCCCGCCGAGTGCCGACGGTCCGTAGAGCGCCGAGGCTGCGCCCTTGATCACCTCGACCTGGCCGAGGTCGGTCGGCGGGATCTGCAGCAGCCCGAGCGACGAGGCTTGCCCGCCATAGAGGGGCAGCCCGTCGGCGAGCAGTTGGGTGAAACGCCCGTCCATGCCCTGCACCCGGATATTGGCCGAGCCGAGCGCGGGTGAAGTGACCTGCACGCGAAGCCCGCCGGTCTCGCTGAGGATCATCGCGATATTGCCGGGCCGCATGGTGATCTTTTCCTCGATCTCCTCGCGGTTGAGCACTTCGACCCGGACCGGCTCGTCCTGCACCCGGCGGCCCGAGCGCGTGGCCTGAACGACGATCGGCTCTCCATCGTCCTCTTCGGTATGCTCCGCTTCTCCGGGCTCTGTTGGCGGTTCGGACTGGGCCCACGTCGGACTCGGCAAAAGCAAGGCGGCCCCCGCAAGAAGGGTCGCACGCGGCATGACTGACATCGGTAAAATCTCCTGAATCCCTGATCGATGCGTGGGCGCAGGGGCGCACGCGACGGTGCGGATTCAGGCTGCTGGCGGCTCGAGCGGAGGCGCGCGCGTCAGCGAGGCCAGCGCGGCCACGGGCGCGGTGAAATGCGCCGCCCCGGCGGTCTCGACCGCGCACGTCTCGGTCGCGGCCGCTTGGTCGGGCGCGACCGGGCAATGATGCTGAATCGCGTGCGCGGTGCCGCCCTGATGTGTTCCGTCGGGTTCGTCATCGGCGTGGCTGGCGCCCGCTTCGAAGGCATGATGCTCCGCCTCGTCGTGCGCCTGCACGGGCTCGGCTACGTGCACGCCGCACCACAGCACGCAAACGACGAGCAGGAGGCTGAACAGGCGCGGCATCGCACGCGCCCTAGCGCGGCCCGCCCCAGTTGCAAATGTCCGTCAGGCGGCGCGCAATTGCGGCGCGGCTTCGGCGATCACCCGCCATGACGAGCGCACGAACAGCAGCGCCATCGCCGAGCCGATCACGATGTCCGGCCACGGCGAAGCGAGCCACGCGACCAGCGCCGCCGCTATGAGCACGCCGACGTTCGAGATCACGTCGTTGCGCGAGCATTCGAAGGTGCTCGCCATGTTCACATCCTGCGCTCTAAACCGCCACAGCAGCCGCAGGCAGACGAGGTTGGCGACGAGCGCGAGCCCGCCGAACGCGAGCATCAGGGTCGACGACGGCGGCACACCGCTGCGAATCTTGATCACGACGTTGATCGCCACGCCGACGGCGAGCGCGAGGATGAACAGCCCCTTGGCGAGCGCCGCGCCCGCTTTCCACCGATCGCTGCGCGCGAGCGCGTAAAGGCTCACCGCATAGACCAGCGCGTCACCGAGCATGTCGACCGCGTCGGCCATCAACGCGGTCGAGCCTGCCACGATGCCGCCGCCGAAGCCGACGACGAACATCGCCGCGTTGATCGCCAACACGACGACCAGCACGCGGCGCTGCTCGACCTGTCGGGCGAGGCGCTCGAGCTCGGTGGCTTTGGCGGCGCAGCAGGAGTCAGCCATTGAACCTAATTGGCGCCGGCACCGCTGCGCGGCAAGGGCGGGCTCAACTGCGCAGCCGCGCAGTGAGGAAGAACCGCCGGCCCGGCTCGGGGAAGCCGTCGGCGAGGAAGTACAGGTCGTCGAATGCGTTGCGCACCCCAGCGCCGAGCGTGATCCGGTTGGCCACGTCGTAGTCGACCCTGAGGTTCGCCAGCACATAGTCCCCGGTCCTGAAGTAGCTCGTCCCCGCCGAGTTGGTCGTCCGGCGGTCGGACGCGATTTCCACGCTCGGCAGCACGTGCAACCCGGCAAGCGGTGCCCAGTCCGCATAGACCAGCCCCTTGTGCTTGGGCACTCCGGTCGGCTCGAACGCGGCATTCGACGGATCGGTCAGGTTACGCTCGGTGAAAGTGTAGTTCGCCCCCGCGATCAGCGTCGCGCCGAGCCGCGCATCGAGCGAGAGCTCGGCGCCGTAGTACTCGCCGTGGCCGAGGTTGCGGCTCTGGGTGACCGCCTGGCCCTGGTAGATGAACGGAAACGCGACGATCGCGTTGGCGATGTCCGAATAGAACAGCGCCCCCTCGGCGTGGACCGCGCCGAAGTCGGCCGAACCGCCGATCTCGTAGTTGGTCGCGCGCTCGGCCTCGAGCTCGGGGTTCGAGACCGCGCCGCCAAAGCGCGAGCTGAAGCGCTCGAAGATCGTCGGGAAACGGGCGCGCGACGAGACGCTGGCGTACAGCGCGGCCGCCTCGCTCGCCTGCCATTCGAGCCGGCCCTGCAGGTTGCGGGCGTCGGCGTCGCGGATCGGATAGTCGAACAGCACCGGTACGTTGCCACCCCCCGGCACGGTGCCGTACTCCTCGGCGCGCTTGAGGTTGCGCCAGTCGTAGCTGCCGCCGACGGTCAGCGTGAGCGTGGGCGAGAGCACGCCTTCATACTCGATTGCGAGGCTCCAGGTGTCCTCCTTGTTGGTTTGCGGCGGCTCGGTCGCGCCCGCGGGAAAGCTCTGCTGGAACTCGACGTGCTCGTCGCTGCGGTAATGCAGCGCGGCGCTGATGCGATAACCCTCGGCGAGCTGCCCGTCGACTTGCAGCGAGCCGCCCCAGGCCTCGTCCTCGTAGTACGAATTGAACGCGCGCGGACGGGTCTGGCTGGTCTGGGTCGCATCGTCGAACGCGCTCAGCAGGTTGTCGAAGGTGTTGCGATAGACGCGCGTCTTGACCGTGACGTGGTCGGTCAGCGCGGTCGTCGAAAGGAAGTACACGCTCTCGAGGTTCCACCACGGCCACGACCAGTTGCGCTGGATCGCGATCGGATCGGTCGTGCTCAGCGGGGCGTTCTTCGAGCCTTCCTGGCGCGTGTAGCTCAGCGAGTACTCGTCGGTCGCGTTGGGCGTGAAGCCGACCTTGGCGTTCACGCGCCAGTCCTCGGTGTGCGACAGGTCGCGCTCGCCGCCGTCCTCGCTCGGTGTCGGAACGAAGTCGCTCGGCAGGTCCCAGTGGTCCTGCTCGTTGCGCGCGTAGCTCGCCTGCGCATACCATTTGTCCTGGCGGGTGCCGAGCAGGGCGAAGGCGGTGTAGCCGGCATAGTCGCCGTCGCGACCGAACTCGAGCACGCCGCGCGCCTCGCCCTCGAACGCCTTGGTCGGCGTGCGCGTCACGAGGTTGACCGCCCCGCCCATCGCACCGGGCCCGTCGAGCACCGAGGCATAGCCCTTGGCGACCTGGATCTCGGCCACGTCGGGGGTCAGGAAGCGGCCGTAGTCGAGCCGGTTGTCCGCCGGCAGGTAGACGCGGATGCCGTCGATCGACAGCGGCACCTGGAAGCGGTCGAACCCGCGCACGAACAGCAGCCGCTCGTTGCGCGAGCCGCCCGAGTTTGAGGCGCTGACGCCGGGAAGCAGGTTCGCCGCGTCGTCGAGCGTGTTGCGGTTGAACGCCTCGATCGCCTCCTGGCCGAGTGTCTCGCTGCCCACCACGGTCTCCTCGCGCACCGGAGCACGGACGACGATTTGGCCGAGGCCGAAGGCGGTATCCTCGCTCTCCTGGGCCCAGGCAGCGGCGGGCAGGCAGGCGACGGCACAGGCGGTGGCACAGGCTCTGATCGGCGAAACGAAGCGCACTGGAAATTCCCCTCTTGTCCGGACTGCCCCGCCTCTGGCAGAGCCATATTCGAATGAATACGGCATGCCATATACGGCGAAATACAGTTAAGGGAAGTGACTCGATGCGACCGATCTCTCTGATGCCGATAGCCCTGCTCTCAGCGAGCGTGAGCGCCTCCGCGCAGGAGCAGGGTGCGCCGGCGGAGGCCTGCGCGACGATCGCCGAACCGTGGCGGGCGCCGCGCGAAATCGCCGCCGCGCGCCACGCGGCGGGAGCGGCGCAGGCCCGGTTCGCCGTCGGCGAAGCAGTCCGCCTCGCGCTCCACCCTGACGGCGAAGTCGCTTACCTGACCCTGCCCAAAGGCGAAGGCGAGGCGGCTTCGTTCGGCGGCATGGCAAGCTTCGCGGTCGAGCAGGCGGGCACCTATCGCGTCGGCCTCAGCGAGCCGGTGTGGGTCGACGTGGTGCAGGACGGCAAGCCTGCCGAGACCGTGCGCTTCGGCCCCGGCCCGGCCTGCTCGGGCATCCGCAAGGCGGTCTCGTTCACGCTCGCGCCCGGGCCGCACGTGATCGAGATCTCCGGCGGAACGACCGCCACGGCCGGAGTGATCGTCGAGCGGCTGCCCTGAGGCGAGCGCTCGGTCAGCCGGTCACCTCGAGCACCATGTTGGTCGGCGTCTCGGCCGCGCGGCGCACGTTGGCGAAGCCCGCTTCCCTGCACACCTCGGCGAGCCGCTTCTCGCCCGCCTGCGCGCCGAGGCCGAGGCCGACTTCCTGCGACAGCGAGTTCGGCGTGCAGATGGTGCACGAGGCCGCGTAGAAGATCTGCCCGAGGGGGTGCATGTTCTCGGCCATGCTGTCCCCGGCCATCGGCTCGACCAGCATGAAGGTGCCGCCGGGGGCGAGCGTCTCGCGGATATGCCGTGCTGCGCCGACCGGGTCGCCCATGTCGTGCAGGGCATCGAAGATGCAGGCGAAGTCGTAGCCCGCACCGGCGAAGTCCTGCGCCTTGGCCACCTGGAACTCGACGTTGGTCACGCCCGCTTCGGCCGCCTTCTTCCTCGCTTCCTCGATCGAGGGCGCGTGATAGTCGATGCCGTGGATGGTCGAGTTCGGATAGGCCTGCGCCATCAGCACGGTCGACGAGCCGTGGCCGCAGCCGATGTCGGCGACTTTCGCACCCGCCCTGAGCTTGGCCTCGACTCCGTCGAGCGCCGGGATCCAGCTGTCGACCAGGTTCGCCTGGTAGCCGGGCCTGAAGAACCGGTCGGTGCCGCAGAACAGGCAGGCCGGGTGGTCGCCCCACGGGCGGCCCTGTCCCGAGATGAACGTCTCGGTCGCCTTCTCATGGCCCGCGAACTGCGACACGAGCAGCTGGAAGAACCCCTGCATGCAGGCCGGCTGCCCCTCCCGGGTGAACACCAGCGCTTGCTCCGGGGTGATCGAGAACGTCTCGTCCGCCGCGTCGAAAGTCACGTAGCCGGCCGCCGAAACCGAACCGAGCCATTCGCGAAGGTACTTCGGATTGAGCCCGGTCTTCTCGGCCAGCTGCGCGACCGTGAGCGGCCCGGCGCCATCCATGGCCGCGAACACCCCGGCCTGGTCGCCGAGATAGGCCATGTACAGGCTCATCGCCCCGGCGACATCGCCGATCACTTTGCCGATCAGCTCGTTGAGCTGCGTTTCGTCGATAGCTTCGCTCATCGCTCTCCCCTCTCGTGAGGCTGGATCAGCGACCCGCGGATCGTGCCGTGCATGCGGCGACGACTCCGGACGAGAAGGATACCAGCCCTTCTCCTCGCGTGCGAGCGTCGCATAGGGATCGCGCGCGGCGGAAATGGGGACATTGCCGGATAGGGTTCTTCCCCAGTCAGGGCCAACAGAGGCCGGGGCATCATCAGCGGGGCGGCCATGCGCATCGCCATGATCATCGGCTCGATCGGCGCGGCGCTGCTATGCGGCTGCGCGAGCATGGGCCCGCAACGCCTGGGGGTCGATCGCTCGGACTACGCGACGCATCTGCGCGAAACCAACAAGGACCAGATGCTGCTCAACATCGTCGCGATGCGCTACGGCGACGCGCCGCTGTTCCTCGAGGTCAGTTCGGTCATCAGCCAGTACACGCGCGAAGGCTCGGTCAGCGCTTCGGTGCCGGTTGCCCCGCCGGCGGGCAATACCGACACGGCGGGCGTGGGTGGCAGCGTGCTGCTGCGCGAAACGCCGACAATCACTTACACCCCGCTGTCGGGCGACCGCTTCGCGCGCAGCCTGCTGTCGCCAATCCCGCCGGCCTCGCTGCTCGGGCTGATCCAGTCCGGCTGGGCGATCGACCACGTGTTCCCGATCGTGGTCCGCTCGATCAACGGCGTCAGCAACGGCAGCCGCAATCCGCTGTTCGCTCACTCTGCCGATCCCGAGTTCGATCGCGTGGTCGCGGCCCTCGCCCGCGTGCAGCGCAGCCGCGCGCTGATCGTGCATGTCGAGCGCGGGCCCGAGGCGCAGTTCAGCGCGCACGCGAGCCTCTCGCCGCAGCCGACGCAGCAGGACCTCGACGACCTCGCCTACTTGCGCCGCGCGCTGAACCTGCCCGGCGACGGGCGCGGCGAATTCAAGCTGGCGTTCGGCGACGGCCAGATCGCCCCCGACACGCTGACGCTCGGCACGCGCTCGATGTTCGAAATCTTCTCGGAGATGGCCCAGGGCGTCGAAGTGCCTCCGGGCGACGCCGATGGCCGGACCATCACGACTGCGGCAGGAGCAAGCGACGCCACGCCGCTGATTCGCATCCGCAGCGGAACGGCGCGTCCCGACGATGCGCACGCCGCGATCCGCTATCGCGGATACTGGTTCTGGATCGATGGGACCGACGAGCAATCGAAGCGGATGTTCCTGATCGCCCAGATCATCCTGTCGCTCAACGACACCGACAGCGGCGTCAATGCGCCGCTGGTGACGATCCCGACCGGCTAGCTATTCCTCGCCTGGCAAGCTTGCCGGGCCCGGATCGGGCGCGAAGATCGCGGGATCGTCCCCGCGCAATTGCAGTGCGTAGTCCCCGCAAATCACCCCGGCACACGCGAGCAAGTGACGGTCGAGGCTCCTGGCCGGATCGAAGCTGGTGGCGATCGAATGGATGCCGCCGCCGAACAGGCTCAGGCTGACTTCGAGCAGGTCGATCGCGTCACCGCCGGATGCAACCAGGCGGTCGCGACCGGGCGTCAGGCGATCGGCCCGCCGGAGAAGTCCGCTGGCGAGCAGCATCGGCTGATCAGGCGTGACGATCAGCCGTGCGCCTTCGCCGAACCCGAGTGAAACCATGGTCTGCCGCATGCCCGCTCCCCCCGGACCGGCGCCCTCGCTGAACCTGACCGTTTCCAGCTGCCACGCCCACCCGCCGTCCCGCGCGGACGCGGCGAGCACGGGGTCACCGATCTCTAACCGCTCGATCGCTCGCGAACCGTCCGGCAGCTGGACCGAAGTTCCATAGGCAAAACACATGCTTCTTCCCCCTCCCGCGATTCACTGTCGCTGGCAGAAGGGTGTGCGAGCGCTGGCCTCAAGACAAGGCACAACCGCCTGTCACCGCTCGACTTTGGCCTTCATGCGCGTGTCCCGCGAGGCGCCATCATTGCCCGCCGGCGGGCGATGCCGAGCCCAGGTCGAGCGCGAAGTCGCCATCCTTCTTCGCCGGCACCGGACGGTTGCCCGGAGCCATGAGGTTGCGGACCATGTCGGCGCGCATCTGCTCGAACTTGACTCGCCCCGGGGTCGGCTCGTCGGTCGGGAAGGCGTCCTCGATCTCGCGGTGGCGCTGCTTGACCTCGTCGAGGAACTCGCGGTTGGTGAAGATGTAGAAGCGGTTGTCCTTGATCGCCTCGACCACCGCGCGGCCGGTGTCGTAGGGATCGATCGCGCCGCGCATCGCGTCCCACAGGTCCTTGAGGAATTGCGGGGCACCGTCTTCCTTGATGTGCTCGGGATCGTCCTCAGGCAGCGGCACCAGCGCGGTACGCGTGGCGCCGGGGAACAGGCACGAGACGCCGATCCCGTCCTTGGCGAGCTGCATCCTCAGGCTTTCGGAGTACCCGCGCACGGCATACTTGGCGGTCGAGTAGGCGGCGAGCCCGGGAAGCGGCACGACACCGGCCATCGAACTGGTGTTGACGATATGCCCGCCCTCGCCCTGCCGGCGGATGATCGGGGCGATGATCTTGGTGCCGTTGACCACGCCGCCGAGGTTGACCGCGATCGCCCGGTCCCAGTCGTCGAAGTCCTCGGACGCCGCGGTCCCGCCGCCGTTCACGCCGGCGTTGTTGCACAGCACGTGGATCGCGCCGAACGCCTCGAGCGTCTCCTGCGCCGCGGCGCGCAAGCTGTCGCGCTCGGCGACGTTGGTCTTGACGAAATGCACCGCGTTGTTGCCGGCGAGCTGCTCCCTGGCCTTGGCGATATGCTCGTCGCTCCAGTCGGCGAGGCTGACTTTCATCCCCTCCTCGAGAAACGCGCGCGCCATGCCGAGGCCGATGCCGCTCGCACCACCGGTAATGAAGGCGACCTTGCCGGTCAGCTGTTCCATGCTCTCTCCCTATTCGTCGCGGAACCGCCCGAAGTCGGGCGCTTCCTCTTTCACGTCCGGCGTCGCCGCCAGCACTGCCTCGGCCCGTGCCCGCATGGCGTCTTTGTAGAAGCCGTGCGTCACGATGTAGGTCTGGTTGGCGAGGATGCCTTCGGCCACGAGCTCGCCGGCCTGCTCGGGCTCCATCCAGTTGTCGCCGACGATGCGGCGCGAAAGCTTCTCTTCGCTCGCCTTGTAGCCGCTCCCCTCGAGCAGCTCCTTCGGCCGGTTCGCCTGTGTCTCGTGGATGTTCGACTTGACCGGCCCGGGCAGCAGGATCGAGACGCCGATCCCCTTCTCGGCCAGCGCCGGCTTCACCGCCTCGCAATAGTGGCACACCGCGGCCTTGCTCGCGGCGTAGATCGCCAGCCACTCGGGCATGACCACCTCGGCTGCGAGGCTCGCGGTCGAGACCACGTGCCCGCCGCGGCCGTGCGCGATCATCTGCGGCAGGAACTCGACGAAGCCGTTGATCACCCCGCCGACGTTGACCCCGAAGCCGAAGTCGTAGTCGGCATAGGTCGCCTCGAGGATCGGCCCCTCGAGCCCGACGCCGGCATTGTTGACCAGGATGTCGATCCCGCCGAATTCCTCCTGCATCCTCGCTGCCGCCTCGCGATAAGCGGCGCGGTTGGTGACATCGAGCTGCAGCGCCGAGACCGCATTCGAGCGCCCGCCGCCGGCAAACTCGGCCAGCGCGCGGTCGATATGGTCCTGCCGCAAGTCCGCCAGCACGACCTGCGCCCCGCGCCCCGCGAGCACTTTGGCGATGCCGAGCCCGATCCCGCTCGCGCCGCCGGTGACGAACGCGACTTTTCCCTCGAAACTCGTGACCGGCATCGGCTCTCCCTCGTTGGACTGAGCTTTGGCAGAGCCACACCGGTGCGTCCATGGCCAGCGGCGGTGCAATCGGTTATCCGAAACGGAGGGGGACCGAACGATGCGACGATATCCCGGTTTGCTGGCGGCGTTCGCGCTGACCCTGGCGCCGGCGTCAACCGCCGCCCAGGCGCCGACCCCGATCGACCACCTGCCGGCGCTCGCCGGCGACTACTTCGCGCTGCAGTCGCAAGACCGCCCCTACCACGTGTTCATCAGCTATCCCGAGCGCTACGCCGCCGAGCCGGAGCGGCGCTATCCGATCGTCTACCTGCTCGACGGGGATTCGCTGTTCCCGCTGCTCGCGCCCCAGCAATTGTTCCTGCACTACGACGAGGACCTGCCCGAAACGATCGTGGTCGGCATCGCCTACGGCTCGTTCGACCCGCCGACCAACGCGCGCGGCTACGACTTCTCTGCCCCTGCCGCCGACGCGCGCGCCGACCAGGGCGGCGCGCCTGCTTTCCTGCGCTTCCTCAAGAGCGAGCTGATCCCGCAAGTCGAAGCGCGCGTGCGCGCCGACCCCGCCCGCCGGGTGCTCGTCGGCCAGTCGCGCAGCGGCTATTTCGCGCTGTGGAGCGCTTATGCCGATGCGGACCTGTTCTGGGGCCGCATCGCCAGCAACCCGGCGGTCACGCCCGGCGGAGACTTGCTCCTCAGCCGGCCGATCGCAGCGCCGGCCCGCGACGATCTCGGCGTGGTGCTGGTCAGCGGCACGCGCGACGACAGCGCGGAACGGCGCGCAGGCGCGAAGGCCTGGGGCGAGCGCTGGGAGCAGGCGGCGGACGCGCCGTGGCAGGCGAACCTGATCGAGCTCGAGGGCGGTACCCACGCCGCGAGCATCGGCGAGGCCTATCGCGTGGCGATGCTGTGGTTGTTCAGCCGCGCGGAGGCGCAGCGTCCCTGAGCCGCGCGGCGGCGATGCCGGCCTTGCCGCAAGCCGAGTCCTCGGAGCTCTCCGCGCCCGACACGCCGACCCCACCGAGCGGAACCCCGTCGGTCGTGAAGATCGGCGTACCGCCTTCCCAGGTCGCCAGCTGCGCCGGCCCGCGGCCCCAGTTGGCGGTTTCGGCCGAAGCCACATGGATCGTCGCCGCCGAGCGGCCTTTCCACTGCGCGTAGTCGCCGACCGCCGAAGCTGCACCGTCCATCAGCCCGTAGGCAAGCAGCGTGCCCCGCTCGTCGAACACCGCGACGGCCACGGCGAGCTTGCGTTCCGTCGCCCAGGCGACGCAGGCGTCGCGGATCGTCGCGGCGCTCGCATAGTCGAGCATCGGCCGCGGGGTCTGGGCCCCGAGCGGCGCCGCCAGCGCGGCCATCATCAGCGCAGCCCCGAACTTTCGCATGCCCGATCCCCCGATCCGCCGTTGACAGACCATCGCGCAACGCGGGGCGAAAGGGAAGCGCCTGCTCGATCGGCGGCTCGCTAGATCACGACGAACTCGCCCGCCGCCATCGCGAGCCCGGTGCTGAGGGTCGCGAACTGCACGCCCGCCGCGCCGCCGACGCCGTCGACATCGAACAGCAGCGCGCCGGTGGCGGCGTTGTAGATGATCCGATCGTCGGCCTGGCTCGCGGCCGAACCAGTGTTGAACGCCCCCGCCGCGAGCGCACCCGCCGCTAGCCCGGTGAACACGGCGTTCTCGAGCTGGATCGTGTCGGCGGCCACGCTGTAGTCGCTGATGGAATCGACATTGCCTCCGCCCAGCGCGGTGGTGAAGCGGAACGTGTCCGACCCGGCCATGCCCGTCAGCGTGTCCGCGCCAGCCTTGCCGTCGAGCACGTTGGCGCCGGCATTGCCGTAGACCAGGTTGGCGAGCTCGTTCCCCGTCAGGTTGATCGCGGTCGTGGCGAGGTTGTCGTTGGTCGTCAGCATCTCGACCTGGACACCGGCGCCGAGGGCATAGCTGACGCCGGCGAACACGCGGTCGTTGGTGCCGCCGCCGGCACTCTCGAACACCGCGTCCGCGGCGTTGTCGACGTAGAACCAGTCGTTGCCCTGGAAGCCGACCAGGGTGTCGGCGCCGGCCTTGCCGTCGAGCACGTTCGCGCCCGCGTTGCCGTAGATCGCGTTCACGAGCTCGTTGCCGGTCAGGTTGATCGCCGTGGTCGCGAGATTGTCATTGGTGGTGAACATCTCGACCTGGACGCCGGCACCGAGCGTGTAGCTGACCCCGGCGAGCACACGGTCGTTGGTACCGCCCCCGGCGCTTTCGCTGACCGTATCGAGCGCGTTGTCGATGTAAAACCAATCGTTGCCGCCGAACCCGACCATCGTGTCCGCCCCGCCCGCACCGTCGAGCACGTTGGCCCCGGCATTGCCGAAGACGGTGTTCGCGAGATTGTTGCCGGTGAGATTGATCGCCGCGGTCCCGAGGTTGTCGTTGGTGCTCAGCCGCTCGATGTCGGACCCCGCGGGCAGCGTATAGCTGACGCTGGCGAACACACGGTCGTTGGCCCCCTCCGCGGTGAACTCGAACGCCACGTCGCCGGCGTTGTCGACGTAGTACCAGTCGTCGCCGCCGCGTGCGGTCATGAGGTCCGCGCCGCCGCGGCCGTCGAAGATTTCGTTCGCGCTCGAACCGATCAGCGTGTCGGCATCGACGCTGCCATTCACCTGAATGCCGGTGCTGGTCGATATCACTCCGTCGAGGATGGCCGTGCCGCCGGCGTTGTCGTCGGCCTGGGCGTTGTCGGCGTAGCCGAGGAAGCCGCCGTTCGCGGAGGCGAAGCTTCCTGCGGCGGTGAAGATCAGATCGTCTCCGGCCAGCAACGTGAGCGAGCGCGGCAGCGAGATCGCCGCGTTGACGACGATATCGCCGCTGCTCTGCACGCGCAGGTTGTCGACGATGAACGGCGTGAGCGGCGCGCTCACCTGGGCCGGACCCGTGGTGGCATCGCCGATGTTGAGGTTGAGCGTGAACATCAGGTCGAGCTCGTCGTCCGAGATCGCCAGCGTTCCCGGCGAATCGAGTGTGCTGCCGATGTCGATCGCCCGCCCGGCGCCGAGCGGACGCAGCGTGACCGCACCGACACCGGTGGTGTTGAGCCCGCCGCTCGCGATCTGCATGGTATCGGCGACCACGACGATGTCTTCGGAGCTGCGGATTGCCCCGGGCAAAGTCGCGTTCTCGATGAAGGCGCCGCCCGGCCCTGCCGTCAGCAACACGTCGCCCAGATAGGACTCGATCGTCTCGGTGCCGCCGGTGGCATTGCCGAGCTCGATGTTGCGGCCGGCGCGGATGTCGATCGGGCCGCCGACCACTCCGCCGAACGCGCTGGTGCGGATGTTCGTCGCGCCGTCGATGACCACGTCGTGGCCCGCCCGCAAGTTGACGAAAGTCGTCGCCAGCAGGTCGTTGTCGTAGTTGGTTCCGGTGGTTCCGAGCGCGATGTCGCGCCCGGCATTGAGCGTGATGCCGCCGCCCGCGGCGCTGACCATCTTCTGGTCGATGTTGGTGAAGATATCGGAATCCGCTCCGACGGCGGTCAGCGTGACGTTGCCCGACATGTTGCCGCCGCGAACGCTCTGCGCGCCGGTCCCGTCGGCAGCGACGATGAAGCCGGTTGTCGTGAAGTTGATGTCGCCGGTGTCGCGCACGAACAGGCCCTGCACCTCGGGGGTCAGCCCGCCGATCTGCACCGAGCCCGAGTTGACCAGATTGATCCCGCCGGAGATCGTGTCGGCCTCGACGAAGGTCACCTGGGTCTCGATCGCGTTCGCCGGCGTGCCGATCCCGTTGATGCTGCGCATGATGACCCCGGCGGCGGTGATGTCGGCCGAGGGATCGGCCCCGCCTTCGGTGATCGCGTTCTGCGCGGCAAGGGTCACGAAGGCGTCCGTGCGCAGCGACTTGACCACGATATTGTCGGGCCGCAGCGCCGGGTCGGTCAGGCTGCCGACGGTGACGTTGGCCGTGCCGAAGCTGTCCGCGACGTTGAACACCAGGGTCACGCCGGGGACGTCGGCGATGAACTCGATCGAATCCGCGGGGTGCATGATCGGGAACAGCGTCGCCCCGCTCGCGTCGCGGACCAGCGAGCGGCCGTTGCCGCGAACCCCGTCGTCATCGATGGTGTAAGTACCAGGCGTGCTGAAGTGGACGCTGACCGGCATGTCCCGTCTCCCCTGAGCGAGGGAGGCGCGGGAGTGCGTCCCTCGCGACTGTCGAGCAACAGAGCTTAGCGGCGGAGGCAAGCCTGCCCCCTGCGTGCGCAGGCAGACCTTCGAATCTCAAGCGGTTATACCGGCATGGCGCCGCGAGTGGAACCTGCCGGATCGCGGCGCGCCGGGCCTAGCCCTTGCGCGCGAACCAGATCGTATGTCGCGGTCCCTTGCCGCGTCCGTCCTTCGTCGCCCGTGCGCTGACCTCGCGCTCCTCGACGGTGAGCCCGGCCGAGCGCAGCCGCCTGGTGAACGCCGGGTCCTTGCCCGCCGACCATACCGCGAGCACACCCCCGGGCCGCAAGGCGGCGCGCGCGGCGGCGAGCCCGTCGCGCGAATAGATCCGGTCGTTCTCCGCGCGCACCAGCCCGTCGGGGCCGTTGTCGACATCGAGCAGGATCGCGTCGTACGCGCCGCGCCCGGCGGCGATCGCATCGCCGACGTCGGCCATCGCCAAAGTCACCCGCGGATCGTCGAGGCAGCCTGCAGTGAGCGCGGCCATCGGCCCGCGCGCCCATTCGATGATCTCCGGCACGAGCTCGGCCACGGTGACCAGCGCCCGCGGGTGCGCGGCCAGCGCCGCGCGCAGCGTGAAGCCCATGCCGTAGCCGCCGACCAGCAGCCGCGGCACCGGGGCCGAGAGCCGCTCGAGCGTCATCGTTGCCAGCGCCTCTTCCGAGCCGCGCATGCGCGTGCTCATCAGCTCGTTGCGGCCGAGGACGATGATGAAGTCGCGCCCGTGCGCGAACAGCCGCAGCTCCTCCCCGCCGGGGACTTGGGCCGTGCCGAGAAGTTCGCGGGCGATCATCGATGCTTGTGCTCCAGGGGGCGCTCGCCATCGCCATGCACCCCCGCTCCGGCGCGAGGCAAGCGCAAGATCGGCCCGCCCCGCCCAACTCCGGGGTGTCCGGGGTTTCTTTGGCTCATCTGGGGACAAACACCGAGTTCGCTCCTCCGGCGAGGTGGTACCGAGGTCGGGCGGCGCGCTCCAACACGCGCCGCCTTCGCAAGAGTCCGAAGAAGCCTGCGCCCGAGTGCGCGGAGAGGAGAACTCGATGAAGGTCGTCACGATCCTGGCCATCCCGCTCGCGCTCATGCTGCCGCTCGCCGGCTGCACGGAATCGCCCAACAGCGTCTCGCGCAGCACCGCCAACACGGTCCAGCCGGTCTACTTCGGCACCGTGACCAGCCTTCAGGGAATCGACATCCGCTCCGGCCAGACCCGGGTCGGGGCGATCACCGGCGCGATCATCGGCGGGGCCGCCGGCGCCGCGCTCGGCTCGAGCACCGCGGCGACCGTGGGCGGCGCGGCCGGCGGTGCCGCGGTCGGCGGCGCTGCGGGTGCTTCCGAGCGGAGGAACGGGGTCGAGTTCGTCATCCGGCTCGACAACGGCGACGTCGTTTCGGTCGTCCAGCAGGGCAACGTCAACGACTGGCGGGTCGGTGACCGCGTCCGGGTCACGGGGCGCGCCGACAACGCGCGGGTGTCCCGCTGAGCCCCGATCAGGCCGGCGAGGGTCAGGGACAACCCGGACCCGCCGGCCAGAAGCTCGCGCTGCCGGTCCTCACGGCGCTGGTCATCGGCTCGATGGTCGGCGCCGGGATCTTCTCGCTGCCGCGGACTTTCGCCGGCGCGACCGGCCCGTTCGGGGCGATGATCGCCTGGGTCATCGCCGCGGGCGGCATGTTCACCCTCGCGCGGCTGTTCCAGATCCTCGCCGAGCGCAAGCCGGCACTCGACGCTGGTGTCTATGCCTACGCCAAGGAGGGGTTCGGCCATTACCCGGGCTTCCTCTCGGCGTTCGGCTACTGGATGGGCTCGTGCATCGGCAACGTCTCGTACTGGGTGCTGATCAAGTCGACGCTCGGCGCGTTCTTCCCGGTGTTCGGCGACGGCAACACGGTGGTCGCGATCCTCGTCGCCTCGCTCGGTATCTGGCTGTTCCATTTCATGATCCTGCGCGGGGTGCAGCAGGCGGCGGCGATCAACACGGTGGTCACGATCGCCAAGATCGTGCCGATCCTGGTGTTCATCGTGCTGCTGATCGTCACCTTCCAGGCCGGTCTGTTCCGCGCCAATTTCTGGGGCGGCGAAGGAATGCCCTACACGAGCCTGCTCGAGCAGGTCAGCGCGACGATGCTGGTGACCGTGTTCGTGTTCCTCGGGATCGAGGGGGCGAGCGTCTACTCGCGCTACGCGAAGACCCGTGCCGACGTCGGGCGGGCGACGCTGACCGGGTTTGCCTGCGTGACCACGCTGATGGTGCTCGTCACCCTGCTGCCCTACGCGGTGCTCGCGCGGGTCGAGATCGCCGGCATGCGCCAGCCGTCGATGGGCGCGGTGCTCGAAGCCGTGGTCGGGACCTGGGGCGCGGTGTTCGTCGCGGTCGGGCTGATCGTCTCGGTGCTCGGGGCCTACCTCGCCTGGTCGCTGATCTGCGCCGAAGTGCTGTCTGCGGCCTCGCGTACCGGCGACATGCCGCGCGTGTTCGCCAACGAGAACCGCAACAAGGTCCCGGCCAACGCGCTGTGGCTCACCAATGTGGTCATCCAGCTGCTCGTCATCAGCACCTACTGGTCGCGCGACGCGTTCGCGCTGATGCTGAGCCTGACCAGCGCGATGGCGCTGATCCCGTTCCTGCTCGTCGCCGGCTATGCGCTCCAGCTCACCAGCCGCGGCGAGACGTATGACGTCCGCCCCGCAGAGCGGCGCCGCGACCTGATCCTCAGCGTGATCGCCACGCTCTACACGCTGTTCCTGATCTGGGCCGGCGGGCTCAAGTTCGTGCTGCTTTCGGCAGTGCTCTACGCGCCCGGCACGCTGCTCTACCTGTGGGCGCGCCGCGAGCAGCGCGAGCGCGTGTTCGGGCGGATCGAATGGCTGCTGTTCGCCATTGCGCTCGCGGGCTGCCTGCTCGGTCTCCACGGCCTCGTCACCGGCTGGATCGAGCCGTGAGGCAGCTCGCGCTGCTCGGCGCGCTGGCGCTGTGGGGCATGCCCGTCTGGGCGCAGGACGACGCTGCCGACGAGGCTACTCCAGAGCATCTGCACTTGCCCGGATACGAGCCCGAAGACCGGCCCGCGCGGGGCAATACGTCGCTGCGGTTCGAGATCGCTCCCGAGATCGTCTCGCATAACCCGCTCGGCGAGGGTTCGCAGACCACCGACGCGCTCAATCTCACGGCGAGCTTCGCGACCCGCCAGCCGTTGTCCGACGAGCTCGAGATCGCGCTCAACGCCGGCGCCACGAAGACCATCGCCAACGGTTCGACCTCGGAGCTCGCCGGTGGCGTCGAGCTGCGCACGCGCCCCGCCCCTTCGGGCGTCGCGATTTTCACGCGTTACAACGTCCTGCGCGAATACACCGACTTCTTCGGCGAGGGCCTTGGCACCATCCACCGGGTGATCACCGGCCTGCGCTACGGCCACGACTTCGGCAGCGCCGAGATCGGGCTGCAGCTCTCGCCGCGGTGGGAGGAGGTCTCGGGCCGCGCCGGCGATTTCGGTGCGGTCAACGCCTGGGGCGAGGTCGCGGTCCCGGTGGCCGGCGACAAGATTCAGCTGGTCCTCCAGGCCACTGCCGAGCGGCGCTGGTACGAGCACGCCAACCCGGTGCTCGGGTTCAAGCGGCGCGACTGGCGCCTCGCCACCTATCTCGGCCTCGATCTCGCCGCTCTCATCGAAACCCCGCAGCGCATTGTGCACGACCTCACGGTTGGCTTCGAATGGCTCGAGGTCAGCTCGAACGTGCCGGCCGCCGAGCGCTCCGAACTGTCGCTGCTCCCCGCGGTCGCCGTGCGCGTCCCGCTCTGAAGGAGGATTGCTTTGGCCCAGCCCGCATTCGGCGTTCATTCCGAGGTCGGCCAGTTGCGCAAGGTCATGGTCTGCGCCCCCGGCCGCGCGCACATGCGCCTGACCCCGTCCAACTGCGACGACCTGCTGTTCGACGACGTGCTGTGGGTCGACGTCGCCAAGCGCGACCATTTCGATTTCGTCACCAAGCTGCGCGACCGCGGGGTCGACGTGGTCGAGATGCACAACCTGCTCGCCGAAACCCTGGCCCTCCCCGACGCGCGTGCGTGGATTCTCGACCACGAGGTGGTGCCGAACGAGGTCGGGCTCGATCTGGTCCATACCGTCCGCGCCTACCTCGACGAACTGCCGCCGCGCGCGCTCGCCGAGACGCTGATCGGCGGACTCTCGACGACCGAGCTGCACGACGCGATCGGCGGCGCCACGCTCGGCCTGATCCGCGACGCCGCCGGGGTTGCCGAGTACCTGCTGCCGCCTCTGCCCAACACGCTCTACACGCGCGACACGACGTGCTGGATCTACGGCGGGGTCACCCTCAACCCGCTGTACTGGCCGGCGCGCCACGAGGAGACGATCCTCGCTGCGGCGATCTACCGCTTCCACCCCGACTTCGCCGGCAAGGTCACCGTTTGGTACGGCGACCCGCTGGTCGACCACGGCCTCGCCACGCTCGAGGGCGGCGACGTGATGCCGATCGGCAAGGGCAACGTGCTCATCGGCATGAGCGAGCGCACTTCGCGCCAGGCGATCAGCCAGCTCGCCCACCGGCTGTTCGAGCAGGGCGCCGCCGAGCGCGTGATCATCGCCGCCATGCCCAAGCTGCGCGCGGCGATGCATCTCGACACGGTGTTCACATTCGCCGACCGCGATTGCGTGCTGCTCTATCCCGACATCGTCGACCGGATCGAATGCTTCTCGTACCGCCCCAAGGAGGGCGGCAGCGGGCTCGACTTGCGCAAGGATCCGGGCTCGCTGGTCGAGACCGTGGGCGAAGCGCTCGGCACGAAAATGCGCGTCGTCGAGACCGGCGGCAACGACTACATGCGCGAACGCACCCAGTGGGACAGCGGCGCCAATCTCGTTTGCGCTTCCCCCGGGGTGGTCTTCGCCTACGACCGCAACGTCTACGCCAACACCCTGCTGCGCAAGGCCGGGATCGAGGTGATCACGATCGCCGGCGGCGAACTCGGCCGCGGCCGCGGCGGCGGCCATTGCATGACCTGCCCGATCTCGCGCGACGCGGTCGACTGGTAGTCAGGCGGCCTGGGGAAAACGACATCGCCCCGCAACCGCGGGGTTCCTACCAGTAATACTCGATCTCCCGCCCCCAGCGCGTGTCGGCGAACTCGCCCTTGAGCCGGCGGAACCAGGCTTGGCGCTGCGCTTCGGGCACGTCCTCGCCGCCGCAGGTGTTGTAGCGTGACGGAGCGTAGCAATAGACCGCGCGGTAGAGCGCGTAGGCGCGGTCCTCGCGCGCCACGCCGGGCTCGGCGATGATCTCGGCGTAGAACCGGCTGCGGGGGATGCGCGCGCCGGGATAGGCGAGGAAGCTGCCCAGCTCGCCCTTGTCGGGCGCGAAGTCGAGGTAGGAGTCGTCGAACCCGTTGAGGCGCAGGAAATCGCCGAGGCACAGCCGGCCTTTCACGTCGCGCGGGTTGCCCGCCAGCCTGGCAACGGTGTCGCGCAGGACGGGGCAGGCGTAGCCGTCGGAAAAGCCGCCGCGCACGAACAAACCGAGCGGCGTCTGCGCCTGCTGGGTTTCGTCCGAATAGCTCTCGAGCGGCGCGTCCGACCGCACTTGCGCCAGATCGCGCGCGGCGGCGGCGTAGGACGCGCGCGACAGCTCCTTGTACAGCAGGACATAGGCCGCGAGGTCGCGCTCCTCGCGCGGGCGGCCCGCGTCGGCCACCACGCCGCGCAGGATCTCGGGCCCTGCAGAATGCTCGAGCAGGATCGCCCGGATCCGCGCGTTGCCGATCGGCGAGCCCGCCGCGAACACGTTCGCCAGTTGCCCGCTGCGCTCCCAGTTGAGCGCCAGCCCAAGCTCGACGGTCGACCGCTGGTAGAGGCCCTTGGCCCCGCCGATCAGCTCCTGCCAGAAGCCCGCCTCGTTGCGGTCGCCGAGCTCGGCGAGCGCCATGCCGCGCAGCACCTGGCCGCTGAACTGCAGCGGGGTGTACGCCGGCTTGCGCGCGTCGTCGGGCAGCAGGCGCAGCACCGCGCGGTAATCGCGCTCGACGTAGAACGCATGGTTGGCCTTGAGGAATGCGTAGAGCTGCGGCTGTCCGGCGAACGCGCCTTCCTGTCGGGCAAGCTCTTCGGCGGTCAGCAGCGGCAAGCCGTGGCGGTCGTACTCCTCGATGCCCGGCGGTTCCGACGACTGGCGCATGCGCAACAGATCATGCATCGCCAGCAACCACGGCCCCTCGATCGCCTGCCCGGCGCCGGCATCGAACAGGAACTTGTTGTCGATCTCGTCGAGCAGGTCGGCAGTCGCCGGCTCGGCGGGATTCACGGCCGCCACCGCCCGCGCATAAGCGGCGCCCTGCGTCCCGATCGCGCCCTCGAGCCACTCGGCGCGCCGCACCAGCCCGGCGGCGGAGGCCGTGTAGCGCCCCGCCGGATACGCTTCGAGATAGGCGGCGAAGGCGCGGCCCGCGCGCTGTGCGGCCGGCCGGTCGGCCTTGTCCGGATCGAAGAAGCCCCATTCGTCGAGCGCCACGGCATTGGCCGCGCCGAGCTCGCTGCGCGCGACCATGTAGAGCGCGGTTTCGCGGACCCACGGATCCTTCGCGCCGCGGAGCTCGGCGAACCGCGTGCGCGCGGCGTCCCAGTCGCCGATGTAGAATGCTGCGGCTCCGGCGAGGTACGTGCCGAACTCGGCCGCCTCGGGCGAGGCCAGGCGGCCCGGCAGGCCGAGATCCTCGGCCGTCGGGCGCACCTCGTAGTCCTCGAACCGTGAGCCCGACCGGCACAGCCCGACGAGCGCCTCGCGCCCCGCCGCGAGCGCGTCGCGATCGGCCTTGCCGATACGCCGGTTGCGGTCGACCGCGGCGAGGAACTGCGCGCCGCCCGTCCGCACGCTCTGGCAGCGCGTACCCGCGAACTCGGCGGGCTCCCGGTTCGCGTCGGACGCGAGCGAGGGATAGAAGGCGATCGGCAGCCCGCCCCAGTCGAAGAAGGTTTCGCCGTAGTCGTAACCCCAGGTGGACCCTGGATCGGCGAGGCCCTGCCCGTCGAGCCCGGCGCGGTCGCGCAGCAGCAGCATCAGGTTGACGCGGGTGTCGTTGCCCGGCCCGATCACGATCCGGTTGGCGCAGTCGAGCGTCGGGGCCACCAGCGCCCAGCGCGCGTCGCAACCGCTGTCCCCGCTCGCCCGGGCGGCAACCGGACCGATCGCAAGCGCCACCACGAGGCCCGCCGCCGCCAGCTTCTTGCGCATTCCCGGTCCCCTCGCCCAGCGCGCGATCATCTCATGGGCGACGGGTGTCGGCAAGGCGTAGGCAACGGCCCAGCTGGTCGGCGACTGTGGCCGAATAACCGCACCGTTGAGGTATCAACGGCATACCCCTGTGGCCGATATTGCCATGTCGCGGGGGACCCATCACAACTCTGCGCACTCAAAGCATTCGCGCGGAAGCACCGCGGAAGAAATGCACAAGAGGAGGAGGAGAGCCTATGCGTGCCTCGCACACCGGCAGCCGTCGCCGCGAGCTGCTTTCGGTATCGTTCGCCGCGCTGGCGATCTCATCGCTCTGGGAAACCGGCGCCGCCGCCCAGGACACGCCCGCGGATCGCGCCGCTCCCGCCGAATCCAGCGCAGACGATGCCGAAGGCGGCCAGGCGATCATTGTCACCGGCTCGCGCCTCGCCCGCACGACCTTCGATACCCCCTCGCCGGTCACCGTGCTCGGCGGCGCCGATTTCGCGCAATTGCAGATCACCAACGTCGGCGAAGGCGTCGCCGAGCTGCCCGCGTTCCGCCCGTCGAACAACCCGTCGACCAACGGTTTCGGCAGCTTCAACGTCGGCGCGCAGATCGTCAACTTGCGTGGTCTCGGGGTGACCCGCAACCTCGTGCTGGTCGACGGGCGTCGCTTCGCCCCGACCACCCGCGAAGGCTCGGTCGACCTGAACTTCGTCCCCTCGACGCTGGTCAGCCGTGTCGAGGTCGTCACCGGCGGTGCTTCGGCCGCGTACGGCTCCGACGCGCTCGCCGGCGTGGTCAACGTGATCCTCGACACCAAGCTCGAAGGCCTCAAGGCGCAGATCGACCAGGGCATCGCCGAGGAAGGCGACGGCCGCAACCTGCACGCCGGCATCGGCTACGGCACCGCGTTCGCCGGCGGCGCCGGGCACTTCGTGATCGGCGGCGAGTACAGCGACCAGAACAAGATCGGCAGCTGCTTCACGCGCGACTGGTGCGAGGTCGGCGCGGTCGTGGTGAACCCCGGGTTCGCCGCCGGCAACGGCATGCCGCAATACGTCCGCAGCGACGACAACGCGGGCTGGTTCTTCAACCCCTCGGGCGTGGTCTCGCGCGTCAACAACGCGGCTGGCCTCGGCAACACGATCGCCAACAGCCTCGGTACCGGCGCGATCACCTTCACCTCCGCCGGCGGCGTGCTCGCCTCGCAGGCGGGCACTCCCGCCTCGGGCCTGAGCCAGGTTGGCGGCGACCTCTACGCGACCTACACCGATGTCGACCTCGTCGCGCCCGTCGAGCGCTACACCGCCTTCGCGCACGCCGAATACGACTTCTCCGACAGCTTCCGCGGCTTCCTCGAGGGCAGCTACGGCCACGTCGACGGCGGCACTTACCAGGCCGCGTATTTCTCCTCGACGATCCCGATCTTCGCCGACAACCCTTATGTCCCCGCGGCGGTCCGTTCGCTGTTCCCGGCTGCGCAGCAGGGCCAGCCGACCGCGCCCTACAGCACGACCCGCCCGACCGCCGCGAGCTTCAACCTGGGCCGCGTGTTCGACGATCTCGCGCGCGGGTTCAGCCGCTCGAAGGCCGACACCTGGCGCGTGACCACCGGCCTTTCGGGTGAGTTCTCAGACAATCTGTCGTGGGACTTCTACTACCAGTACGGCCGCACCGACCGCCTGCAGACGGTCGACAACAACCTCGTCGTCGGCGACCCGGCCTTCTCGGTCAGTAACCCTGCGACGATCGCCAACTCGCACGCCTACTTCCTGTTCGCCGCCGATGCAGTGATCGATCCGGCGACCGGCAATCCGACCTGCCGCGCGCTGCTCAGCCCGGACCCGGCCTTGCGCGCCGCCGCGGCCGGCTGCGTGCCGATCAACCTGTTCGGCACCGGCAACGTGACCGAGGCGGGCAAGGACTACATCTACGAGCAGCTGCGCGAGGACATCACGCTCGACCAGCACGTCGTCGCCGCCAACTTGCGCGGCAGCACCGGCGACCTGCTCGCCGGACCGCTGTCGTTCGCGGTCGGCGCGGAATATCGCGTCGATTCGATCGACGTCGCGCACGACGACTTGTCCAACCTCTATGCCTACTTCCAGAACTTCGGCTCCGACTACGACGGCAAGTCCGAAGTGATCGAGGGCTACCTCGAAGCCGAGCTGCCGCTGGTGCAGGACGTGCCCGGCTTCCAGTCGCTCAGCATCAACGGGGCGGTCCGGCAGACCCACTACAAGATCACCGGCTTCGGCAGCTACTTGCGCACCGACGTCAGCAGCGAGTTCGACGCGACCACCTGGAAGGTCGGCCTCAACTGGGAGCCGCTCAGCTGGCTGCGGCTGCGCGCGACGCAATCGCGCGACATCCGCGCACCCAACTTCGCCGAGCTGTTCCTGGCCTCGGCGAGCAGCTTCGCCCCGGTGACCAACCCGTTCGTGCTGACCCCGGCCGGCGCGCGGACCACCAACTTCCCGACCACCGTCGCCGGCGGCTCGCCCGACGTGCGGCCGGAGAAGGCCGACACCACCACCGTCGGCCTGGTGTTCCAGGGCGACGACGGCATGCTCGACGGGCTGCGCCTGTCGGTCGACGGCTACCGCATCGAGGTCAAGGACTACATCAGCACCGCGCCCGGCGGCGGGCAGTTCCTGATCGACCGCTGCTTCGCCGGCGAGACGACCGCCTGCGCCTATTTCGACCGCAATGCCGCCGGCGCGATCACCACCGTGCGCAACATCTCGCTCAACCTCGACCGGATCCTCGCCAAGGGCATCGACTTCGAGGCCGACTACCGCATCCCGCTGAACGACGACAACACGCTCCAGCTGCGCGGCATCGCGACCTACGTCGACACGCTCAAGAGCGAGAGCTTCGGCGACGTGGTCGACCGCGCGGGCCAGACCGGCAACACCGTCGGGCTCGCCGCGCCGCAGTGGATCCTCAACGGCACCGCGGCGTTCATCGCCCCGCAGTGGTCGGTCACCCTGCAGGGCCGCTACATCGACAGCGGGCTCTACGACGCCCAGCGCATCGGCCCCGACGATTCGCGCTTCGCCAACACGCTGCCCAACAGCATCAGCGACAACCACGTCGAGGGGCGCTTCTACGTCAACCTGTTCGGCTCGGTGTTCGTCGACGAGGCCAAGCGCTACGAGCTGTTCGGCTCGGTCAGCAACCTGTTCGACGTCGATCCGCCGGCCGCGCCGGAGACGCAGTTCTACACCAACCCGGTCTACTTCGACACGATCGGCCGCTACTTCCGCGTCGGTGCGCGCCTGCGGCTGTAGGCGACCGTCACCGGCCGGTCAGGAACACGACGTACCCGCGGAAATCGGGATCGCGCTCGAGCGAAGGCGGCGGCGACCAGTCGCCGCCTTCGACCAGCGCCAACCGGTAGGGAATGTCGAGCCGCTCGAGCCTTGCCAGGTAGCGGGAATAGCCGGGGATCGTGGCGCGGCCCTGGTAGGTCTGCACGACCAGTTCGTCGAGCACGCCGGCCAGCGAGGCCAGATCCTTCGCCTCGGCGCCGGTGGTCCAGTCCATCAGCCCGGTCGCGGATAGCTTGAGCCCTGCCGGCATGCGCTCGCGCAAGCCGCGCAGGAACGCCGCGTAGCTGCCGAGCCGCAGCGTCGCCGCGTCGAAATCGACCTGGATGCCGACGAGCGGGTTGCCCGCGCCCCGCCAGCGCTCGGCCTCGGCGAGCAGCTGGGCGTAGGCATCGGGCCCCCAGTCGAGCCGCTCGGCCCTGACCACGAGCCACAGCGGTGGGCCCGGATTGCGCGGCACCTCGCGCCGCAGCGCGACGATCCGCGAGGGATCATCGGCGCGCAGCTCGCCCCACTGCAGGTAGACGCTGTCGGCCGTTGCGAGATAGTCGGGCGGGCGCACTCCGCTCCACAAGTAGAACGATGTGTAGTCGCGCGGATCAAGGCCCCGATCCGGCGCCGCCTCCTCCCGGCGCGAGCACGCGGCAAGCATCGCGAGCGCGAGGAA
>CBHWED010000021.1:0-24637 GCA_966112795.1 uncultured bacterium
TGAACCGCCTGACGCGCGCGCAGGAGCGCGTCGGGCTCGGCGAGGCCGACCGGGCCGCCTGACGGTCCGGCGACCCCACACCCAACGCAACCGCGCCCCACGTCACGAGTGAGGCGCGAGCCGCAGCAAATACCACTGCAGTCGCCGCTATTGGTCGAGTAAATTACATCGATGTCGGTCAGTCTTTCCTTTCTGCGGTTGGCAGTCAGGAGGGAATGTGATCGCGAATTTCAGAACGCAGCGAAAAAAAGTTTGATTCGCACCTGATTTTGCGGATGATCATCGTAGCCAAGATGGGGAAGCCAAATGTTAGCAGTCGATAAGTATACCGTGAGAGAATTGACCCTGGACGAAATCGGTATGGTGGGAGGCGGCACATTCACCAACGGTGACATTTGGGACGCTATCACGATGTCCACTCAGCCCTGTATTGCGACGACAACGTCCACCAGCACTATGGCCTGTTACTCGACCACGACCACTACAGCGACCACCACGAGTGCGTGGTGTCAGTCGGGCACGTTTACATCGTAGTCCCGCCTTTCAGGCGCTGTTCTGAGAAAGCGTTTTGACCACGGCGCTGCGCATGCAGCCCTGTGGCTGCCCGAATGCGCATCGACCAATCACCAGGTCGCAAATCCTCGAGCGCCTCGCCTCGGTTCAAGCCTTGCCGTGGCCTTCGGCCAAGTATTCAGCGCTCTGCATTTCGATGAGCCGGCTGACCGTGCGCTCGAACTCGAAGCGGCCGTCTCCGGCGGGGTAGAGGTCCTCAGGCTCGGCCGCGGCCGTCGCGAACAGCTTGACCTTGTTCTCGTAAAGCGCGTCGACCAGCGTGACGAAGCGCGCCGCCTCGTTGCGCATCTCGGGGCCCATTTCCGGGATGCCGACCACGATCACCGTGTGATAGGCGTGCGCGATCGCGAGGTAATCCGCCGCGCCGCGTGGCTCGCCGCAAAGGCGCCTGAAGCTGAACACCGCAACGCCCTTGAGGCTCTTGGGCACATGCAGCGTGCGGCCGCCGCCGAGCGCTAGGTCGGCCGAGGGAACGTGGGCGGCGTCGTCCGGCGGATAGTCGGTCAGGCGATAGAACGCCTCGCGCACTTGCGCGGTGGCGGCATCGCCGAGCGGCGTGTGCCAGGTGTCGAGGCCGTCCAGGCGCTCGAGCCGATAGTCGTGCGGACCGTTGAGTTCGATGACCGCGAGTTCGCTCTCGATCAGGGTGATGAACGGCACGAAGTGCTCGCGGTTGAGCCCATCCTTGTAGAGGTCGCGCGGAGGACGGTTGGAGGTGGTGACCACGGTCACCCCTTCATCGACGATCAGCGCACGGAACAGCCGGCTCATGATCATCGCGTCGGCCGAATTGTTGACCACCATCTCGTCGAACGCGAGGCAGCGCAGTCCCTCGGCGAAGCGCTCGGCGACGAGCGGGATCGGATCGCCTTGTTCGGACTGGCGCACCTCCTTGAGGCGCGCATGGACCTCGAGCATGAACGCGTGGAAATGGGCGCGGCGCTTCTCCGGGATCGCCAGCGTCTCGTGGAACAGGTCCATCAGCATCGACTTGCCGCGGCCGACGCCGCCCCAGAGGTAGGCGCCGCGGACCGGCTCGGCCTTGCGGAACAGCTTGAGCAACCCGCGCGGCGGCTCGGCCTCGAGCTCGCGCTGGAGCACGTCGAGCCGCTCGGCTGCCGCCTGCTGTTCGGGATCGGGGCGCAGCTCGCCCGCTTCGACGAGCGCGCGATATTGCTCGAGCAATCCGCTCAGACCTGCCGCTCCACCTGGAGCTTCTTGATCTCGGCGATCGCCCGCGCCGGGTTCAGGCCCTTGGGACAGACGTTGGCGCAGTTCATGATCGTGTGGCAGCGGTAGAGCCGGAACGGGTCCTCGAGCGCGTCGAGCCGCTCGCCGGTCATCTCGTCGCGGCTGTCGGCCAGCCAACGGTAAGCCTGGAGCAGGATCGCCGGGCCGAGGAACTTGTCCGAATTCCACCAATAGCTCGGGCATGCGGTCGAGCAGCAGGCGCACAGGATGCACTCGTAGAGCCCGTCGAGCTTCTCGCGCTGCTCGGGGCTCTGCAGCCGCTCCTTGCCGCTCGGCGTGGTGGTCACGGTCTGCAGCCACGGGCGGATCGAGGCATACTGCGCGTAGAAGTTGGAGAAGTCGGGGACGAGGTCCTTGACCACTTCCATGTGCGGCAGCGGGGTGATGCGGATCTCGCCCTTGAGATCTTCCATCGCGGTCGTGCAGGCGAGGCCGTTGCGGCCGTTCATGTTCATCGAGCACGAGCCGCAGATGCCCTCGCGGCACGAGCGGCGGAAGGTCAGCGTCGGATCGATCTCGTTCTTGATCTTGATCAGCGCGTCGAGGACCATCGGCCCGGTCTGGTCGAGGTCGAGCTCGAAGGTATCGTAGCGCGGGTTCTCGCCGCTTTCCGGATCCCAGCGATAGATCCTGAACTTCTGCACGCGCTTCGCCCCGGCCGCCTTGTGCTCGCGGCCCTTGCCGGTGATCGTGCTGTTCTTCGGAAGCGTGAAGGTGGCCATCGGCGAGTCCTGCTGCGTCGCGGCCTATCTAGCGCCTGCGCCGCGCGGGGCAAGCCGAGGGGGGCGCAATTACGCGCGGCAAAAAAGATTCGCTGCATTTGTCGAATCCGCGCGACCTCGCTCGTCGCGGCGATAGAAGGCCAATCACGGCCTTCCCGACGAGGAGATGGACGATGCGTGTGATTGTGTTCGTGAAAGCGACCGAGGACAGCGAAGCGGGCGCGATGCCCTCTGCTGAGCTGATCGAGGCGATGGGCAAGTACAACGAGGAACTGATCAACGCCGGGATCATGGTCGGCGGCGACGGGCTCAAGCCCAGCGCGCAAGGCAAGCGGATCGCCTTCGACGGCGCCAGCCGCAAGGTCACGGACGGGCCATTCGCCGAGACGCGCGAGCTGGTCGCCGGGTTCTGGATCTGGGAGGTCAAGGACATGGACGAGGCGGTCGAATGGGCCAAGCGTTGCCCGAACCCGATGCCCGGGCCGAGCGACCTCGAGCTGCGCCCGGTGGTCGAGTTCGAGACCGACTTCGCCGAGGCGATGACCGAGGAAGGCGCGGCGATCCACGAACGCAACCGGCAGCGGCTCGAAGGCGAATAGGGGCGGTTTCGCTGCGCCGCCGCTTGCCTCCTCTTGTCGCTTCGGGGACAAGGCGGGCATGGCGGCGGGCGAGACGCAGCGGGCGATCGAGGCGGTTTTCCGGATCGAGCGGGCGCGGCTCATCGCGAGCCTCGCCCGCATGGTTCGCGATGTCGACCGGGCCGAGGAGCTGGCGCAGGACGCGCTGCTGATCGCGCTTGCCGAATGGCCCAAGCGCGGCGTGCCGGACAATCCCGGAGCCTGGCTGATGGCCGCCGCCAAGCGCCGCGCGATCGACGGCATCCGCCACGAGGAAATGCGCGCGCGCAAGCACGCCGAAATCGCCCGCGAGCTCGAGGAAGCCGACAGCAGCGTCGAGGATATCGAGGCGGCGATGGACGACGATCTCGGCGACGAACTGCTCGGGCTGATCTTCACCGCTTGCCACCCGGTGATTTCCGCCGAGGCGCGCGCGGCGATGACGCTGCGGTTGATCGGCGGGCTGACCACCGAGGAGATCGCGCGCGCGTTCCTGACGAGCGAGCCGACGATCGCGCAGCGGATCGTGCGGGCGAAGAAGGCGATCGGCAGCGCCGGGCTCGCGTTCGAGGTCCCGCGGGGCGCCGAGCGGGCCGGGCGGCTGGGGTCGGTGCTCGCGGTGATCTACCTGATCTTCAACGAAGGCTACGCGGCGACGTCGGGCGACGATCTGGTGCGGCCGGCGCTCTGCGCCGAGGCGCAGCGGCTCGGACGGATTCTCGCCGGGCTGATGCCCGCGGAGCCCGAAGTGCTGGGGCTGCTCGCGTTGATGGAGCTGCAGGCCTCGCGGTTGTCGGCGCGGGCCGGGCCGGACGGCGCTTTCGTGCCGCTGACCGAGCAGAACCGTGCGCGCTGGGACCAGCTGCTGATCCGCCGCGGGCTCGACGCGTTGGCCCGGGCCGAAGCGCTCGGCGGCGCGAGTGGGCCGTATGCGCTGCAGGCCGCGCTCGCCGCGTGCCACGCGCGGGCCCGCCGGGCCGAGGAGACCGACTGGCGGCGGATCGCCGCGCTCTACGACAGGCTCGCCCAGGTCATGCCGTCGCCGGTGGTCGAGCTCAACCGCGCGGTGGCGCACAGCATGGCGTTCGGGCCCGAGGCGGGCCTCGAGCTGGTCGACCGGATCGCCGGCGACGCGGCGCTGCGCAACTACGCGCCGCTGCCCGCGGCGAGGGGCGACTTCCTGTTTCGCGCAGGCCGGCTCGCGGAGGCGCGCGCGGCGTTCGAAGCGGCTGCGAGGCTGACCCGGAACGAGCGCGAACGCGCGTTCCTGCTGTCCCGCGCAGCCGCGTGCCTCACCTGAGAATCAGCCGATCAGCCCCCAGCGGCGCATCGAATCCGCGAGGATCGTCTCGATCAGCTGCGCATGCGTGAGCCCGGCGAGCTTGGCGGCGCGGCCGAAGACCTTTTCCGACCACAGGTTGCAATTGAGGTTGACCTCGAGGAACGTGACCTCGCCGGTCGCCTCGTCGACGCGGAACTCGAAGCGGCCGTAATCGAACGGGCGGTACTCGGCGAAGAGCTTGGCGGTGTACTCGGAGATCAGCGCCGAGACCTTCTCGTCCTCGAACGCGTCGAGCGAGTACTTCGCGCTGCGGTCGACGAGGTCGCGCTTCTCGTAATAGGTGCGCAAGTGGCTCGGGTCGGCCTGGCGGAAGATCATCTTCGGCAGGATCACCGGGTCGCCGATCGTGATCACCGGCACCTCGACGTCGCTGCCGACGAGGAACGGTTCGACGATCGCGTCGTGGCCTTCCTCGTGCAGTTCGGCGACGGCGAGCTTGACCCCGGCCCAGTCGGTCGCGTCGCGCACGCCCCAGCTCGCCGAAGAGGCGTTGGGCTTGATCACCCAGCGCTCGGCCGGCGGGCAGGTCGCCTCGGTGACCGGCGCGCCGCGGCGGTAGATCGCCCACGGCGCGGTCGGCACGCCGGCGGCGAGCGCGGCGCGCTTGGCCAGCGCCTTGTCGTCGCTGAGCCCGCGCAGGATCGGGCTCGCGCCGACGAACGGCAGGCCGAGCCGGGTGCACAGCAGCGGGCAGAGCATCTCCGAGTTGAGGAACCCGGCGCGATTGAGCAGCGGAAACACGAAGTCGGCCTCTGGTCGCTCGAACAGCACCTCGTGGCTGTTGGCGAGCTGGAGATTGAGCCCGAGCTCCTCGAGGATCGTGCGAATCTCGACGTGGTAGACCGCGTGGTTGCCGTCCTCGGGGTGCAGGCCGCCTTGCCACAGTGCGTGCTTGGCGATGAACAGGACGCGCAGGCGCTCCTTGGCCTCGGCTGGGATGGTCAGAGGCACGATTGGGCGATTAATCGACGTTAGCAACGCGGGAGAGCCTTTCATCCGAAAAGTTTCGCGCCCATATGGGCGTCGTGCGGTCGCAGCAAACCCCCAATTTTCTCTTATGCCCCTGACACGCGAATTCCGGCTTCCGACGCTGGTACCGGATATTGAACCCGATGAGGCCGCGCTGCGCGCGGTGGCGCTGCTTGCGAGCGGCGGCGATTCCCGAATCACGCTCGATCGCGAGACCGGTCTCAACAAGTACCTCTCGGGACCCTATCCGCGGACCACGCTGGCCTACGCCTCGTCGACCGCCAACGATCTGTCGCGCGCGGCCTTCGCGCACGTGACGGCGCTGGCGGCCGAACGCAGCGGCGACGACGAGGCGCGGCTCGAGCGGCTGCGCGCCCGCTTGCGCGCAGCTTACCGCTTGCCCGACGACTGCGCGGTGGTCTTCGCCCCGTCGGGGACCGACCTCGAATACGTCGCGCTGGCCTGCGTCGCCGGGCTGGCGCCGGGCGGGATCCACAATGTGTTGCTCGGCGCCGACGAAGTGGGCAGCGGGTGCATCCAGTCGGCGCACGGGCGCTTCTTCGCCGAAGTCACGGCGCGCGGGGTTCCGGTCACGCCGGGGCAATGCGTCGCGGGGCTCGAGCGGGTCAGCCTCGCCGACGTGCCGGTCCGCTGTGCACAGGGCTCGGCGCGCACGAGCGCCGAAGTCGCTTCCGACATCGAGACCGAGCTCGCGCTGGCGCGCGGGATGTCGCGCCACACATTGGTCCACGCGGTGCACGGGTCGAAGACCGGGCTGATCCTGCCCGAGGTCGCCGAGATCGACCACCTGCAGCGCGAGTGGGGTGAAGCGGCGACGTTCGTCATCGACGCCTGCCAGGCGCGGATCACCACCGAGGCGCTGCACGACTACCTCGACCGTGAGGCGATCGTGTTCCTGACCGGCTCCAAGTTCATGGGTGGTCCGCCCTTCAACGGCTTCGCGGTGATCCCCGCCGCCGTCGCGCGGCGCGCCGGCATGCTGCCGGCCGGGCTTGCCGGAGTGTTCAGCCGCGCCGAGTGGCCGGCTGGCTGGCCCGGCCGCGAGGTGCTGCCGGACGAAGGCAACGCCGGGCTGTGGCTGCGCTTCGAAGCGTCGATCTTCGAGCTCGAGCGGTTCCAGGCCTTGCCGATGGCCGACATCGAACGGGTCATCGGTGCCTTCCAGCACGCGTTGCGCGACGAGCTCGTCCAGCCGCTGGCGCTCGAGCTGGTGCGGCCCTCGGCCCCCGGAGAGGCCGACGAGGAGGTCGAGCACCCGATCGAGATGCGTACGCTGGTGACGCTCGACGTCAGCAGCCTCCCGACCGCGCGCCGGTTCGAGGATGCCCAGCGGGTCCACCGCGAGCTGGCACTGTCGGGCATCCGCCTCGGCCAGCCGGCGCGCTGCGTGCGCACCGAGAGCCTCGAGTGGGGCGGGACCTTGCGCGTCGGCCTGTCGATGCCGCAGATCGTCGAGTTCGCGGCGTTCGAGGATGACATGCTCCGCGCCGCGCTGCGCCGCGACATGCGGCGCATCGCCGAGGCGCTGAGAGACGCAGGCTAGGCCTGGGCGGCGCCGGCGCGGCGCGCCAGCATTTCCTCGCACACGCGGTAGGTGCGCTCGTTGTCGACGTCGACCGCGAGCGATCCGTCGGTGAACTCGATCGCCTTGACCACCAGTCCGAGCCGCTTGCTCAAACGGCGCATCGCGGCCTCGCGGCTGAACGCGCCCAGGCGCAGCAGCACGATGTTGTGCAGCCCGAAGGCGGCGATCATCCGCCACACGCTCTTCATGAACTGGCCGCCGCCGCGGAACACTTGCGCGCCGGCGTCGATCGCCTTGCGGTTGGCCAGCGCGTAGACGTTGCAGTTGGCATATTCGTCGTCGCGGAAACGATAGAAGTTGCGCTGCCCCTCGGGGTGCGCGGCGAGCACGCTCGATTTGCGCGCCATCGCGGCGACCGCATCGGCACCGTCGGCGACCGCCGCGCGGACTTGCGCCACGGCTGCGGGCGTGAGCAGCACGTTGTCCGCGGTCGTCACGAGGAACGGGCCCGGATCGTTGCCCGAGGCGGTCACGAGGCTGTCGGCGAGCCGCGCCTCGCTCGGCACCAGATGGATCGGCACGCCCATGGCCTCGAACGGCGCGAGCAGCGGGCGCAGCTCGGCCTCGGCGTCGGGCTCGACCGAGATGCGGATCTCGGCGAGCGCCGGGAGCGCGGTCAGCGTGGCGAGCACGTGCGCGATCAGCGGCCGGCCGGCGATCGGCACGAGGCACTTGTGCGACACGCCGGCGCGCGCCGCGAGCGGATTGACCGCGCCGCGGCGCTGCCCGGCGAGCACGATCGCAATCGTCGGGGCAACCGACGGAGCGGGGGCAGGGGTGATGGCCGGCGTGTCAGACATGCCGGCCGCCCTGGCGTTGGTGCGTGCGCATCAGTCGCTCGGAGCCGAGCGCTCGGCCGTCAGTTGCCGAACGTCCGCTGCCACCAGCCGCTGCGGCGCGGCGCGTCGTCGGACTCGCCTTCCGCCTCGGCTTCGCCGCCGCCGTTCGCATCGTTCGCGGCAACCGGCTCGGCCGACGCCTCGGCTTCGGCGGGCGCTTCGGCAGCAGCAGGCTCTTCGGCCTTCTTGCGGCGCGAGCGCTTCGGCTTGGCCGGCTCGGCTTCGGCTACAGCTTCGGCCTCGACCGGAGCGACCGGCGCCTCGTCGGCGACGGCCTTCTTGCGGCGCGAACGCGGCTTCGGCGCAGGTGAGGCCTCGACCACCTCCTCGGCGACCGGTTCGGCAGCTACCGCTTCGACAACCGGCTCTTCAGCGACCGGCTCTTCGACGGTCTCGGCCTTCTTGCGGCGCGTACGCTTCGGCTTGGCTGCGACGGGCTCGGCCTCGGCCGGTGCTTCGACCGGCTCGGCTTCGGCCGCCAGCTCTTCGACGGCGTCCTCGGCGATTGCCTCGCCGGCCTCGGCGCCTTCGAAGCCCGCGGTCTCGCCGGCAGCTTCGCCGTCGCCCTGGCGACGCCGGCGGCGACCGCCGCGACGGCGACGCTTCTTCGGACGTTCGCCCGCTTCACCGCCGTCATCGGCACGCGGCGCGCTCTCGCGCTCCTCGCCCTCATCCTCGGCCGTGTCCTCGTCGCGTTCCTCGCGCGCATCGCCGTCCTCGCGGCTGCGCCCGCGGCCACCGCGACGGCGGCGGCGGCGCTTGCCGCGGCCGTCGCCTTCGGACCGCTCCTCGCGCGCTTCGAACTCTTCGTCCTCGTCGAGCTCGTCCTCCTCCTCGAGCGGGAGGTCGTCATCCTCCTCCTCGACGAGCGGAGCGAACTTCGGCGCCATCGTCGGCCGCGGGCCGGTGCTGGTGACGCGCATCTTGGCGCCTTCGTCCTCGCCTTCCGGGAGAACCTCGACAGTCACCCCGTAGCGCTCCTCGATCTCGGCGAGATCGGCGCGCTTGGCGTTGAGCAGGTACACCGCCGCCTCGGTCGAGGCGTAGAGCGTGATCGTCGTGCCCTTGCCCTTGGCCGCTTCCTCCTCGATCAGCCGCAGCGCCGAGAGGCCGGCGCTCGACGCGGTACGCACGAGGCCGGTGCCGTCGCAGTGCGGGCACGAGCGGGTGGTCGCCTCGAGCACGCCGGTGCGCAGCCGCTGGCGGCTCATCTCCATCAGGCCGAAGCCCGAGATGCGGCCGACCTGGATGCGCGCGCGGTCGTTCCTGAGCGCGTCCTTCATCGCCTTCTCGACCTTACGGATGTTCGATCCGTACTCCATGTCGATGAAGTCAATGACCACCAGCCCGGCCATGTCGCGCAGGCGCAGCTGGCGGGCGATCTCGCGCGCCGCCTCGAGGTTGGTGTTGAGCGCGGTCGCCTCGATGCCGTGCTCCTTGGTCGAGCGGCCCGAGTTGATGTCGATCGAGACCAGCGCCTCGGTCGGGTTGATCACCAGGTAGCCGCCGCTCTTGAGCTGCACGACAGGGTCGTACATCGCCGAGAGCTGGTCCTCGGCGCCGTAGCGCTGGAACAGCGGCACCGGATCGGCATACTGCTTCACGCGCCGGGCATGGCTCGGCATCAGCAGCTTCATGAACTCGCGCGCGGCCTTGTAGCCGCCTTCACCCTCGACGACGACTTCCTCGATCTCGCGGTTGTAGATGTCGCGGATCGCGCGCTTCACGAGGTCCGAATCCGAATGGATCAGTGCCGGCGCGCTCGAGGCGAGGGTGCGCTCGCGGATCTCGTCCCACAGGCGGGCGAGGTAGTCGAAGTCGCGCTTGATCTCGGTCTTGTTGCGCTGGAGCCCGGCCGTGCGGACGATCAGGCCCATCGAGCGCGGCAGGGTCAGCTCGCTGACGATCTGCTTGAGGCGCTTGCGGTCGGCCCCGCTCGAGATCTTGCGGCTGATGCCGCCGCCATGGCTCGAGTTCGGCATGAGGACGCAGTAGCGGCCGGCGAGGCTCAGATAGGTGGTCAGCGCGGCGCCCTTGTTGCCGCGCTCTTCCTTGACGACCTGGACCAGCAGCACCTGGCGGCGCTGGATCACGTCCTGGATCTTGTAGCGGCGACGCAGAGCCTGGCGCTTGGCCTTGAGCTCGTCCATCTCCTTGGCGCGCGACTGCCCGCCGCGCCCGCCCTGACGGCGGCCCCGACCGCGGCCACGGCCCCGGCGATTGCCGGACTCCTCGCCGTCCTCGGAAGCTTCGGCCTCGTCGGCCTCACCGTCCTCGCGCTCGTCTTCGTCGTCGTCGCTTTCGTCGTCCTCGCCGTTCTCGACGTGGCCGTCCTCGATCGTCGCGACTTCGTCCTTCTCGCTGGTGTCGATCTCCTCGACGGTCGACAGGTCCTCGTCGTCGCCGTTGTCGGCGCCATCGAAGTCGTCGTCCTCGTCATCTTCCTCGGCCGCGCGGAGCGCCGCCTCTTCCTCGGCGTGGGCGCGCTCTTCGGCGAGCAGCGCCTCGCGGTCGGCCTGCGGAATCTGGTAGTAGTCGGGATGGATCTCGCTGAAGGCGAGGAACCCGTGACGGTTGCCGCCGAAATCGACGAAAGCCGCCTGCAGCGAGGGTTCTACACGGGTTACCTTGGCGAGATAGATATTGCCCTTGATCTGCTTGTGCTCGGCAGATTCGAAGTCGAACTCCTCAATCCGGTTGCCCTTGAGCACCGCCACCCGCGTTTCTTCCGGGTGGCGCGCATCGATCAGCATGCGCGTTGCCATTGAATAATCTCCAGGCGCGTGCCGCAGCCATGCTCTGGCCATGGGGTGGGACGCGCCGATCTGTGTGGATTCCGCCGCGTTCGCGAGCGGAGAATGGATTGGCGCCGCCGAAACCGTGTTCGGGGGCGCCGCGGAATGTGTCTGCCATGATGCGAAGGCGCGGGGGTTCGTTCTGCGCGAGAGCACCCGCCGCGACCCGTCCTTTGGGTTGCGGATTGGCGGTATGGCTCCAGCTTCTCATTATGGCATCAACCTGCAAGCATATCCGGGTCAGCGGAACGGTGTCCCGGAGTGGCCGGAAGCGGCTGCGCAAGGCAGGGCGACCGGACACCGGGCTAGCTAGCATCGGGGGAAAGTCTCGGCAACCTTATTGCGCGGCCAAGCAAAATTCCCTTGGTTCCAAGGCTAACGCGCCGGTAACCATGGCCCGAGGATGCACCACCGCCTGCAGATCGCTCTCGTGTTCGTCGCGCCCGTGCTGGTTCTCGCCGGGCTTTACGCGATCGGTTACGCGCTCGGCGTGCGCGCGCCGCTGCTCGGCCGCGGCTACGTGATCCGGGTCGAGCTGCCCGATGCCGAAGCGGGCGTCGATCTGCCGCCGATCCACGGCCCGCAGGACCCGAGCCGGCCGCTGGTGGTGATCGATGCCGGGCACGGCGGGCATGATCCCGGGGCCAGCGGCGCGGACGCGCTCGGCGGGCTCAAGGAGAAGACGCTGACCCTCGCGCTCGCGCGTGCATTGCGCGACGAGCTCTTGCGCGAGGGCGGGGTGCGGGTGGCGCTGACCCGCGACGACGACCGCTTCCTCGTGCTCGACGAGCGCGCCGAGATCGCCCGCGGGCTCGGCGCCGACCTGTTCCTTTCGATCCACGCCGATTCGGCCGGCGACCAGGCGGGAATCAGTGGCGCCAGCGTCTACACGCTCTCGGCCAAGGCCTCGAGCCAGGCCGCGGCGCGCTTCGCTGCGCGCGAGAACAGCGCGGACATGGTCAACGGCGTGCGGCTCGCCAACCAGGACGACAACGTCAACGCGATCCTCGTCGAGCTGTCGCAGCGGCGCACGCAGGAGCAGTCCGACGAATTCGCCTCGCTGATCCTGCGCGAAGGGCAGGGCGCGCTCGCGTTCCATCCGCAGGCGCAGCGCTCGGCCGCACTGGTCGTGCTGCGCGCGCCCGACGTGCCTTCGGCGCTGTTCGAGGCCGGGTTCATCTCCAACCCGGACGAGGCCGGACGGCTCGCCTCGCCCGCGGGTCAGCACCGCTTCGCGCAGGCGATGGCGCGCGCGATCCGGGTCTACTTCGCGCGCCAGGCGGGCACCTAGCTCCGGCACGAATTCATCGCATCGTTCTGGCGCGTGACAGAATCCGCGTGCTAAGGGGCCGCGCAATTATGGCCGAAACCGAACAGACCGCCGGCGAGACCTTCACCTACCGCATCCGCCGCGAGGCGCGCGGGATCGTCGCCTGGTATCGCGAGAACTGGCGCGACAAGCGCTGGTTTCGCTGGGCCTCGATCGCGCTGCTCGGGCTGGCGACGGTGTGGTTCCTGGTCTGGGTGCTGCTCGCGCGCAACCTGCCCGACGCGGCGACGCTGCTGAGCTACGAGCCGCCGCTGCCGACGATGGTCCGCGGTGCCGACGGCGAGATCGTCCACTCCTATGCGCGCGAGCGGCGCGTGCAGCTGCAGTACAAGGATTTCCCGGCGCAGCTGGTCAACGCCTATACTTCGGCCGAGGACGAAACGTTCTGGACCCACGGCGGCGTCGACATCACCGGCACGCTCAACGCCGTGTTCGACTACGCCAGCAAGAAGATCGGCGGCGGCGGGCGCGCGATCGGCGGCTCGACGATCACCCAGCAGGTGGCGAAGAACATCCTGCTCGGCAACGAATACTCGGTCACCCGCAAGCTCAAGGAGATGATCCTCGCGCGGCGCATCGAGGGCGTGCTGTCGAAGCGCGAGATCATGGAGCTCTACCTCAACGAGATCCCCCTCGGCCGGCGCAGCTTCGGCGTGCAGGCGGCGGCGCGCGCCTATTTCGACAGGGACGTCGGCGATCTCGAGCTGCACCAGATGGCGTTCCTCGCGATCCTGCCCAAGGCGCCGGAGAAGTACGGCCGCAAGAAGTTCGAGTCCGAGGCGATCGGCCGGCGCAACTTCGTGCTCGATGTCATGGCCGAGAACGGCCACATCACCGAAGCGCAGGCGGCCGCGGCCAAGGCCATGCCGCTCGGCCTCGTCCGTCAGCAGCCCGAAGTGCGCTCAGCCGATGCCGGCTACTTCCTCGAGGAAGTGCGCCGCCGGCTGATCGAGAGATACGGCGAGCAGGCCGAGGACGGGCCGCACAGCGTCTACGCGGGCGGGCTGTGGGTCCGCACTTCGCTCGACACCGAGATGCAGACCGCGGCGCAGAAGGCGTTGCGTGCGGGGCTGATCCGCTTCTCGGGCGGCCGCGCGTGGCATGGCCCGGTCGCCACGCTCAACCCGGGCAACGGCGACCTGACCCAGCAGCTCGCCTCGAGCAACATCGGCATCAACTACCAGGACTGGCGCGTCGGCGTGGTCACCGACCGGTCGGGCAGCTCGGCGACGATCGGCTTCGCCGACGGCACCAAGGCACCGCTGATCGGGCTGCCCGACGCGATCAAGGTCGGCGACGTCACCGCCGCGGCGCCCAACGGCAACGCCTGGGCCGTGCGCACGGTGCCCGAAGTGCAGGGCGGGTTCCTTGCCGAGGATCCCAATACCGGCCGCGTCTTCGCGATGCAGGGCGGATTCGACGCGCGCCTTAGCGACTTCAACCGCGCGACCCAGGCCGAGCGTCAGCCGGGATCGACGATCAAGCCGTTCGTCTATGCCACCGGGCTCGATCAGGGCATGACCCCGGCAACGATGGTCCCCGACCAGTCGTACTGCGTCTACCAGGGCGCCGGTCTCGGCGAGAAGTGCTTCCGCAACTTCGGCGGCGAGGGCGGCGGCGAGCACACGATGCGCTGGGGCCTCGAGCAGTCGCGCAACCTGATGACCGTGCATATCGCCGCTGATGCCGGGATGGAGAACGTCAACCGCACGTTCCAGCGCGTCGGCATCGGCAAGTACGACAACTACCTGTCGTTCGCGCTCGGCGCCGGCGAGACCACCGTCGCGCGGATGGTCAACGCCTACGCCTCGCTGGTCAACAACGGGCTGCAGCACCCGGCGACGCTGATCGATTACGTCCAGGACCGCCGCGGCAAGGTGATCTGGCGTGCCGACGAGCGCGAATGCACCGGCTGCAACATGGACCAATGGGACGGCAAGCCGATGCCGCGGCTGCGCGAGCAGGGCCGCCAGGTGATGGACGCGCGCACCGCGTTCCAGGTGACCCACATGCTCGAAGGCGTGGTCCAGCGCGGCACCGCCGTGGTGCTGCGCGACCTCAACATGCCGCTGTTCGGCAAGACCGGGACCACCAGCGGCCCGACCGACGTATGGTTCGTCGGCGGCTCGCCCGACATCGTCGCCGGCGTCTACATCGGCTACGACCGCCCGCGCAGCCTCGGCGGCTGGGCGCAGGGCGGGCGTGTCGCGGCGCCGATCTTCAAGCAGTTCGTGCAGGAGACGCGCGACAAGTGGGCCGGGCGGCCGTTCCTTGCCCCGGCCGGCGTGCGCATGGTGCGGATCGACCGGCGCAGCGGCAACCGCGTGTTCGACGGCTGGCCGAACGACGGGCCGCAGGCGGCGGTCATCTGGGAAGCCTTCAAGCCCGACACCGAGCCCAAGCGCTCGCGGCGCCAAGGCCAGGCCGACCAGCTGCGCGAGCTCGTGCTCGCCCAGCTCCGGCGCGGCAACGGCGCAGGCGCGGCGGCGCACAGCCCGGCGGACGCCGAGGGCGAACAGCAGACCGACTTCGTCGAGGAAAGCGGCGGGATCTACTAGGCGCGCCGCAGCGCGGCGTGCGACAATTGGTCATATGGACTTTGTCCGGCGTGAAATGCATAATCAACGCATGACGAAACGCCGCCTGATCCTCGCCGCCGCGGTCGCCGCGCTTCTCGCCACTCCGGGCACTGCCGCGCTGCAGCAGGGAGCCCACGTTCCCTCGCTCGTCACCCAAGGCGCGCTCGACGGCCGGCCGTTCCCGTTCAACCTGCAGCAGGCGCTGCGCCAGGGACCGGTGGTGCTGTATTTCTTTCCCAAAGCGAACACCCCGGGCTGCAACCTCGAGGCCAAGGCCTTCGCCGAGAGGATCAACGACTTCAAGCGCGCCGGTGCGCAAGTGATCGGCATGTCGGGCGACACGCTCGAAGCGCTCACCGAGTTTTCCAAGAAGGAATGCGCCGGCCAGTTCCCGGTCGCCCGCGCGACCCCGGCGACGATCCAGGCGTTCGACGTGACGCTCGACTTCAACGGTCAGCGCAACGAGCAGATGACCAGCCGCACGTCGTATGTGATCGCGCAGAACGGCGAGGTCGTCATGGTCCACTCGGATCTCGACTGGAGCCAGCACGTGAGCCGCACGCTCGCGGCGGTGCAGGCGCTGCGCAACCATTCCTGACACGGGCTCTCCCGGGCTTGCCCGGGAGGAACGCGACAAGGTCCTCTCCGGGACGATCTCGGGGAGGATTTTTCGTTCCACTTCCCCAATCCGCTGCCCTGCGCTAGGGCGCACCGCTTTCCGACGGAGACTTTCCCCATGCGTGCCGAAGGGCAGGCCCATATCGACCGGATCGAAGCGGCACTGGCGCTGGTGCGCCGCTCGCTCGACTGGGACCGCGCGGTGCGCCGCCTCGACGAGCTCAATGCCCGGGTCGAGGACCCGACGCTGTGGGACAATCCGAAGCAGGCCGAGGAGGTCATGCGCGAGCGCCGCCGGCTCGAGGCCTCGATCGGCACGGTCAACGAGATCACCCGCGAGATGAACGACGCGGTCGAGTTCGTCGAGCTCGGCGAGATGGAAGGCGACGACGCGGTCGTCGCCGAGGGCCTCTCGTCGCTGCACAAGCTCGCCGAGCGGGCCGATGCCGACAAGGTCCAGGCGCTGCTCGGTGGCGAGGCCGACGGCAACGACACCTACCTCGAGATCCACGCCGGCGCCGGCGGGACCGAGAGTCAGGACTGGGCCGAGATACTGCTGCGCATGTACAGCCGCTGGGCCGAGCGCAGGGGCTTCAAGGTCGAAGTGGTCGAGTACGGCGCGGGCGAGCAGGCGGGCATCAAGTCCGCGACGCTGCTGATCAAGGGCGAGAACGCCTACGGTTACGCCAAGACCGAAAGCGGCGTTCACCGGCTCGTGCGGATCAGTCCCTACGACAGCGCCGCGCGACGCCACACCAGCTTCTCGAGCGTGTGGGTCTATCCGGTGATCGACGACAATATCGAGATCGAGATCAACGAGAGCGATCTCAAGATCGATACCTACCGCGCCAGCGGCGCCGGCGGGCAGCACATCAATACGACCGATTCCGCGGTCCGCATCACCCACGTGCCGAGCGGGATCGTCGTCGCCAGCCAGCACGATCGCAGCCAGCACAAGAACCGCGCGACGGCGATGAACATGCTCAAGGCGCGGCTCTACGAGGCCGAGCTGGCCAAGCGCGAGGCCGCGGCGGGCAGCGAGTACGAGGCCAAGACCGAAATCGGCTGGGGCCACCAGATCCGCAGCTACGTCCTCCAGCCGTACCAGCTGGTCAAGGACCTCAGGACCGGCACGACCTCGACCAGCCCGGGCGACGTGCTCGACGGCGAGATCGACGACTTCATCGCCGCCGCGCTGGCGCAGCGCGTGACCGGCGAGACGGTCGAAGTGGAGGACGTGGACTAACCGGGCATGCGCGGCCGCCTCGCCTTCGCCCTGATCGCCGCGGTTGCGCTGGCGAACCTCGCCGGCTGCAAGCCGGCGGCCGACGCCGACCGGCCGGAGACCGCGCGCGACTTTCCGCGCGCGTTCCGGCCCGTCTCCGAGCTCGGCGGCAACGGCTTCTCGACCGAGGAGCAGCGCGACGACCGCAACGAGGCCAACACGGTGATGGACCTCGCCAACATCAGCGAGGGCATGACCGTGGCCGACATCGGCGCGGGCGAGGGGTACTACACCGTGCGCCTCGCCGAGCGGGTCGGGCCGCGCGGTCGCGTGCTGGCGCAGGACATCGACCGCGACGTGATCAACCGGCTGGCGCAGCGCGTGCTGCGCGAACGGCTCGACAATGTCTCGGTCCGGCTCGGCACGCCCGACGACCCGAAACTGCCGGCGAACAGCTTCGACCGGATCTTCATGGTCCACATGTACCACGAGATCCAGGAGCCTTACGCATTCCTCTGGAACATGCGCCCGGCGCTGCGTAAGGACGGACAGGTGATCGTGGTCGACGTCGATCGCCCGACCGACGAGCACGGGATTCCGCCGCAGCTGCTGTTCTGCGAATTCGCGGCGGTCGGTTTCGAACTCGTCGAATTTGTTAGCAAGCCCGAACTCGCGGGCTATTATGCGCAATTCAAGGCGGTCGGCGAACGGCCGGAGCCTTCTCAGATAGTCCCCTGTGGCGCACAGGGCCAAAACAAGGGGAGCGCGCCCGGTTGAGGCGCGCCAGCAGGAACGGAAAATGGCATTCAAGGGTTTGAAACCCATTGTTTATGGTGGTCGTGAAGTTTGGCCGCTGATCGAAGGCGGTAAGGGCGTTTCGGCGACCAATCACATGAGCTCGGGCGCTTGGGCGGCGGCCGGAGGAATCGGCACGGTCAGCGCGGTCAACGCCGACAGCTACGACGCCGAAGGGCGCATCATCCCGCAGATCTATGACCAGCTGACCCGCCTCGAGCGGCACGAGCAGCTGATCCGTTATGCGATCGACGGCGCCGTCGAACAGGTGCGCCGCGCTTACGACGTCGCCAGCGGCCATGGCGCGATCAACATCAACGTGCTGTGGGAAATGGGCGGGGCGCAGCAGGTGCTCGAGGGCGTGCTCGAGAAGACCCGCGGGCTCGTCGCCGGCGTGACCTGCGGCGCGGGCATGCCCTATCGCCTGAGCGAGATCGCCGCGCGCTACAACGTCAACTACCTGCCGATCATCAGCTCGGCGCGCGCCTTCCGCGCGCTGTGGAAGCGCGCCTATCACAAAGTCAGCGAGCTCATGGCCGCGGTGGTCTACGAGGACCCGTGGCTCGCCGGCGGGCACAATGGCCTGTCCAACGCCGAGGACCCGCTCAAGCCCGAGGATCCCTATCCGCGCGTCAAGGTCCTGCGCGAGACGATGCGCGCCGAGGGCATTTCCGACGACGTGCCGATCATCATGGCCGGCGGCGTGTGGTACTTGCGCGAGTGGGACCACTGGATCGACAATCCCGAGCTCGGCCAGATCGCCTTCCAGTACGGCACGCGGCCGCTGCTGACCGAGGAAAGCCCGATCCCGCAGGGCTGGAAGGACCGCCTGCGCACGCTCGACGAGGGCGACGTGCTGCTGCATCGCTTCTCGCCGACCGGGTTCTACAGCTCGGCGGTGCGCAACCCGTTCCTGCGCAGCCTCGAAGGCCGCAGCGAGCGGCAGATCCCCTATTCGCGTGTCGAGGCGGGCGAGCACACCGTGCAGCTCGACGTCGGCGTGAAGGGCAAGAACTTCTGGGTCGCCCCGCGCGACCGCGACCGGGCGCGGGTATGGTTCGCCGCCGGCTTCACCGAGGCGCTCAAGACCCCCGACGACACGGTGGTGTTCGTCACCCCCGACGAGCGCGCGGTGATCCGCGAGGACCAGGCCGCGTGCATGGGCTGCCTGTCGCACTGCGGGTTCTCGTCGTGGAAGGACCACGACGACTACTCGACCGGCCGCCTGGCCGACCCGCGCAGCTTCTGCATTCAGAAGACCTTGCAGGACATCGCCCACGGCGGCGACACCGAGCAGAACCTGATGTTCGCCGGCCACGCGGCATACCGCTTCAAGCAGGACCCGTTCTATTCGAACAACTTCACCCCGACGGTGAAGCAGCTGGTCGACCGCATCCTGACGGGGGACTGAGCCGGTCTGGCAAGCTTGGGTTCACTTGCGCCGCCGATAGCTGGCGGCCAAGTGGTGACAGCCGCACAATTGATTCGACGGGAGTGAGCGCATGAGAGTGGTGTTGGGCAGCCTGGTCGGTGTCCTGAGTCTGACGCTGGCGGCCTGTGGCGGCGATTCGTCCAATCCCACGCCCACGCCGACCCCGACCCCGACGAGCACGCCGACGCCGACGCCGACGCCCGTCCCGATCGCCTACACGACCAGCGAGGCCGGGCTGCAGTACACCACCGTAGGTGGCGTGCAGCGCGTGGCCAACACGCACTCGGTCGCACCCGCAATGGGCGGCGTGTTCAAGTTCGACCCGGCGCAGAACGGCTACATCTACACGCTGCTCAACGGGTCGGTGAATCCGTCGGCCACCGAAGACGTGATCTTCACGCCGACGAGCAGCAAGGTCTGCGATATCGAGGCCCTGTGCTTCGGTGGCGGGTTCGTGTTCCAGCAAGTCCCCGGCGGGACCGGCAAGTACTACATGAGCCGCTTCATCGCCGGGTCGGCGAATCCGCTGCTGGTGCTCAACTACACCGCCTTCGGCACGTTCGAGGAAGCGATCCAGGCCGATGCCAACACGCCGCCGCTGAACGTCGACCTGCGGCCCTACGCCTACGGGGTGACCTCGCCCGCCGGGGCGATCCCGGCGACCGGCACGGCCACGTTCAACGGCCTCCTCATCGGCCAGGCCACAGGCGACAAGCCCGGCGCGACCGGTACCTCGAACATCTACAAG
The DNA here is from genome assembly GCA_966112795.1 of uncultured bacterium. GTDB lineage: Bacteria > Pseudomonadota > Alphaproteobacteria > Sphingomonadales > Sphingomonadaceae > Croceibacterium_A. The sequence goes on from CBHWED010000021.1 coordinate 19,442, forward strand.
CTGAGCGGCACGACCCAGCTGGTCGTCGACTACGCTGCGAAGACGGCGACGCTCAAGCTGACGGTTCACGGCGACGCGATCGGCTGTGGCACGACCTGCCCGGCCGACATCAACGTGACCTACAATTCGACGGCCGGGACGCTCGCTTCGGGCGTGCTGACCTTCACCCTGCCGAACGGCGGGTCGGCGAAGTACTTCCTCGCCGGCGGCACGGCCGCTGACACCGCAAACAACGTCACCGCGGTGGCGCCGATCGAGGTCGCGGGATCGTTCGTGCTGACCGCGGCCGATCCCAACGAAGCGGCGGTGTCGATGGTGATCGCCGGCGCGGGCAGCGGCACGCGCTAGGCGCGACGGCAAGCCCTGCTCAATCGAATTCCCAGCCGCGCTCGCCGTGGCTGGCGATGTCGAGGCCCTGGCGCTCGTCGTCCTCGCTGACCCGCATCGGCAGCAGGCGCGAGATGGCGAGCGCGATTCCCGCCGTCGCGGCCGCCGACCACAGCGCGACCACGGCCACGCCGAGCACTTGCGCGCCGAACAGCGAGGCGAGCCCCATGCCTTCGGCATAGCCGGCCCCGCCGAGCGCCGGGGCGCTGAACAGCGCCAGCAGCAGCGAGCCGAGCATGCCGCCGACCCCGTGGACCGCGAACACGTCGAGCGAATCGTCGATCCTGAGGCGGTTCTTGACCAGCTGGATCGCGAAATAGCAGACCACCGCGGCGGCCGCGCCGATCACGATCGCGGCTCCGGGGGCAACGTAGCCGGCGGCCGGGGTGATCGCCGCGAGGCCGGCAATCGCGCCGGTGGCGAAGCCGACGGTGGTCGGCTTGCCGAACGTCTTGCGCTCGATCGCCAGCCAGACGAGCGCCGCGGTCGAAGCCGCGGCGTGGCTGTTGATGATCGCCGCGGCGGCGCCGTCACCGGCGGCGAGCGCCGAGCCGCCGTTGAAGCCGAACCAGCCGACCCACAGCAGCATCGCGCCGAACATCGTCAGCCCCGGCGCGTGCGGCAGCAGCGCCGGACCGGGGAAGCCCTGGCGCTTGCCGAGCAGCAGCGCGGCGACGAGCGCCGAGACGCCCGCCGTGGTGTGCACGACGATGCCGCCGGCAAAGTCGAGCGTGCCGAGCCGGGCCAGCCAGCCGCCGCCCCAGACCCAGTGCGCGACGGGCGCATAGACCATGAGGCCCCACAGCGCGCAGAAGCTCACCACCCACGAGAAGCGCGCGCGGTCGACCCAGGCGCCGATCATCAGCGCCGGCGTGATCGCCGCGAACGTCAACTGGAACAGCGCAAACGCGCTCTCGGGCACCGTGAGGCCCTCGCGCACCGTGCCGAGGCCGCCGAGCATCCATGCCCGCCCGCTGCCGAGCAGGCCGCCCGAGGCATCGCCGAACGCGAGCGTGTAGCCGACGACGATCCACGCCAGCGAGGCAACGCCGGTGACCGCGCCGATCTGCAGCAGCACCGAGAGCACGTTCTTGGCGCGCACCAGCCCGCCGTAGAACAGCCCGAGGCCGGGCAGGGTCATCAGCAGCACGAGCGCGGCCGAGGCGAGAATCCAGCCGGTGTCGCCGCTGTCGGGGACGGGACCGCCCGGGACTTGCGCCAGGGCTGCGGACGGCACGGCGGCGAGAGCCGCGCTCACGGCAAGTGTACGAAGCATCGTGTTCCCCTCATTCCGCGCTGGCGGCGGATGTCCTGTGCGTCCCTATGACAGGATCGCGCGCGCGGGCAAGCCGCCGCAAGACCGGCAAAAAGCCTGCGTTCGCGGTTGAAGCGAGGACCATGGGCGCGTTAGGGGAACGCGGATGCGCCGCAGACTCGCCCTGCTCGTCCTCCTGTTCCTCGCCGTGCCTGCCGCCGCGCAGGAGCGCGAGGTGCCGTACTGGGCCTCGCTGCGTGCCGGCGAGGTCAACATGCGTGTCGGCCCGAGCGAGAATTTCCCGATCGAATGGGTCTATCGCCGGCAGGGCCTGCCGGTCAAAGTGGTGCGCGTGCTGCAGGGCTGGCGCCTGGTCGAGGATCCCGACGGCGCGCGCGGCTGGATCGTCGCCCGCCTGCTCTCGCCCGAGCGCGGCGCGATCGTCGTCGGCGACGGACTTGCCGAGCTGCGCGATGCGGGCGAGCCCGGCGCGCGCGTGCTGTGGCGCGCCGAGCCCGGCGTGGTCGGCGCGCTCGGCGATTGCGAGGATGGCTGGTGCGAGTTCCTCGTCGGCGGGCGCAAGGGCTGGGTCCGCGCCGCGCGGCTGTGGGGCTCCGGCGAGCCCTGAGTCCCTCCCGCGAACGGGAGGGAAGAGTGCTCAGGCCATCTTCCTGACCGTCAGCGGCTCGGACCCGTCGGACGGCGTCGCGATGCGCGTGCCGTCGGCCTGCGGCTCGCTGAGCGTGAAGCAGAGCTCGGGATGCTCGCCGTTGGCCGGCGTGAAGCAGGTCTTGCCGTCACGATCCGCCCAGGTGCCGCTTTCGGTCACCGCGCCGGCGGCGTCGGTGTCCTGGTAGGTGCCGTCGGGATTGAGCACCGAGGTCATCTTGGTGCCATCCGCCATCGTCACATCGTAGGTGCCGGCGGACGATTCCGCTGCGGCGGCGGCCTGCGTGGTTTCGGCGACCACCGGTTCGTCCGACTCTTCGGCGGGATTGCCGCACGCCGCGAGCGCGCCGGCGAGCGCGGCGACAAAGACCAGTCTCTTCATGGCATGTCCTCCCCTTGCGAGGAGCCGGAGACTACCACCGCGCCCGGGGCGCACCAAACGCAATCGCGGGCGCGCTTAGGCGAGCTCGATCGCGACTGCAGTGCCTTCGCCGCCGCCGATGCACAGGCTCGCCACGCCGCGCTTGAGGCCCTTCTGCTTGAGCGCGTTGAGCAGGGTGACGATGATCCGCGTGCCGCTCGCGCCGATCGGGTGGCCGAGCGCGGTCGCGCCGCCGTGCACGTTGATCTTGTCGTGCGGGATGCCGATGTCCTTCATCGCGAACATCGCCACGCAGGCGAACGCCTCGTTGACTTCCCACAGGTCGACGTCGGCGACCGACCAGCCGGCCTTGTCGAGCACCTTGCGGATCGCCCCGACCGGGGCCGTGGTGAAATCCTTCGGCGCCTGCGCATGCGCAGCCATCGCGACGATCCGCGCGACAGGTTCCTTGCCCTGCGCCTTGGCCACGCTTTCGCGGGTGATCACCAGCGCGGCCGCGCCGTCGGATATCGAGCTCGAGGTCGCCGCGGTGATCGTGCCCTCCTTGGCGAAAGCGGCGCGCAGCTCGGGGATCTTCGCCGGGTTGCCCTTGCCGGGCTGCTCGTCGGTGTCGACCGTGACGTCGCCCTTGCGGGTCTTCACGGTGACCGGGACGATCTCGTCGGCGAACGCGCCGCCCTGGATCGCAGCATTGGCGCGGGCGAGCGATTCAATCGCGTAGGCGTCCATGTCCTGGCGGCTGAGCTGGTATTCGTCGGCCGTGCACTGGGCGAAGGTGCCCATCGCGCGGCCTTCCTCGTAGGCATCCTCGAGCCCGTCGAGCGCCATGTGGTCGTAAGCGGTGTCGTGCCCGAAGCGCGCGCCCGAGCGGTGCTTCTTGAGCAGGTACGGGGCGTTGGTCATGCTCTCCATGCCGCCGGCGACGACGAGGTCGACCGCACCGGTGGCTAGCGCCTCGGCGCCCATGATCACCGTCTGCATGCCGCTGCCGCAGACCTTGTTGACCGTGGTCGCCTCGACCGAGGTCGGCAGCCCGGCCTTGATTGCGGCCTGGCGCGCCGGCGCCTGGCCGAGGCCGGCGGGGAGCACGCAGCCCATGTAGATGCGGTCGATCGCCTCGCCGCTCACCCCGGCGCGCTCGACCGCGGCCTTGACCGCGGTCGCGCCGAGCTCGGTCGCGGCGACGTCGGCCAGCGCGCCTTGCATGCCGCCCATCGGCGTGCGCGCGTACGAGAGGATGACGACCGGATCGGATTCGCTGAACGTGGGCATGGAAGGGCTTTCGCTGAGTGGGGTGGTTCGTCCGTTACGTAGTTATGCGTCGGGGCCAAGGCAATCGGGTGCTGCACTGCAGCACGATTGCTGAAGGGCGACACCAGGGCCCGAATGGTCCCAATGTTCGCACTGGCCATGGGTTCGCGGCGAAACGGGCCTGACGTGTCGCCTTGGCCGGCGAAACTGTCGCCTTGGAGGCCGGACGTGATGCCGAGGGGCAAGGGCCGCGGGGGAGATTCTGCGTCATCGGGCAGGGTAAGCCACAAATGGGGGGATGTAGGAAAGTTGTTTTTTCGCCACTGCCTTCCCCCTTGATGGGGGAAGGATACGGAGACTTAGCCTCGCAGGGGCTTAGTCGGAGTTGGATGGGGGTGGAGCGTGCGCACGCATGCGTCGCGCCATCACCCCCACCCAACTTCGGCTAGGCGGCGGAGCCGCCAAGCCTACCTAACCCTCCCCCATCAAGGGGGAGGGGGACAGCCGGGGACAAATCGCCGCTCGCTCCGTGAAATAGCGGTTGGCCCGGCCTTGCAGTATCCCGACCCACGGCCTAGAGGCGCAGCCAAATTCCAGCCTTCGAGTCATCGCAGGGGCGTTCGTGGTCGACCTCAAAGAATACCTGCCGATCCTGATCTTCCTGGCCTTCGCGGCCGGGCTGTCGGCGCTGTTCGTGTTGCTGCCGATGGGCGTGGCGCGGCTCACCGGCGCGCACAACCCGACGGCCGAAAAGCTCAGCGAGTACGAGTGCGGGTTTCCCGCGTTCGAGGACCCGCGCAGCCAGTTCGACGTGCGCTTCTACCTGATCGCGATCCTGTTCATCGTGTTCGACCTCGAAGCCGCGTTCCTGTTCCCGTGGGCGGTCAGCCTCGACGTGACCCGCTGGACCGGCTGGATCACGATGATGGTGTTCCTGTTCGAGCTCGCCATCGGGCTCGCCTACGCATGGAAGAAGGGAGCGCTCGAATGGGAGTGATCCAGCCCGCCCAGAACGGACTTGGGGCCGGCGCTGTCACGCAGCCCGACGCCGATTTCTTCAACAGCCTCAATTCAGAGGTCAGCGACAAGGGCTTCCTCGTCACCAGCACCGAGGAGCTGTTCCAGTGGGCCCGCACCGGCTCGCTGTGGTGGATGACCTTCGGCCTCGCCTGCTGCGCGGTCGAGATGATCCACGTCAACATGCCGCGCTACGACATGGAGCGCTTCGGCGTCGCCCCGCGCGCCAGCCCGC
>CBHWED010000022.1:0-23716 GCA_966112795.1 uncultured bacterium
TCGACGTGCGCAACCACGGCTTCAAGCGCCTCGGCGACCTGATGAAGGCCGCCGAGGGGCACTTCCGCCTCGAGCGGCGCGACAACGGCCGGCTTTACGTCAAGCGCGTGCGCTGAATCTCAGCCGGCACACTCCGCCAGTCCGACCCCTTCGTAGACCACCCGGCCATAGGCATCGCGCAAGGTCACCGAGCCTTCGAGAGTCCGCCCGTCGCCCTGCGATTGGCCCTCCGCGCTCGGCGTGGCGTCGGCACCCTCGTCGCGGAGCGCGAGGACCAGCGAATAGTCCTTGCTGCTGTAGACCGAGCGCGTGTGCGACGGCAGCTCGCGGGAGCCCGGATCGGCAGCGAAGCGCTCGATCTCGCCGTCGATCTTCATGAACGCGTCGGCCTCGCGGGCAATCACTCGTGCACCCAGGCTCGTCCCCGGCGCGTAGCTGCAGGCTTCGCCAAGCAGGTCGTAGCGCTCGATGTCAGGCAGCAGGATCGGCTCGGGGCTGACCAGCTGCACCGGCGGCGCGGCCTTGTTGGCCGCCTCCACCATGGCCACGTCGCGCTCGTCGGCCGCGGCCTGCTCTTCGGGAGTGACGTCGCTGCCGCACCCCGCGAGTAGTAGCATCGCCCCCGCAACCCCCAGCACCTGCCGCATCAGTGTCTCCCGAACAGCTTTTCGACGTCGGCCATCGACAGCTTGATCCACGTCGGCCGGCCGTGGTTGCACTGGCCTGAACGCGGGGTGCGCTCCATCTCGCGGAGCAGCGCGTTCATCTCGGGCACCGAAAGCGTGCGTCCGGCCCGGACCGATCCGTGGCAGGCCATCGTCGCCAGCACGTGCTCGATCTTCTCGCCCAGTAGCAGGCCGTCGCCATGCTGCGCCAGATCGTCGGCAAGATCGCGCAACAGCGCCTCGGGATCGGCGTCCTTGAGCGCGCCGGGCAGCGCCCGCACGAGCATCGCGCCGGGGCCGAACCGCTCGACCGCGAGGCCGATGTCGGCAAACTGTCCGGCACGGGCCTCGAGGCGATCGCAATCGGGCCCGTCGAGCTCGACGACCGCCGGAATGAGCAGCGCCTGGCTCGCCGCGACCTTTTCGCCGGCTCCACCCGCACGCAGCCGCTCGAGCACCAGCCGTTCGTGCGCCGCGTGCTGATCGACGAGGACCAGACCATCGGCGGCTTCGGCGACGATATAGGTGTTGGCGACCTGGCCGCGCGCGACGCCGAGCGGATACTCGGCCTCCGTCTCGGCGACGGGCTGCGCTTGCTCGGCCCGGCCCTGCGGCAGGTCGAGGACGTCCGTACCGGTCCAGGCGCTGCGCGGTTCGCGGAACGCGGCGGTGGGCGCGGACCAGTCACGCCCCTCGAAGATCGATCGCAGTGCGGCCGCGGGCTCGGTCCGCGGCGGTTCGACCTGCCAGCGCGCCATCGCGCCCGCGTCCGGCGCCTGCGCACTGCGCCGGTCGCCGGTTGCGAGCGCCTCGCGCAGCCCCGAGACCACGAATCCGCGCACCGCCGCCGCGTCGCGGAAACGGACTTCGGTCTTGGCGGGGTGCACGTTGACGTCGAGATCCTCGGCCGGAAGCGTCAGGAACAGCGCGAGCACCGCGTGCCGGTCGCGCGCCAGCATCCCGGCGTAGGCGCCGCGCACCGCGCCGACGAGCAACCGGTCCTTCACCGGGCGGCCGTTGACGAACAGGTACTGGTGGTCGGCGACACCGCGGTTGAAGGTCGGTAGGCCGGCGACCCCCGTCAGGCGCATGGCCCCGCGCTCGAGATCGACCGCAACGCCGTTGTCGGCCAGCGCCCGGTCGACGATCTGCGCCACGCGGGCCTCGAGCCCTTCCCCGCCCTGCAGACCGAGGATTCGTCGCCCATCGTGCTCGAGCGTGAAGGCGATGTCCGGCCGGGCCATCGCCAGGCGCCGGACGACGTCGAGGCAGGCCGCGTATTCGCTGCGCGCCGAGCGCAGGAACTTGCGCCGCGCGGGAACTTTGCCGAACAGGTCCTCGACCCGGATGCGCGTGCCCGGCGGCAACGCCGCCGGGCCTTCGGCGACGAGCGCGCCGTGGTCGACGACGCGTTTCCAGCCCTGCTCGGCGCCCTGCTCGCGGCTTTCGAGCGTCACGCGCGCCACGCTGGCGATCGAGGGCAAGGCCTCGCCGCGAAAGCCGAGCGTCGCGACCTGCTCGATCGCATCGTCGGGCAGCTTCGAGGTCGCGTGGCGCTCGAGCGCCAGCGCCATGTCGTCGGCGCTCATCCCGCAGCCGTCGTCGGTGACTTCGATCCGCGCGAGCCCGCCTTCGCCGAGGCTCACCGCTATCCGTCCCGCCCCGGCGTCGATCGCGTTCTCGACCAATTCCTTGAGCGCAGAGGCCGGACGTTCGACCACTTCACCCGCAGCGATCCGGTTGACCAGGGTCTCGGGCAGGCGGCGAATTGTCGGCATGGCGCAAGGGTAACGCCCAGTTGGCGGGAATTCGAGCCGGGCAGTGCAAAACCGTGTCGCTATCGACACAAATTTTTAGCCTTTCACGTTACTTCGCGTTAAGGCACCGCCACCTTTCCGGCAAGGGCGCGTCGCGCGTTTGCCGGGTCACCCCTTTTCGCTGCGGCTATGATACGGGATTGTCGATGAGTTCCTTCGCAAAGTTCTTCAAGTTCGGATCGCAGAACATGGCGATCGACCTCGGGACGGCCAACACGCTGGTCTATGTGCAGGACCGCGGAATCGTCCTCAACGAGCCGTCGGTGGTTGCCATCGAGACGATCAACGGGGTCAAGCGTGTCAAGGCCGTCGGTGACGACGCCAAGCTGATGATGGGCAAGACCCCCGACAGCATCGAGGCGATCCGTCCGCTGCGCGACGGTGTCATCGCCGACATCGAGATCGCGGAAGAGATGATCAAGCACTTCATCCGCAAGGTGCACGGCAAGAAGAGCCTGTTCCGCTATCCCGAGATCGTGATCTGCGTGCCGTCGGGCTCGACCTCGGTCGAGCGCCGCGCGATCCGCGACGCGGCTTCGAACGCGGGCGCTTCGGAAGTCTTCCTGATCCTCGAGCCGATGGCCGCGGCGATCGGCGCCGACATGCCGGTGACCGAGCCGGTCGGGTCGATGGTCGTCGATATCGGCGGCGGCACGACCGAAGTCGCGGTGCTCTCGCTGCGCGGCCTCGCCTACACCACCTCGGTGCGCACCGGCGGCGACAAGATGGACGAGGCGATCGTCTCCTACGTCCGCCGGCACCACAACCTGCTGATCGGCGACGCGACTGCGGAGCGGATCAAGAAGGACTACGGCATCGCCACGGTCCCCGAGGACGGCGTCGGCGAGCAGATCACCATCAAGGGCCGCGACCTCGTCAACGGCGTGCCCAAGGAGATCACCATCAACCAGGCGAACATCGCCGAAGCGCTCAGCGAGCCGATCGGGGCGATCGTCGAGGGCGTGCGCATCGCGCTCGAGAACACCGCGCCCGAGCTCGCCGCCGACATCGTCGACCAGGGCATCGTGCTCACCGGCGGCGGCGCGCTGATCCGCGGGCTCGACGATCACCTCAAGGAGGAAACCGGCCTGCCGGTGAGCATCGCCGAGGATCCGCTGTCGTGCGTCGCGCTGGGAACCGGGCGCGCGATGGAGGATCCGATCTACCGTGGCGTGCTGATGACCGCCTGACCGAGCAACCGAGCAAGAGGGAAAGGCGGTTATGGCGCCGCCGGCACACCGCCGTTCCGGAGTCAACAAGAAGGCCCAGCTCGGCGTCTTCACGGGCTATGTCGTGGCCGGCGTCGGCGCGCTGTTCGGCGCGGCGCTGCTGGCGATCTCGCTGCTGCGCCCGGAGACGTTCAACGGGTTGCGCGCGATGGCGTCCGACGCGGCTGCGCCGATCGGCACGGCCGGCGCCGGCGCGCGCACCGGCAGCCAGAACGTGCTCGAAGCGGTCGAAGGCTACTATCGCGCCGGCAGCCGCAACGCCGCGCTCGAGCAGGAAATGAAGATCGCCCGGGTCCGCCTGGCGGAAGCCGAGGCGGTCAAGCAGGAGAACGCCCGCCTCAAGGCCGTGCTCGGGCTGGCTTCGGACGAGACCCGGCCGGTGGCCGTGGCCCGCCTGATCGGCTCGACCTCGTCGAGCGCCCGACGGCTCGGCTACATCTCGGCAGGCCGCAACCACGGCGTCACGCCAGGCATGCCGGTCACTTCGCCGATGGGTCTCGTCGGCCGCGTGCTCGAAGCGGGCGCGGAGAGCTCGCGCGTGCTGCTGCTGACCGATAGCGAAAGCATGGTCCCGGTGCGGCGGGCGACCGACAACGTCGTCGCCTTTGCCGAAGGGCGTTCCGACGGGTCGCTGCGGCTGCGGCTGATCAATCTCGGCATCAATCCGATCAAGAAGGGCGACGTGTTCGTCACCTCGGGCGCCGGGGGCCTGTTCCGGCCCGGCACGGCGGTGGCGATCGCGACCGAGATCACCCGCGACGGCGCCATCGCCCAGCTGCTCAGCAATCCGGCGGCAACCGACGTCGTGGTGGTCGAGCCGATCTGGCAACCCGAAGCCGTCGAGACGCTTCAGGCTCCGCCGCCGCAGGCTACGCCGGCCCCGGAAGGCTGATGGAACAGCTCAATCCGCAATCGCGCCGCGATCCTTACGGCAGCCGCATCAACCGACGCGAATCCGCGCTTCTCGCTTACGGCCTGCCGTGGGCGACGATCCTGCTCGGGTCGCTGACGCCGTGGTTGCCGGTGATCGCTCCGGCACCGGTGCTGCCGCCGTTCGGGTTCCTGCTGCTGCTCGCCTGGCGCCTGCTGCGCCCGGGTCTACTGCCCCCGTGGGCGGGCTTGCCGCTCGGCCTGTTCGACGACCTGTATTCGGGACAACCGATGGGCAGCGGCGTGCTGCTGTTCTCGGTCGCGCTGATCATCGTCGAGCTGGTCGAGATCCGCTTCCCGTGGCGCAGTTTCTGGCTCGACTGGCTGACCGCCTCGGGGATCATCATTCCCTACCTGGTCATCGCCGCGCTGTTCTCGGGCACCGACCTCACGCTCGTGCAGCTGGGAGTCATCGCGCCGCAGATAGTGCTCTCGGTCGTGCTGTTCCCGATCATCGCCCGCATCGTCGCCATGCTCGACCGGCTTCGCCTGATGCGCGTCCGGCGCATAGACTGATTCCGTGAAGCCGAAGTTCACTTCCAGCTCGCTCGCGCAGAGCTTCGATCGGCGCAGCTTCGTGGTCGGCGCGATCCAGGGCGGCGTCGGCCTGCTGCTGGCCGCGCGGATGGGCTACATCGCCGTCGCCGAGAACGAGAAGTACGAGATGGAGGCGGAAAGCAACCGCGTGAACCTCTCGCTGATCCCGCCGCGGCGCGGCTGGATCCTCGATCGCAACGGCGAGCCGCTCGCCTCCAACCGCGCGGACTTCCGCGTCGACATCATCCCCGAGCGGCTGGTCGACCCGAAGGCGACCGTGGCCACGCTGCAGGACTTGCTCAAGCTCGACGCGACCCAGGTCCAGGACCTGAGCGACAAGCTCGACAAGGCCGCAGGTTTCCAGCCGGTGCAAGTTGCCGACGGGCTCGATTACGACACGTTCGCGGCCGTCAGCGTGCGCCTCCCCGAACTGCCGGGCGTGGTGCCGACACGGGGCTTTTCACGCTACTACCCCGCCGGCCCCTCGGTCGGCCACCTGCTTGGCTACGTCGGCGCGGCGACCAAGGAGGAATACGACAAGGAAAAGATCCCGCTGCTGGTCACCCCGGGCTTCAAGCTCGGCAAGGACGGCCTTGAGAAGCAATACGAACAGCAGCTGCGCGGCGTGCCCGGAGCGCGGCGCGTCGAAGTGACCGCCTCGGGACGCATCGTGCGCGATCTCGATACCCGCGAAGACGTGCAGGGCCAGTCGATCAAGCTGACCATCGACGGCCAGCTGCAGGACTTCGCCGCGCGGCGGATCGGCCTGCAGTCCGCTGCCGTCGTGGTCATCGACTGCCAGACCGGCGGCATCCTCGCGCTGACCTCGATGCCGTGCTTCGATCCCAACACCTTTGCCAACGGCATCGGCCGGATCGAATGGAAGATGCTCAACGAGGACGACCACATCCCGTTGCTCAACAAGGCCGTGCGCGGCCTCTACCCTCCGGGATCGACCGTGAAGCCGATGGCGACGCTGGCGCTGCAGCTGCAGGGCGTGTCGCCCGACGAGCGGGTCAGCTGCCCGGGCGGCTATCGGCTCGGCAACCGCTTCTTCCGCTGCGATGCCGTGCACGGCTCGGTCGACATGCGCGGCGCGATCGAGCACAGCTGCAACACCTACTTCTGGAGCATGGTCCACCGTATCGGCTACGAGAACGTCGCGCCCGTCGCGAAGATGCTCGGCCTCGGCCAGGAGTTCGACCTGCCGGGGATCAACCAGCGCTACGGCACGGTGCCCGATCCCGAATGGAAGATGCGCCGCTACAAGCAGGAGTGGATCGCGGCCGACGCGCTCAACGCGGCGATCGGCCAGGGCTACGTACTGGTCTCGCCGCTCCAGCTCGCGGTGATGACCTCGCGGATCGCCAGCGGGCGCGATCTCGTGCCCTCGCTGCTCTACGGCCAGCCCAAGCCGCTCGGTCCGAAGCTGCCGTTCACGCCCGAGCAGCTCGGCGTCACGCGCGACGGCATGTTCCGCGTGGTCAACGGCTCGGGCACCGGCGCGCGGAGCCGGCTCGACGTCGGCGACATCAAGATGTCGGGCAAGACCGGCACCGCCCAGGTCCGCCGGCTGATTGCTCGCGGTGGCGGCGGCGAATGGAAGGGCCGCGACCACTCGTGGTTCATTTGCTACGCGCCGTCCGAGGCGCCCCGGTATGCGATGGCCGTGGTGGTCGAGCATGGCGGCTTCGGCGCGAGCGCCGCGGCGCCGATCGCCAAGGACGTGATGACCTGCCTGTTCGACCCGGCGAAGGCGTGGGCCAGCCTGGTCGAGATGGAGAAGTCCTGGGGCGGCACGCCGGCCGAGCGAATGGCCGCGAAGTACACGGCCTATGCGGCGCAATATGGCGTCAGCGCCCCGAAAGTGGAAAGTGACGCGGCGGTCGCTGCGGCGCTGACCCAATCCGAAAACAACAGCGAGGCGCCGGCGGGCACGAACGGCGTCGTCACGGGGGCGGAACGCGGTGAGGCGCAACTGGCGCCGGGCGCAGGAGTGGCACCAACGGCCGCTCCAGCTCCAGCCACTCGGGCCGCGCCCCAGCCCAGCCCCAGCGCGGGGCAGGCCCAGTAATGGCCCGCGGCATCCTCCCCGCATCGCTCACCGGCATCCCGTGGCGCATGCTGCTGCCGCTGACGCTGCTGGCCTGCTTCGGCTCCGCGGTGCTCTATTCGGCCGCGGGCGGTTCGATGCAGCCTTACGCGCTGTCGCACCTGCTGCGCTTCGGCGTGTTCGTGGTCATGGCCCTGGTGATCTCGCGCTTCCCGCGCGAGCTGGTGCAGTTCGCCGCCTACCCAGCCTATGCCGGCATCCTGCTGCTGCTCATGGCGGTCGAGGCGATCGGCGCGATCGGCGGCGGCAGCCAGCGCTGGCTCGACCTCGGGGTGATCACGCTGCAGCCGTCCGAGCTGATGAAGCCCGGCATCGTGCTGGTGCTGGCGATGTTCTATCACTCGGTGCCACCCGGAATGATGGGCGGCTGGCGAGCCCTGGTCCCGGCCGCCGGCCTGATCGGCTTTCCGATGGCTCTCGTGCTCGTCCAGCCCGACCTCGGCACCGCGCTCGCGATCGGCTTCGGCGGTGTGGTCATCATGTACCTTGCGGGCATCCCGACGCGCTGGTTCGTCGCCGGCGGGGCCGCGGCCGCGGTGGTCGCCCCCCTCGCCTACTTCTTCGCGCTGCACGATTACCAGCGCAATCGCGTGACGGTGTTCCTCGACCCCGAAAGCGATCCGCTCGGCACCGGCTACCACATCACCCAGTCGAAGATCGCGATCGGGTCGGGCGGACTGTTCGGCAAGGGCTTCGGCCAGGGGTCGCAAAGCCACCTCAACTACTTGCCCGAGCCGCACACCGACTTCGTGTTCGCGACCATGGCCGAGGAATGGGGCCTGTTCGGCGGCCTGTTCGTGCTGCTCGTGTTCGGCATCGTGCTCCGCTGGGGCTGGACCGTCGCGCGGCGCGCGCCCGATCGCTTCTCCTCGCTCCTTGCCGGAGGCATGACCGCGACGATCTTCTTCTACGTCGCGATCAACCTGCTGATGGTCATGGGCCTTGCCCCGGTGGTCGGGATTCCGCTGCCGTTCATGAGCCACGGCGGCTCGTCGATGATGACCAACATGATCTGCATCGGCACCTTGATGATGGTCGATCGCTGGAGCCGGCGACCCGGCGGCGGCGGCAGCTTCGCCTGAAGCGCAATCGCCCCCTTTACACCGGGGGAACAATCGCTATTTGGGCGGCTCCCGGCGATTCGGGGGTTCCGCGGAAACGACGGAATGGACGCATAGCTCAGTTGGTAGAGCAGCTGACTCTTAATCAGCGGGTCCTAGGTTCGAGCCCTAGTGCGTCCACCACCGCCGCCGGATTTCCTCTCCCCAGACATATCGGATTGCACGCCCCACCGCAGACGCGCAGTCTAGCGGACCGTGTCACGTGCTCAGGTTCGGGCCCGCTGCCGCCATCGCGAGAAGCGATTCGCGCCGGCACGATCCAAGGGCAGACAGGCGGGCCGGGGTGCCATGCCGCCGGCCTCTCATCGACAGCGGAAAGCGCGATCAGGCGCCTTCGCGCTGGGCAATGATCTCTTCGGCGAGCTTCCAGTCCTGCATCCGGTCGACGTCGATCGGGCCTTCGGCGAACGGAATGTAGATCGGCGCGACGGTGATCTTGAGGCCGCGCGACAGGAAGCGGAGGAACGTCTCGAGCTTCGCGCGCCGGCTCTTGTAGAGCATGAAGGCGAGCAGCCCGAAGGCCCCGATCAGCCGCTTGGGCTTCTTGCCGAACTGCCCGCCGCTGTTGAAGATCCGCGCCCCGCTGATCGCGGCCGGGGTCAGGAACGCGTAAAGGTTGCAGCTCGAGAACGCGCCGTCGGCGAACCGGTGAAAGGCGCGCTGGCCGTCGGGATATTTCTCGAGGATCAGTTCGGCGCGGGTCACGCCGAGGCCGGCATCGGTCGTCACCGAATCGAGCGAATCGCAGAAGCTGGCCACGAGTTCGGGTGTGTGCAGCGCGTTGTCGCCCGTCGTTATGATCATCGGCAGCAGCGCGGGATCGGCGGCCGCGATCACGCTCGTGCCGATGTTCTCGCGCGAGGGCACGAACGCGAAGTCCGCGGCACCCGGAATGCCGGCGAGGATGCGCCGCGCCTCGTCGGCGCTCTCTTCCTCGATCGAGATCACCACGCGCCCGACCCGGCCGCTCTCGACCACCGAGCGCACGACGCGCTCGAGCATCGGCACGCCGGCGATGTCGATGAAGGTCTTGTGCGAAACCCCGCCGGCTTGCGCCAGCGGATCGAGATTGCCCCGGCTCGCCGCGAGGACGAGCGCAGTGTAGCGACGATCAGTCATGCCCCTCCAAAGCGCATTCGCGCCAGCGCCGTTCCCCTGTGAACGGACCTCTGAGCGGCGCCATCAAGGCCGCGACCCTTGGCAGAAGGGGCAAATCTTTCAATGCCCTTCTTGCTTCGTCCTGCGCGGCTTCGGCCATGACCGGCGACGTGCAGTCGTCGAACTTGGCCCAGTAGACCTCGTCGGGGAACGGTGCCGCGAGGCTCCCGCGCGGCATCGGCACCGCGGTCTTGAGGCGCCGGCCGTCACGCAAGGTGACTTCGACTTCGGTCGGGAACTCGCCCTCGGCGGCGTCGACCGGGTGCCGGTGGATGCGCGGATAGAGCGCGCGGAGCTCGGGGCGCGCTACGCGTTCGGGCTCGAAATCGGCAAGCGCGCAGCGCCCGGTGAGCAGCACGCAGGCGAGGCCATATTCGAGCGAAAACTTCGCCTGGAGCGGGTCCTCGGGCACCGTGTACATGAGGTTGTTGAGGTGTGAGACCGGCGCGCGCACGTCGATCGCCTCGACCTCGCGGGCGGCGAATCCGTAGCCCTCGATCAGTTCGAGGAGCCCGTCCATCGCCCGGTGCGCGCTGCCGCAGTTGGGGAAGCGCTTGGCCTTGAGCCCGCTCGACAGGATCAGCAGCGGCTCGCCGACGCTTTCGGTCTCGAAGCGCAGATTCTGGCCGTGCTCGACGTGGGTCAGCGTGTCGCGCAAGTGCTCGTAGTCGGGGCCGACCATCAGCCGGTTCATCCCGGTCGGGCCATCGAAAGTCTCGAGGCCGGCGGTGAGGCCGTTGCGCGCAAGGCTCGCCGCGATCACCCCGGCCTTTGCGGCAAGGCCGGCGTGGAGCGGCTTGGTCATCGTGCCGAACTGCGACATGAACCCGCCGGCCATGCTCGTCGCGATCGACAGCGCATAGGCCGCGCGCTCGGCATCGAGCCGCAGCAGCCGCGCGCAGGCCGCGGCCGCGCCGATCGCGCCGACCGTCGCGGTCGCGTGCCAGCCGCGGTTGCGATGCGCCGGGTTCACGCCCTGCCCGGTCCGCCCGAGGATCTGCAGCCCGACGATATAGGCGTCGAGACAGTCGGCGCCCGATGCGCCCTCCTGCTCGGCGAGCGCGAGGATCGCCGGCACGAGCACCGCCGTGGCATGGGCCTTGGCCGGATCGAAGTTGTCGTCGAAGTCGAGCGCGTGCGCGGCCGTGCCGTTGACCAGCGCGGCCCATGGCGCGGCGAGTCCGCGGTCGGAACCGATCGCCGTCGCCGGCCCCTCGCCCCACGGCGCCACCGTCGCCAGCACGTGCTGCGTCGCCGGCTCGAGCGCGCCGGGAATGGCGACGGCGATCACGTCGACGAACTGGCGGTGCGCCGAGTCGAGCGCGGCCTGGGGCCAGGCCCGCGCCGCGTCGGCCAGCCAGCGGCCATATGCGAGGACCGGATTTGTCATGACCCGCCTCCTTTAGGTCCGTGCGAGACGAATGGAAACGGTCGCCGGGCCGGCGATTTGCCGGTTTCGCTCCGCCCCGGGCTTGGTTACTGGCTTTAGCGACAGCAAACTGAAGGGGATGTCCGGGTGAGTATTCTTGAAGGCCGCGTCGCGCTCGTGACCGGCGCGAGTTCGGGCATTGGCCAGGCCTGCGCGGTGGCGTTCGCCGAGAAGGGCGCGAAAGTGGTCCTGGCCGCGCGGCGCGTCGACCGGCTTGAGGCGCTCGTCGCGCAGATCGAGGCGATGGGCGGCGAAGCGCTCGCGGTGGCGACCGACGTCACCGACGAAGCCGCGGTGCAGAACCTGTTCGATCGCGCGGTCGAGCGCTTCGGCACCGTCGACGTGCTGATCAACAACGCCGGCATCGCCGATTCGACCGCGATCTACGAGATGCCGCTCGAGCTGTGGCAGCAGGTCATCGGCACCAACCTGACCTCGGCGTTCCTGTGCAGCCGCGCCGCGTTCCGGGTGATGAAGGACAAGGGCCGCGGACGGATCCTCAACATCGGCTCGATCTCGGCGCGCGTGCCGCGGCAGAACAGCCCTGCCTATGCGGCGAGCAAGTGGGGCCTCGACGGGCTGACCCGCTCGCTGGCGATCGACGGGCGCGAGTTCAACATCGCGGCGTCGATCTTCCATCCGGGCATCGTCGCCACCGAGATCGCTCCGGGCGCGGTCAAGCTGCCCGAGGACTTTGCCGCCTCGCCCGAGGACATCGCCGGGGTCATCGTGCACATGTGCGACATTCCCGACCACCTGAACTTCTACGAAGGCATGGTCGTGCAGATCGACCTGCCATTCCTCGGACGCGGCTGACTTGGCCGCCGATCTCGCCTGCTGGAACATCGCCGACTTGCGCGAGCGCGCGCGCCGGCGCCTGCCGCGCGGGATCTGGGAATACGCCGAGCGCGGCACCGAGGACGAAGGCGGCATGGCGCGCAACCGTGCCGCGTTCGAACGCGTCGCGTTCCGGCCGCGGGTCCTGCGCGGGGTCCACGCGATCGACACGCGCACCGAGATCTTCGGCAAGCCCGCCGCCCTGCCCCTCGCGCTGGCGCCGACGGGCGCGGCCGGGCTGCTGTGGTACAAGGGCGATCTCGCGCTCGCGCGCGCGGCGGCGGCGGCCGGCGTGCCGTTCACGATCTCCAGCGCGAGCACGATGGACCTCGAGCACATCGCCGTCGCGGGCGGGCGCATCTGGTTCCAGCTCTACTACTGGGAAGACCGCGCGCTGTCGCATGCGGTGGTCGACCGCGCGCATGCGCTCGGCTGCGAGGCGCTGTTCATCACGCTCGACATGCCGGTGCCGCCCAACCGCGAGTACATCCACCGCAACGGCTTCGGGACGCCGTTCCGGCTCAACGCGCGCAACACGCTCGACGTCCTCCGGCATCCGCGCTGGCTCGCCGGGGTGATGGGCCGCTACGCGCTCGATGGGGGCGTGCCGAGCCAGGCCAACCTGCCCGACCGGCTGCGGTCGAAGGTCACCAAGGGCGCGCCACCGGGAGCCCTGTTCAAGCAGGACGATCTCGACTGGGATGCGATCAAGGTCCTGCGCGATCGCTGGCCGGGCAAGCTCCTGCTCAAGGGCGTGCTTCACCCGGAGGATGCCGAGCAGGCACTGGCCTTGGGCGCGGACGGCGTGGTCGTCTCGAACCACGGTGGTCGTGCGCTCGATTCGTCGATGGCGACGCTCGACGCGTTGCCGGGTGTGGTCGGCGCGGTCGGGGGCAAGATGACCGTCCTGCTGGACAGCGGTGTTCGCCGGGGGAGCGATGTCGTCAAGGCCGTTGCCTTGGGTGCCGACGCGGTGCTCGTCGGGCGCGCACCGCTCTACGGGCTGGCGGCGGCGGGAGAAGCCGGCGTGGTTCGCGCGCTCGAGCTGATTCGCGCCGAAACCGCACGGACCATGGCGATGCTCGGCGCGCGCAGCGTGGCTGAAATCGACTCGCGCCTGCTCGCCTGAACGCCGGACGGCCGCGGGGAACGCGGCCTCGAATCACGATTGTCGCAGACACGCGAATAGGGCGGCGAACCTTGGTTCACCGCCCTGAATCACGTCTGAGAAATCAGCCGCTTACGGGCTGGTCGGGAGGTCCTCGTCACCGTCGGCAGCGATCACGCCGATCACGCCGATGAGGATCAGGATGCCGACGATCCAGGCGAAGTTCAGGTTCTCGGCCTCGCCGACCGGCGAAGCGTCACGAGCACCAGCAACGGCCACCGGCGCCGCAGCAGCAGCCGTCGAACCGAGTACCAGCCCCGCGGTTGCGAGAGCGACAAGCGCTTTACGAATAACCATTTAGTGCCCTTCCGTTTACCATTCGCCGCTCAAATATCACGGCGCCTCAAAGCGTCAACCCCGGGTTTCCTCCCATTCCGGGCCAGCCGCTGCGAGCTACTGTCGCGAACGGCCATACTACCCGAAATGCACGATGCCAACCCTCAAAACCGCTTTGCGGCAGCGCGCTAGTGACTTGCAAACTTTGAGGTTTTCTTAACACCGCCAGCGCCCTAATTCGTGGCCCCATGAATGGTTCCTTCAAGTTCGCAATCGCCTTCTTCAGTATGGCTTTAGCGCAACACTCAGCAGCGCAGCCCAGCGCGGCGATGAACGCGCTGCTTGTCCAGGACGTCCGCCTGGCGACGATCGCCGAGCGCATGCTGGGGGCCAATCGCGAGCTGTGCCGCGAGCATATGCCGCTTACCGGAATGGTTCTTCACAGCCGCGACCAGTATCGCTCAGGCGTGGCGGGAGATGCTTTCGCCGCGGGCGCCGTTGCGGTCGAGGCGGTGGTTCCGGGTTCGCCGGCGGCGGCGGTGCTGGCCCCCGGCGACGCGATCGTCGCAATCGGCTCGACCCGCACCGACAGCCTGGTTGCCGAAGGCGATTCGCCGTTGCGCGACAGTGCTTTCGAGCTCCTCGCCAAGCAACCGGACGGCACCCCGGTGGCGCTGACCATCTCGCGTGGCGGGCGCGAACAGGCGGTCGTGCTCGACGCACCGGCCGGCTGCCGTGCCCTGGTCGAGATTCGCGCGGTCAGCGGGCTCAATGCCCGCTCCGACGGACGGGTCATCCAGATCAACTACGGCCTTGCCGCCGACGCGACCGACGAAGAGCTGGCGGTGGTCTTCGCGCACGAGATGGGCCACCTGGTGCTCGAGCATCGTCGGCGGCTGTCGAGCGCGGGAGTCGAAAAGGGCTTCTTCGGCGAGTTCGGCCGCAACCAGCAGCTCAACCGACAGGTCGAGGTCGAGGCCGACCGGATCGCGGCGCACCTGCTTGCCAATGCCGGCTACGATCCGGCCATCGCGCCGAAGTTCTGGCGCTCGAGCCTCGGAGGCCGCGCGAGCGGCGGGTTGCTGCGCAGCAGCACGTACCCGTCGGCCGAAGCGCGCGCGCAGCTGATCGAGCGCGAGATCGCCGAGTACATCGGGCCCGGCATCAAGCCGACCTGGCCCGGGCACTTGCTCGCGCGGCGGGACGTTCCGTTCGAGTAGTCAGGCGGCGGGCCGCTCGGGCGCCTCGCTGATATCGATGTAGTGCCGGTCGTAATAGGTCAGCGGCGCGGCGTCGGCGCGGTGCTTCGCGGCGATCAGCTCGCCGATGAAGATCGAGTGGGTGCCGAACTCGTGGCAGTGCGCGCGGCGGCAGACGAAGCTCGACTGCGCGCTCGCCAGCACGGGCACGCCGTGCTCCTCGACCCACTCGCCGACGGCGAATCGGTCTGCCCCGCTGTGCATGAAGTGTTCGGCGACGTCGCGATTGCCGATGCCGAGCACGTTGACGCAGAACACCTCGGCGCAAGCCAGCGGCTCGTGCAGCGAGGCCGAGCGGTTGACGCAGACGAGCAGCGACGGCGGGTCGAAGCTCAGCGAGCTGACCGCCGTGGCGAGGATGCCGAATCGGCCGCCGCCGTGCCCGGTGGTCACGGCGTAGACCGTCGCGGCGACGTGGCGCATGGCCATCCGGAAGTCGTGGAGCAGGTCTTCGCGATTCTGGGCGGGTTGCGTCACGACATGCTCCATGCGGCGCGGGCCCTTCCGGCGCAAGCGAATGCAGGATGCGCGCCGGCCCGCGTCAAAGGTGAACAAAGTTTAGGCATCCGCGACGTGTTTCGCAGGATAGAATGTGATCGGCAATGCTTGCAATCACATTATAATGTGATATCGGAGTCGGTATGAGCACTCCGACCATCCAGCGCGTGCGCGACCTCGTGGCCGAGGGCCGCATGACCCGCGCCGGCCTCGCCCGTGCCGCCGGGCTCCACGCCAACACCTTGCGCGATTGCACCGAGGAGACGTGGAACCCGACCACGGAGACCCTCGGCAAGCTCGAGCGGTTCCTGTCGAGCAACGACGACACCCCGGTGCTGGTCCCGATCGAGCAGATCATCGACGAGGCTCGCAACGGGCGCATGTTCGTGCTGGTCGACGACGAGGACCGCGAGAACGAAGGCGACCTGATCATCCCGGCGCAGATGGCGACTCCCGACGCGATCAACTTCATGGCGACCCACGGCCGCGGCCTGATCTGCCTCGCGCTTGCGCCGGATCGGGTCGAGGCGCTCGGCCTGCAACCGATGAGCCGGACCAACCGCAGCCGGATGGAGACCGCCTTCACCACCTCGATCGAGGCGCGCGAAGGCGTCACCACCGGAATCAGCGCGGCGGACCGGGCACGCACCGTCTCGGTCGCGATCGATGCCTCCAAAGGTCCCGACGACATCGTCACCCCCGGCCACGTGTTCCCGCTCGTCGCGCGCGAGGGCGGCGTGCTCGTCCGCGCCGGTCACACCGAGGCCGCGGTGGACATCTCGCGCCTCGCGGGTCTCAATCCTTCGGGCGTGATCTGCGAGATCATGGCCGAGGACGGCTCGATGGCCCGGCTCGACGACCTGCTGCGCTTCGCCCGGCTGCACGGGCTCAAGGTCGGCACGATCCGCGACCTGATCGCCTACCGCCGGCGCCACGACCACCTGGTCGAGAAGCGCTCCGAAGGCCGCTTCACCAGCCGCTGGGGCGGCGACTGGCGTGCGATCGGGTTCTACAACAAGGCGACCAAGGGCGAGACCATGGCGCTGGTCAAAGGGCATATCGATCCGGCCAAGCCGACGCTCGTGCGGATGCACGCGCTGTCGGTGTTCGACGACGTGTTCGCCCGCGACACCGACCGCCAGGGCCTGCTCGAAGGCGCGATGCGGATCATCGGCGAGGAAGGCGCCGGCGTGGTCGTGCTGATCAACCGCCCTGCCCCGGACCATGCCTCGAGCGCGATCCGCGGGCTCGACCGCGCGCAGCCGAGCGACGACAGCGACATGCCCGCCGAGCAGCGCGACTATGGCGTCGGCGCGCAGATTCTCGCCGAGCTCGGCGTCCACGACATGGTGCTGCTGACCAATACCCGCCACTCGCTGGTCGGGCTCGAGGGCTACGACCTGTCGATCGTCGGCGAGCGGCCGATCGCGTGATCGAGGACCGCGGCCTCGACACCGAAGCCGGCGAGCCCAAGTACGCACGCTTCGAGCTCGAGCGCCGCTGGCTCGTCGACCCCACTGCGCGCCCTGCGCTCGAGGGGCTCGACTGCACGCTGATCGAGGACCGCTACATCGACGGCACCCGGCTGCGCTTGCGGCGCATGACGCGCGGCACGCGCACGGTGCGCAAGCTGACCAAGAAGTACGAGACTTCCCAGGCGCAGGCGCGTCCGATCGTCACCGCCTACCTGACCGAAGACGAGTACCGCGTGTTCGCCGCCCTGCCCGCCTGGGCCATGCGCAAGCGACGCTATCACTTGCCCGTGGCGGACCGGTACTGGAGCCTCGACGTATTCGAAGGAGCGCTAGCCGGGCTCGAGCTCGTCGAAGCCGAGGCGGTCGACGACGTCGCGCTGGCGGCGCTTGTGCCGCCGGTCTGGGCGGCTAAGGAGGTGACCCACGATCCGCGCTACCAGTGCGGCTCGCTGGCCCAGACCAACGCCATTCCGGAGTAGCGATGGCCCGCTTCCTGATCGTCGAAGCCCGTTTCTACGAGCACCTGAACGACATGCTGATCGAAGGCGCGCGCGGCGCGCTCGAGGCAGCAGGCCACGAGGTCGACATGCTCACCGTGCCCGGCGCGCTCGAGCTGCCCGGGGCGATCGCGCTCGCCGCCGAGAGCGGACGCTACGAAGGCTTCGTCGCGCTCGGCGTGGTGATCCGCGGCGAGACCTACCACTTCGAGATCGTCGCCGGCGAATCGGCGCGCGGGCTCATGGCGCTCACGATCGATGGCCTCGCCGTCGGCAACGGCGTGCTCACCGTCGAGAACGAGGCGCAGGCGATCGTCCGCGCCGATCCGACGCAGCTCAACAAGGGCGCCGGCGCCGCCGAAGCGGCGATGGCGCTGCTCGCAATCCAGGGGAAGTTCGCATGACCAGCCACGCTTCGATCGCCGGAATCCCGCTGGTCCTCGGCGGCAACGTGTTCGGGTGGACTGCCGACGAGGATGCGAGTTTCGCCGTGCTCGACCGGTTCTACGAGGCCGGCGGGCGGATGGTCGACACCGCGCAGGGCTATTCGGTCTGGGCGCCCGGCCACGTCGGTGGCGAGAGCGAGACCGTGATCGGCAAGTGGATGGCCGCGCGCGGCAACCGCGCCGAGATGCGCATCGCCACCAAGACCGGGATGTTCGGCAAGGGCGGCGATCTCCACCCGCACGTCGTCGCCGACGAGCTGCGCAAGTCGCTCGATCGCCTGCAGAGCGATTACGTCGACCTTTATTATGCCCACCGCGACGAAGCCGTGACCTCGCAGGAGGAGGTCGCCCGGGGATTCGATGCGCTGGTCCGACAGGGCCTCGTACGCGAGCTCGGCGCTTCGAACTTCACTGCCGAGCGGCTCGGCGGGATCAACGCCGTCGCCCGCGCGAACGGGCTGACACCGTTCACGGTGCTGCAGAACGAGTACAACCTCGTCGAGCGCGGTGAATATCCACCCGAACTGCAGCAGCTGTGTCTCGATCAGGGCATCGCGATGCTGCCGTGGTTCGGGCTCGCCGCGGGATTCCTCACCGGCAAGTATCGCACCCGCGAGGATCTCGAGCGGCACAACCGCGGATCGAGCATCGAGCGGTTCTTCGATAAGGGTCTGAGGGTGCTGCCGACGCTCGACGCGGTGTCGGCCGAAACCGGCGCCAGCCTCGGCGCGGTTGCTCTCGCCTGGCTGCTCGCCCAGCCCGGCGTGGCCGCGCCGATCGCCAGCGCGACACGGCCCGAGCAGCTCGACATCCAGTTCGAGGCCTTGAAGCTCGAGCTGACGCAGGACCAGCTCGAGCGGCTAACCGCCGCCGGTTGACCCGCTCTTAACCCCCTCCCCTGAAGGGGAGAGGGTTCTCGAGGATCACCAGATACGGACGCGCTTGTCGGGGGCCAGGTAGAGCTTGTCGCCTTCCTTGACGCCGAACGCGTCGTACCAAGCGTCGATGTTGCGCACGGTCAGCGCGCGGTAATCGCCGGGCGCGTGGCCGTCGGTGGCGAGGCGGTTGCGCAGCGTCGCCTCGCGCATCTTGGTCGCCCACGACTGGGCATAGGCGATGAAGAAGCGCTGGTCGCCGGTGTAGCCCTCGATCGTCGGAGCCACCTTGCCGCCGAGCGAGGCGTGGTAGGCATCGAGCGCCGCGGCGAGGCCGGCGACGTCGGCGATGTTCTCGCCAAGCGTCAGGCGGCCCGGGATATGCATGCCCGGGAGCGGCTCGTAGGCATCGTACTGCTCGGCGAGCGCGGTGGCCGACTTCTCGAACTCGGCCTTGTCGGCCTCGGTCCACCAGTTGCGCATGACGCCCTCGGCGTCGAACTCGGCGCCCTGGTTGTCGAAGCTGTGGCTGATCTCGTGGCCGATCACCGCGCCGATCGCACCGTAGTTGTAGGCCGGGTCGGCCTTGGGGTCGAAGAACGGCGGCTGCAGGATGCCGGCGGGGAAGTTGAGCGCGTTCTGCACCGGCAGGTTGACCGCGTTGACCAGCTGCGCGTTCATCCACCACTCGTGGCGGTCGAGCGGCTTGCCGATCTTGGCGAGCTGCTGGGTGTAGCGCAGCTTCTCCGCGGCCTGCTTGTTGGCGTAGGCGGTGTCGGGCTTGACCTCGAGCGACGAGTAGTCGCGCCAGGTGTCGGGATAGCCGACGCCGACTTCCATCGTCTCGACCTTGCGCTTGGCCTCGGCCTTGGTGTCGGGCGCCATCCACTCGATCGCGTCGATGCGGGTGACGAAAGCCGCCTTGATGTTCTTGACCATGTCCTCGATCGCCGACTTGGCCGAGGCGGGGAAGAAGCGCTCGGTGTAGAGCTGGCCGAGCGCGTCGCCAATGCCGGCGTTGACCGCCGAGAGCGCGCGCTTCTCGCGCGGGCGGGCCTGCTCGGCGCCGGTCAGCTGGGTGCCGTTGAAGGCGAAGCTGAGCTGGTCGATGTTCGACGGCAGGACCGAGGTGTTCTGGTTGATCTGGTGGAACGTCAGCCAGTCCTTCCACGCGTCGAGCGGCTCGGAGCCGACCAGCGCGGCGAGCCGCGGGATCGCGCCCGAGTGGTAGGCGGCGAACTTGGGCTGGCTGCCGAGCTGGGCGGCGTCGAAGAACGCGGTCCAGTCGAGGCCCGGGGCCTTCTTGGCGAAGTCGGCCTGCGTCCACTGCGCCTTGGCGAGCGCCCAGTTGTCGCTGTCCTCGCGCGTCGCATGGGCGCGGGCGATCTTCATCTCGAGGTCGTAGACCCGCTGCGCGCGCGCCTGGGCATCACCGACACCGGCCGCGGCGAACAGGTCGCCGATGTACTTGCGGTAGGCCGTGCGGTTGGCGGCCATCGCCGGGTCGTTCGACAGGTAGTACTCGCGCTCGGGCATGCCGAGGCCGCCCTGGAGGATATAGGGCACGACCTCGCCGCCGGTCAGCGCCTGGGTGACGAACAGGCCGAACAGGTTCTCGGTGTGGAAGTTGGTCGCGTTGAACGGGTCGACGTCGGCGCGCATCGAGGCGCCGAGCGCCGTGGCGAGCTGGGTCTTGTCCTGGATCGCGGCGATGCGCTGGAGGTCGCCCTGGATCGGGGCCATGCCGAGCTTGTCGATCGTCGCGGTGTCGAGGAAGGCGTCGTAGTAGGCCTTGACGCGAGCGGCGTCGGTGCCGGCCTCGGGCTCGGACTTCTGCAGGTCGCCGATCAGCTGGGCGAGGTTCGTCTCGAGCTGCTGGTCGGCGATCCAGTGCGCGCCGACGTTCGAACGGTCGGCGGGGATCTCGGTGGTCTTGAGCCACGAGCCGTTGGCGAACAGGTTGAAGTCGTCGCCGGGCTTGACCGACTTGTCCATCCACGCGGGCTGGATGCCGAGCTCGGTACCCGCCGGGGCGGCGGTCTCGGTGCCGGCCACGTTGCAGGCGACGGGGCCGAGGGTCACGGTGGCGACGCCCAGCAGCAGGGCGGGCAGGATGCGTAAGGTCATGCAGGGTCCTTCTGCGCGCGCGGGGAGGCCGGCACGGGTTTGTTACAATTGGAACCGCATAAGCCGCGCCTGTTGACGCGGCAATGAACGCCCGTCGAACCCGATCGGTCCTTCGTCGAGCATTCGCAGGCGCGCGCGGGTGATGTAGGGTGCGGCGATGACCGCCCAGCCCTACACGCCCGCCCCGAACCGCTACGACGGCCGCATGCCCTACCGCCGCTGCGGCCGCAGCGGGCTCGCCCTGCCCGCCATCTCGCTGGGGCTGTGGCAGAACTTCGGCGGGGTGGACGACTTCGAGGCCGGCCGCGCGATCCTGCGCCGCGCGTTCGACCTCGGCGTCACCCACTTCGATCTCGCGAACAACTACGGCCCGCCGTACGGCTCGGCGGAGGCAAATTTCGGGCGCTGGATGGCCGAAGACTTCCGGCCGTTCCGCGACGAGCTCGTGATCTCGACCAAGGCCGGATACGACATGTGGCCGGGGCCCTACGGCGACGGCGGATCGCGCAAGTACCTGCTCGCGAGCCTCGACCAGAGCCTCAGGCGGATGGGCCTGGACTACGTCGATGTGTTCTACTCGCACCGCGTCGACCCGAGCACGCCGCTCGAGGAGACGATGGGCGCGCTGGTCCAGGCGCACCGGCAGGGCAAGGCGCTCTACGTCGGCATCTCGTCGTACTCGCCCGAGCTCACGCGCGAGGCTTATGCGATCCTCAAGGGCGAAGGCGTGCCGCTGCTGATCCACCAGCCGTCGTACTCGATGCTCAACCGGTGGATCGAACAGGGGCTGCTCGACACGCTCGAGGCGCTCGGGGTCGGTTGCATCGCCTTCTCGCCGCTCGCCCAGGGCATGCTGACGAGCAAGTACCTCGGCGGCATTCCCGACGACGCACGCGCGGTGCGCGGGCGCTACTTCCCGAAGGCGGCGCTGACCGACGACAACCTCGGGCGCATCCGCGCGCTCGATGCGCTCGCGCGGGAGCGTGGGCAGACGCTGGCGCAGATGGCGATCGCCTGGACGCTGCGCGACCCGCGGGTGACCTCGGCGCTGATCGGCGCGCGCACGGTCGAACAGCTCGAGGATTCGCTCGCGGCGCTGAACGGGCTCGCATTCGGCGACGACGAGCTGGCGCGGATCGACGAGCTCGCGGGGGAGGCGGGGATCAATATCTGGGAGGGGTCGTCCTCGATCGGAGCGCGGGGCTGACCATGCTTGCCGACCACGATGCCTACATCGCCGCGGCTCCCGAAGAGCTTCGCCCGCTGCTGGTGCGGCTGCGTGCCGAGCTTGCGCAGGCCCTGCCCGACGCCGAGGAAATCATCGCCTACAAGATGCCGGGGTTCAGGATCGGACGGGCCATCGTCGCCGGTTACGCGGCCTTCAGCAAGCAGTGCGGCCTCTATCTGTCCTCGTCCGCCATCGCGTCGCATGCCGACGAGATTGCCGCGGCCGGACTCAAGTCGACCAAGACGGGCGTGACCTTCTCGCCGAGCCGGCCGATCCCCGACGCGCTCGTCGGGAAGCTCGCCCTGGCTTCCAGAAAAGACCAAAATCTCTGAGCAACTCTCGGCGCCGTCTCGATGGCGCCAGGCACTCCGTCAGCCGCCGGTCGAGAACGGCAGCGAATCCGGCGGCAGGAGCCGCATCCCGTAGCGGGCGGCGAGCTCGTCGTATTTCGCCTTGTCGCGCGGCATCTCGAGTTGGGCTGCCGAGGCCTCGCGGAACATGTTTTCGAGACCGCCCGGGATCAGTGTCAGGAGATGTTCGCCCGGCTCGTCGCCGATATTGCGGAAGGTGTGCGGGATGCCCTTGGGCATGAACACCACGCTTCCGGCCGGGGCGTCGATCTCGTCGTCGCCATGGCGCATGCGGTAGTGCCCGCGCACGATCGTGAAGACCTCGTCCTCGCGCGAGTGCACGTGCGGCGCGGCGCCTTCGCCGGGCGGCACGAACACGCGCACGACCGCGACCGAGCCGCCCGTATCAGCGCTATCGACTTCGACGAACATCCTCAGCGCGAGGAAGCGGAACGCCTCCTGTTGCTTCTGTGCCGTACCGCTCGCCTGATGCCGATGGCTCGCGAGCGGCGTCTGACCCGAAGCGGCGGCGCCGAAGACCAGCGCCGATACGCCGGCAACCGCGCCGCGTCTGGTTATCCGTGTCGTCATCATGGTTCCCCCCGGAGGGGCGGATCATAACGACTTCGACCGCTCAAACCAGTCGTCCGCGCGAAGCCGGCGCACTCACCTGAGCGGATATCGGCCGATCGCTAGCCGGCGAGCCGGCCGAAGCACCCCGTCCCGGCGTAGGCCGCCGCGTCGCCCAGCTCTTCCTCGATGCGGATCAGCTGGTTGTACTTCGCGAGCCGGTCCGAGCGGGCGAGCGAGCCGGTCTTGATCTGGCCGCAGTTGGTGGCGACCGCGAGATCGGCGATCGTCGCATCCTCGGTCTCGCCCGAGCGATGGCTCATCACCGCGGTGTAGCCGGCGCGATGCGCGATATCGACCGCCTGAAGCGTCTCGGTCAGCGTGCCGATCTGGTTGACCTTGACCAGCAGCGAGTTGGCGAGACCCTTGCCGATGCCCATCCTGAGGCGCTCCGGGTTGGTCACGAACAGATCGTCCCCGACCAGCTGGACCTTGTCGCCGAGCAGGTCGGTGACGGCCTTCCAGCCCTCGAAGTCGTCCTCGCTCATGCCGTCCTCGATCGAGCGGATCGGATAGGCCTTGGCGAGGTCGGCGAGGTAGTCGGCCATCTGCGCGGGCGAGAGCGAGAGCCCTTCCCCGCTGATCTCGTACTTGCCGTCCCTGAAGAACTCGGTCGCGGCGCAGTCGAGCGCGAGCACGACGTCGGTGCCGGGCTTGAAGCCGGCCTGCTCGACCGAGGCCATGATGAAGTCGAGCGCATCGCGGGTGCTGGCGAGGTTCGGCGCGAAGCCGCCCTCGTCGCCGACCGCGGTCATCAGCCCCTTCTGGTGCAGGCCCTTCTTGAGCGTGTGGAAGATCTCCGAGCCCCAGCGGACCGCCTCGGCCAGCGTCGGCGCGCCGACCGGCATGACCATGAATTCCTGGAAGTCGATCGGGTTGTCGGCGTGCTCGCCGCCGTTGATGATGTTCATCATCGGCACCGGCAGGACATGCGCCGAGACGCCGCCGACATAGGCCCACAGCGGCATGCCGCGCGCGGCCGCGGCGGCCTTGGCCACCGCGAGGCTGACGCCGAGGATCGCGTTGGCGCCAAGCCGGCCCTTGTTGGCGC
>CBHWED010000023.1:0-23579 GCA_966112795.1 uncultured bacterium
AACGTGCCGGCCCAGCCGGCCATCGCCCCGAGCATGCCGTCGGCGGCGCAAGTGTCGCAATCGTCGGCGTCGAACGCGTCGCCGACGTAGCAGCGGTAGCACGGCTGGTCGGGCAAGTGCCCGGCGAAGGCGCCGACCTGGCCCTGGAAGCGGCCGACCGCGGCCGAGAGCAGCGGCACGCGCGCGGCGACGCAGGCGTCGGACACCGCGAGCCGGGTGGCGAAGTTGTCGCAGCCGTCGAGCACGAGATCGGCGCCGGCGATGACCTCGCCCGCGTTCTCGCGCGTCACGCGCTGGCTCACGCGCTTCACGTTGAGCGAGGGATCGAACTCGCGCACCCAGACTTCGGCGAGCTCGGTCTTCGAGCGGCCGGGCTCGCCCGCGCGATAGATCGTCTGGCGCTGCAGGTTCGACACGTCGACCGCGTCGTCGTCGACCAGCGTGAGCATGCCGATCCCGGCCCCGGCGAGATACTGCAGCGCCGGGGAGCCGATCCCGCCGAGCCCGATCAGCACGATAGTGGCCTTGGCCAGCGCCGCCTGCCCGGCGCCGCCGATCTCGGGCAGCACGATGTGGCGGGCGAAGCGGTCGAGGCGGTCGGAAGCGAGCATCCGTCCCCCCTAGGCTGTGCGCGGCATGTGCAAAAGCCTGTGCGTTCGCAGGGGGCCGGCAGTGGGCGACCGGTGGGCTAGCTTCGCTCGACGTTCCGCGCGAGCGTCTTGAACCGGGCTCCGTCCGCCTGCTGCACGGTGATCGTCACATGACCGGTCTTGCTGACCCTGCGGTCCTGCACGGTCCCCGCTTTTCCGGCATGCGTCCCGGCGACGACCCGACAGCACTCGCCGTTGGCGATCTCGTCGGCCGCGCCGGGCATCGCGGTCAGGTCTCGAGCTGGCGCAGCAGGCTGCGCACGTCGCCGTCCATATCGGCGTCGCGCCGGCGCAAGTCCTCGATCAGCCGCACCGCGTGGATCACGGTCGAGTGGTCGCGGCCGCCGAACTTGCGCCCGATCTCGGGGTACGAGCGCGGGGTCAGCACCTTGGCGAGGTACATCGCCACCTGCCGCGGCCGCACGACCGCGCGCGCGCGGCGCTTCGACGACATCTCGGCGCGGTCGATGCGGTAGAACTGGCACACCGTGCGCTGGATCTCGTCGATCGTGATCCGCCGGCGGTTGGCCGAGAGGATGTCGGTCAGCTGCTCCTCGGCGAGCGAGAGCGAGACGTCCTGCCCGGTGAGCTGGGCATAGGCGATCAGCTTGTTGAGCCCGCCGACGAGCTCGCGCACGTTGCGGTTGATGGTCCGGGCGAGGAACTCGATCACGTCGGCCGGCACCTCGAGCGGCGCGAAGCGGGTCAGCTTCGACTGCAGGATCGCGCGGCGCAGCTCGATGTCGGCCGCCTGGATGTCGGCGACGAGGCCCATCGACAGGCGCGAGAGCAGCCGCGGCTCGACCCCGTCGAGCGCCTGCGGCGCGCGGTCGGCGGCGAACACCAGCCGCTTGCCCTCGGCGAGCAGCGCGTCGATCGTGTAGAGCAGCTCTTCCTGCGCGCTGGCCTTGCCGATGATGAACTGGATGTCGTCGACGAGCAGCAGGTCGAAGCCGCGCAGCCGCGCCTTGAACTCGATCATCTCGTTCGACTTCAGCGCCTGGACGAACTCGACCATGAAGCGCTCGGCCGAGCAGTAGAAGATCCGCGCGCGCGGGTGCGCCTGGAGGTACGAATGGCCGATCGCGTGCAACAGGTGCGTCTTGCCCTGGCCGGTCGCGGCCTTGAGGTAGAGCGGGCTGAACTGCGGCTTCTCGGCGACCGCCATGCGCTCGGCGGCGTTCTTGGCCAGCACGTTGGTCGCGCCGGTGACGAAGGCGGCGAACGTCAGCGAGGGGTCGAGCCCGACCGACGAGGTGAACCCGTCGTCGCCGATCGATTCCATCGCCAGCGCGCCGGTCATCGTCCCGCCGTGCGGGCCGTCGTTGGCCGCGCGGTGGCCGAAGCCGTCCTCGCCGCGGAAGTCGAGGTCGGCGAGCTTGCGCCGGCCCGGATGGACCGCGATCTTGACGTTCTTCACTTCGCTGCGGGCGATCTTCCACGCCAGCGAGAGCCGGTCGTGGAATCGGTCCTGCACCCAGTTGGCCGAGAATTCGGTCGGCAGGAACAGGTTGAGCGTGCCGGTTTCCTTGCAGAAGCTGCCGAGCTGGATCGGCCGGATCCACTGGCTGAACAGCTGGTGGCCGAGGTCCTTGCGCAGGCCCTGGCTGATGTCGGCCCAATCCGCCGCGAGGTCCACCGCTTCCTGGTCTTCCACGCTACCTTCCGCTGCATCGCTCTTGGCCGGTCCCGACCGGCCGCCATGCGGTCCCATGCGAATCATCGAGCCTGTCCCTTCCCGAAAGGCTTGCCTGCTCTTGTCTGATGCCCGGGAACCAGGGACGCGACTTCCCCGTCCCGCGGTCGTAGGTTGACACGCGGGAGATCCCGGCCATCATCTGCTTGTGTGCCGACCAAGGCAGTTTGCCCCGGTCGAAGGGCTGTTATGAACAGCTCGTCACAGTCGGCAAGAGCGCGGCTTCAAAAAAACTGAAATATACCGTCTTGACTCGGCGGGAGGCCGCAGGCTTCCGTTCAAGTCGCTGATTTGTCGCACAAAGTTTGTGACAGTTCGGCGAATCGCCGGATTCCTTCGAGTTTCCGCTAAGGCGAACTTAACCCTTCGCAGACGCAAAAAGGGCCGGCGAAAAATCCGCCGGCCCCGTTCCAATTTCGTTCCTTGGTTAACCCCGATCCGAACCGGTCGGGGACCGAATCAGAGCGCTGCGACTCGCTTGCTGAGTCGGCTCATCTTGCGCGCCACGGTGTTCTTGTGGACCACGCCGCGGGCGACGCCGCGGGCCAGCTCGGGCTGGGCGGCCTTGAGCGCTTCGGCGGCCGCGGTCTTGTCGCCGCCGGCGATCGCGGTCTCGACCTTCTTCACGAACGAGCGGATGCGGCTCATGCGCGCACCGTTGATCTCGGCGCGCTTCTCGTTGCGGCGGATGCGCTTCTTGGCTTGCGGCGTATTGGCCATGTCTGTCCTTACCTCGGGCCGCTTCTGCGCAGCCGGAATCTCTGTCTAAACGGTCACGGAAACGACGGTTTCCCGCCGGAAAGCGGCGCCCTTAGCGGCGAGGGGGCGAATCGTCAAGCAAACCCCTCGCCGGCGCGCTCACTTCTGGCACTTCGGGCAGAACCAGGTGCTGCGCCCGCCCTGTACGATGCGCCTTATGATACCCCCGTCCCCGCGCGCACAAGCCTGGCCCTCGCGGCCGTAGACCGCGAAGCGCGTGGCGAAGTAGCCGAGCTCGCCGTCGGGCTGGGCGTAGTCGCGCAAGGTCGAACCGCCGTCGCCGATCGCCTGCTCGAGCACGTGCCGAATCGCCGGGACCAGCCGCGCCAGGGCCGGCTTCGTCACCGCGCCCGCCGCCTTGCGCGGATCGATTCGCGCGCGGAACAGCGCCTCGCAGACGTAGATGTTGCCGAGCCCGGCGACGATCCGCTGGTCGAGCAGCAGCAGTTTCACGGCCTGCTTCCGGCCGGCGAAGGCATGCTGGAGATGCTCGGCCGTGAGCCCGGGTCCGAGCGGCTCGGGCCCCATCGCGGCGAACGGCGGCCAGGTCTCGAGCGCCGCGGTGTCGACGAGGTCGACGAAGCCGAAGCGCCGCGGGTCGCACAGCGCGAAGCGGTGGCTTTCCGTGTCGAGCACGAGATGGTCGTGCTTGTCGGGCGTGCGCGGATCGATTCGCCAGCGCCCGCTCATGCCGAGGTGGAACACCAGCGTGGTTCCGCGGTCGGTATGGACCAGGCCGTACTTGGCGCGGCGGCCGAGCCCGGTCACGCGCGCGCCGGCGAGCGCCTGGACGAGGCCCTCGGGGAACGGGAAGCGCATGTCGGGCCGGTTGAGCGCGACGCGCTCGATCCGCGCCCCTTCGAGATGGCGCGCGAGGCCGCGCACGGTGGTCTCGACTTCGGGAAGCTCGGGCATTCTCGTCGGTTAGCCGCGCATTCAGCCATCGCCAAGCGCGCCCGCGCACTCTAGGGGCGTGGCCGCATGCCCGCCGACCGCCGCCAGATGACCGCCTTCGCCCTGCTCGGCCTCGTCATGGTGCTGTGGGCCGGCAATTCGATCGTCGGCCGCGCGGTGCGCTTCGAGGTGCCGCCGCTGACGCTCGCGTTCGTGCGCTGGTTCGGCGCCTCGCTGATCCTGCTGCCGTTCGCGATCCGCCCGCTCAGGCGCGACTGGCCGGCGATCCGCGCCGCGTGGAAGCCGGTGCTCTTGCTCGGCCTGCTCGGCGTCGGCGCGTTCAACGCGCTGCTCTATTCGGGCCTGCGCTACACCACCGCGACCAACGCGCTGCTGCTGCAGGCGGCGATCCCGGCGCTGGTGGTGCTGTTCGACCGCGTGTTCTTCGCCGTGCGCAGCCCGCGGCTGCAGATCGTCGGGGTGATCGCGTCGACCCTCGGAGTGCTGGCGATCGTGTTCGAAGGCGACCTCGCCAAGGCGGCGCGGCTGCATTTCGGGCTCGGCGACGTGCTCGTGCTGACGAGCGTGGTGGTCTGGGCGCTCTACACGGTGTTCCTGCGGCTCCGGCCGGACATCGCGCCGGTGAGCTTCGTCGCCGCGACCTTCTTCGTCGGCGCCGCCGCGATGGCCCCGCTGGCCTTCGCCGAATGGCTCTCGGGCGAGACGATCCGCTGGGGGCCGCGCGTGTGGGGGGCGTTCGCCTACGTCTGCGTGCTGCCCTCGATCCTGTCGTACTTCATCTTCAACTCGGCGACGCGCACGGTGGGCGCGGCGCGTGCGGGGCAGGCGATCACGCTGATGCCGCTGTTCGGCGCGTTCCTCTCGGCCGCGCTGCTCGGCGAGCGGCTGCATCCGTACCACTTCGCCGGCATGGTGCTGATTCTCGCCGGCATCGTGCTTTCGGTCATCGCCAAACCGCGGCAAGAGCCCGCTGGCGCAGCGACAGGGGCGGGGCTAGAGGACCCGGCATGAGCGAGGCAGTTTCCTTCGGTTACGAGACCGTCGATCCCGAGGAGAAGACCCGGCGCGTCGGCGCGGTGTTCTCGAACGTCGCGGCCAAGTACGACGTGATGAACGACGCGATGTCGGTCGGCCTGCACCGCGTGTGGAAGGACCAGTTCGTACGCCGCGTGAAGCCGCAGCCGGGCGAGACGGTGCTCGACATGGCCGGCGGCACCGGCGACATCGCCTTCCGCATGGCCGCGCGCGGCGCCGAGGTGACCGTCGCCGACATCAACCAGGAAATGCTCGACGTGGGCGTCGAGCGCGCCCTGCAACGCGGCATCGACGGGCTCGTCTGGTCGCGCCAGAACGCCGAGCAGCTCGCCTATCCCGACCGCACGTTCGACATCTACACGATCGCCTTCGGCATCCGCAACGTCACGCATATCGACAAGGCGCTCGCCGAGGCCTTCCGCGTGCTCAAGTTCGGCGGGCGGTTCTTCTGCCTCGAGTTCTCGACCACCGAGTGGCCGGGGTTCCGCGAGGTCTACGACGCCTATTCGCACAAGCTCGTGCCGCAGATCGGCAAGGCCATCGCGCACGACGCCGACAGCTATCGCTACCTGATCGAATCGATCCGCCGCTTCCCGCCGATGCCCGAGTTCGAGCGGATGATCCGCGCGGCCGGGTTCGAGCGGACCAAGGTCGAGCCGATCCTCGGCGGGCTCGTCGCGATCCACTCGGGGTGGAAGATCTGACCCGTCCCTCGACTCATATCTTCCGCCTGCTCAGCTGGGGACGGACGCTCGCCCGCCATGGGGCCCTGCGCGGGATCGAGGGCGATCCGAACACCCCGACGCAAGTCCGCCGGCTCGCGCGGATCGCCCGTTTCGGCGCGATCCAGCCGCGCGTGCCCGACTATGCCGCCGCGTTCCAGGCGATCGGTCCGGCCGCGATCAAGCTCGGCCAGACGCTCGCCACCCGGCCCGACCTCGTCGGCGACGAGGCCGCGCACAACCTGCTGACGCTGCAGGACAGCCTGCCGCCGGTCCCGTTCGAGGCGATCCGCGCCGAGATGGAGCGCAGCTTCGAGCGGCCGATCGAGGACCTCTACGCCGAGATCGACCCGGTCCCGGTCGGCGCCGCCTCGATCGCGCAAGTCCACAAGGGCGTGACCGCGGACGGCAAGACCGTCGCAATCAAGGTCCTGCGTCCGGGCATCCGCGAGCGTTTCGCGCGCGACATCGACACTTACGAATGGGCCGCCGCGCATCTCGAGGCGCTCGGCGGCGAAGCGCGCCGGCTGCGCCCGCGACTGACGATCGCCAATTTCAAGCGCTGGACCAACCGCGAGCTCGACTTGCGCCGCGAAGCCGCCTCGGCCTCCGAGCTCGCCCAGGCGATGAAGGGCTTCGAAGGCTACTGCGTCCCGTCGATCGACTGGGACCGGACCAACGGCCGGGTGATGACGATCGAGTGGATCGACGGCATCAAGATCGCCGACGTCGCCGCGCTCAAGGCTGCCGGGCACGACTTGCCGCAGCTCGCCAACCGCCTCGTCCTCGCGTTCCTGACCCAGGCGATCAGCGGCGGGTTCTTCCACGCCGACATGCACCAGGGGAACCTGTTCGTGCGCCCCGACGGGACGATCGTCGCGATCGACTTCGGCATCATGGGCCGCATCGACAGGCGTGCGCGCCAGTGGCTGGCGGAGATCCTCTACGGGCTGACCACCGGCAACTACCGCCGCGTGGCCGAGATCCACTTCGAGGCGCAATACGTGCCGAGCTACCATTCGGTCGACGAGTTCGCGACCGCGCTGCGCGCGGTCGGCGAGCCGATGCGCGGCAAGCCGGTCAGCGAGCTCTCGGTCGGGATGATGCTCGACGGGCTGTTCGCGATCACCCGCGACTTCGACATGCAGACCCAGCCGCACCTGCTGCTGCTGCAGAAGACCATGGTCATGGTCGAAGGCATCGCGACGATGCTCCACCCCGAGATCAACATGTGGGACGTCTCGGCGCCGTACGTGCGCAGCTGGATCCGCGACGAGCTCGGCCCCGAGGCCGCGCTCGCCGACCGCATCCGCGAGGATTTCGCCACGCTGCTGCGGCTGCCCGACCTCGTCCGCCGGATCGAGGAACGCTACCCGCCGCGCGGCGGCGCGCCCGAGCAGCCGCCACTGCCCGAGATCGACCTCGTGTGGGAACGGCGCGAAGAGCCCCGCAGCCCTTGGCCCGGCTACCTCGCGGCGCTGGTGGCAGGCGGCGCGCTCGTGTGGGCCGCCACGGCGCTGGGCTGGCTCGGGTAAAGTCGGCGCGCGGGGGGACTGGCAACGATGCACGGACCCGGCGAGCTGATCGATTGGTGGACCGGCCTCAAGCGCCCGTTGCGCCGGCTCCCGCCTTCGGCCGCGGTCGCGATCCTGGTCCTCATCGTCGGCGCGCTCGTGTGGAGCGCCTATGCGCTCGGCCACCCGGCCACCCACGCCGCGCGTCACGGCGAGGCCGTGGTCGAGGCGCACGGCGGCTTCGGCGACCTCGACCTCTATTTCGACATCGACCAGCGCGTGCGGCGCGGCGAGCCGTATTACGCGGCCGCGCTCGATGAGCAGCGCACCCACGGATATCCAACCCGGCCGTTCGTGACCGTCCGCACGCCGGCCCATGCCTGGGGCGCGAAGCTGTGGGGCGAGACCGGCTGGCGGATCATCGCCTTCACGCTGCTGGTCGCCAATGTCTTCGCCTGGGCCGCCCGGCTGACCGCGCGCACGACCCGCGCCGAACGAATCGGCGCGGCGCTGCTGGTCTTCGCCGGCGGGCTCGCGGTGTTCGACGCGCGCTACGTCGTGGTGCACGACCTGTTCGCCGGGCTGCTGGTCTCGCTCGCGCTCGCGCTGCACCGGCCCGGACGCTGGTGGCCGACCTGGCTCGGCGCGGCGGCGGCGCTGGCGATGCGCGAGCTGGCGCTGCCGTTCGTGCTGCTGTGGGCGGCGCTCGCGCTGGCCGAGAAGCGCTGGCGCGAGCTCGCGGCGGTGGCCCTGCTGCTGGTCCTGTTTCTGGGGGGCATGCTGCTCCATGCCGAAGCGGTCGCCGCCGCGCGCCACGCACACGACCGCACCTCGCTCGGCTGGAGCGAGATGATCGGGCCGCGCATGGTCCTCGCCAGCCTCGCCCAGCTGACTCCGCTGCTCGAGCTGCCGCCGGCGCTCGCCGGGCCGCTCGCGCTGCTGCCGCTGGTCGGCTGGCTCGGCCTCGGCGGGCGCACGGGGCTGTTCGCCACGCTGTGGTTCGCCGGTTTCGCGCTCGCGGTCTCGCTGTTCGCGCGCTCGGGCAACTTCTACTGGACCTTGCTCATGCTCCCGGCCTACGGCGCCGGGCTCGCGCTTGCCCCGCGGGCGCTCGCGGACCTCGCTTCGGCGGCAGTAGGCAAAACTTAACCATCGAGGCGCAAGGTCCCCCGCGCGCCGGCGCAAGGCTGGCGTTACGGGGGCAGCGAAGCTAGGCTCGCAGACTAGGTAACAGCACTTGGGAGTAGAGCACCGCCACATGGTTGCGCCGCGCATCCTGCTGGTCGTGGGCGGCGGTATCGCCGCCTACAAGGCCTGCGAGCTCGTGCGCCTGATCCGCAAGGGCGGCGGCGAGGTGACTTGCGTGCTGACCGACGGCGGCGCGCAGTTCGTCACCGCGATGAGCCTCGCCGCGCTCTCGGGCAACCAGGTCCACACCTCGCTGTGGGACCTCAAGAACGAAGTCGAGATCGGCCACATCGAGCTGAGCCGCCAGGCCGAGCTCGTGGTCGTGTGCCCGGCGACCGCCGACCTGATGGCCAAGATGGCCGCGGGCATCGCCGACGATCTCGGCACCACGCTGATCCTCGCGACCGACAAGCCGGTGCTCGTGGTCCCGGCGATGAACGTGAAGATGTGGCTGCACGAGGCCACCCAGCGCAACGTCGAGTGGCTCAAGCAGGCCGGCGTCCGCGTGATGCAGCCCGACGAGGGCGAGATGGCCTGCGGCGAGTTCGGCCCCGGCCGGCTGCCCGAGCCCGAGATGGTCTGGCTCGAGATCGCCGAGCTGCTCGGGCTCGATCCCGGCGACGCCGGCGCGCTCGAGGTTGCCGAGTATCTCCAGGCGCTCGAGCCCGAGGAGGAGGAGGCGCCCGAGGTCGACGCCGGCAAGGCCGGCGGGCTCGCCGGGCTGTTCGCCTCGATCATCCCGCGGAGCACGCCGCGGCGGATCGCCGAGGACGAGATCACCTACGACGACGACGAGTTCGCCGACCTGCCGCTGCCCGAGGAAGCGTTCGACGCCGGGCCGCCGCTGCCCGAACCCGAGCTCACCGGCGGGCCGGTGCTCGTCGCCAAGGGCAAGGCCAAGGCCGCGCCGCCGACCGACCTCGAGGCGATCAACCATCAGGTCAATCCGCTGCAGAGCGCGCCCGAGCCGGCGCCGCGCCCGGCGGCCGAACCCGTCGCGGCTGCGCCCGCCGACGGCTTCGATCCGCTCGAGGGCCAGCCCGACTTCGACGTCGCGCCCGAGCACCGGCCGCTCTACGGCAAGCACGTGCTGGTCACGGCTGGGCCGACCCACGAGCCGATCGACCCGGTGCGCTACATCGCCAATCGCTCGTCGGGCAAGCAGGGCTTCGCGATCGCCGCCGCGGCCGCCGCCGCGGGCGCGCGGGTGACGCTCGTCGCCGGCCCGGTCACGCTGGCGACCCCGCCGGGGGTCGACCGGATCGACGTCGAGAGCGCCGACGAGATGGCCGCCGCGGTCA
The DNA here is from genome assembly GCA_966112795.1 of uncultured bacterium. Classification (GTDB taxonomy): domain Bacteria; phylum Pseudomonadota; class Alphaproteobacteria; order Sphingomonadales; family Sphingomonadaceae; genus Croceibacterium_A. The sequence goes on from CBHWED010000023.1 coordinate 9,781, forward strand.
AGAAGGCGCTGCCGGCCGATGCCGCGGTCATGGTCGCTGCGGTGTCCGACTGGCGGACCAAGGACTTCGCCCCGGAGAAGATCAAGAAGCGCGGCTCGGCCCCGCCGGCGCTGCTGCTCAAGGAAAATCCCGATATCCTCGCGACCACTGCGGGCAGCCAGAAGCGGCCCCGGCTGCTGATCGGCTTCGCCGCCGAGACCGAGCACGTGGTCGAGAACGCGATCCGCAAGCGCAAGAGCAAGGGGGTCGACTGGATCGTCGCCAACGACGTCTCGCCGGTCAAAGGCTCTGGAAAAGGCGGGAGCGCGATGGGCGGCGACAACAACACCGTCCACCTGATCGCCGAAGGGCGCACCGAGGACTGGGAACCGATGACCAAGCAGGCCGTCGCGCGCCGCCTCGTCGAGCGGATGGCCGACGCGCTCGCCGGGAAGATGGAGATCGAGCGCGATGACTGACGTGGTTGCGGTGCGCATCAAGCGCCTGCCGCATGGACATGGGCTGGCCCTGCCCGGTTATGCCACCTCGGGCGCCGCCGGGATGGACGTGCTCGCGGCCGAGCACGTCACGCTCGCCCCGGGGGCGCGCCACGCGGTCGCCACCGGCTTCGCGGTGGCGATCCCGCCGGGCTACGAGATCCAGGTCCGTCCGCGCTCGGGCCTCGCCCTCAAGCACGGGATCAGCGTGCCCAACACGCCGGGCACGATCGACAGCGACTATCGCGGCGAGCTCAAGGTGATCGTGATCAACCACGGCACCGAAGCGTTCGCCATCGCGCGCGGCGACCGGATCGCCCAGCTCGTGCTCGCCCCGGTCACGCTCGCTGCGTGGAACGAAGTCGCCGAGCTCGACGAGACCGAGCGCGGCACCGGCGGGTTCGGCTCGACCGGCGGCTACGCCAAGCTCGTCTGACGCTCGCCTAGGCCGCCCGTGCCCGGGCAGCCGAAGCATCGCCCATCGCGCCGCGCAGGCGATGCGCGGGGACCGCGCGCGAGAACAGGAAGCCCTGCAGCTGGCTGCAGCCGGCGCTGCGCAGGAAGCTCTCCTGGTCGGTGGTCTCGACCCCTTCCGCGGTGACCTGCAACCCCATCGCATGGCCGAGCGTGACCACCGCGGTGACGATCGCCGCCGCGTCCATCGTCCGCCCGAGGCTCTGGATGAAGCTCTTGTCGATCTTGATCTTGTCGACCTCGAAGTCGCGCAAGTAGCTGAGCGACGAGTAGCCGGTGCCGAAATCGTCGAGCGCGATGCGGAAACCCTCGGCACGCAGCCGGCGCAGCGCGCCGCGCACGGTCTCGTTCTGGTCGAGCAGCACACCTTCGGTCACCTCGAGCTCGATCTGGTGCGGGCTGACGCCCTGCTCGCGGACCAGCGCGCAGATGCGCTCGGCGAAACCCTCGTCGCAGAACTGGATCGGCGAGAGGTTCACGGCGATGGTCAGGTGCGGCCATTCGCGCGCGACCTGGCAGGCCTGGTTGAGCACCCATTCGCCGAGTTGCGCGATCAGCCCGGTTTCCTCGGCCACCGGGACGAACAGCTGCGGCGAGACCCAGCCGCGGGCCGGATGGCGCCAGCGCAACAGCGCCTCGAGCCCGGTGATCGCGCGCCGGTCGGAATCGACCAGCGGCTGGTAGTGGACGCAGAGCCCCTTGCCGCCGGCGAGCGCGGCGCGCAGGTCCGCCTCGAGCACCGCGCGCAACTGCACGGTCTCGTCCATCGACTCGGTGAAGAAGCGGTAGCAGTCGCGCCCTTCGTCCTTTGCCCGGTAGAGCGCGATGTCGGCCTTGCGCATGAGGTCGGTGCGGTCGGTGCCGCACTCGGGCGCGAGCGCGACGCCGATGCTGACGCCGATGTGCGCCTGGTTGCCGAGGATCTCGAACGGGCGGCGCAATTCCTCGAGGATCCGGTCGAGGATGTCCTCGATCGCACCACCCGAGAGCTCGTCGCCGGACAGCAGGATGGCGAATTCGTCGCCGCCGAGCCGGGCGACGCCTTCGGGCCGGCCGAGCACGGCCACCAGCCGGCGGGCCACTTCCTGGATCAGCGCGTCGCCGGCGAGATGGCCGAAGCGGTCGTTGACGTTCTTGAACCGGTCGAGGTCGAGCAGCAGGATCGCCGCCGCCTCGCCGTGGCGCGCGCGGATCAGCGCCTGGTCGGCGTGGTCGTTGAACAGCGCGCGGTTGGGCAGGCCGGTCAGCCCGTCGTGATAGGCGAGGTGGTGCGCCTGGGCTTCCTTGGCCTTGAGCTCGAGATGCGCCTGCTCGAGCTCGAGCAGCTGCTCGTCGTCGCGCATCATCAGGCCGCGCATGCGCAGCGCCATCAGCAGCACGAGCAGCGCGACGACGGCGAAGGCGCCGCTTGCCGGCCCGATCAGCGCAGACACGACCGCGGCGCCGGCGAGCGTCGGTTTCCAGAACAGGTTGGTCAGCGGAACACCGTCGCTGTTGCGCAATGGCGTCGAGACTTCGCCGTCGCGCAGTTGGGCGGCGTCGGCAAGGCGGGCGCCGGTCAACTGGTTCTGCTTGGCGATGTCGAGAAGGAACGGGCCATCGAGATAGCGCACGTTCACCAGGACCGGCGGCGGCGTGCGCGTGTCGTGGTCGGATCCGACGCGCGCCATCTGCATGACGCTGACGAAGGCCACGCGATCACCGATGCGCACGAGGTCCGTCGCATGGAGCACGCTCGCGGTGGTTGGGACGCTCGGGAAGACGGTCGTCGGCTTGTCCGAGAAGCCGGGCACCGGCGCATAGACCACCGGCACCGGCGGCGATCCGGGAAGGCGTTCGTTGAGGTTGCTCTTGCCGCTCGGGCGCTTGCGCTCGCCCCGCGCCAGTTCGACGAAGCGGTCCACCGCCGGCGCGACGCGGGCATAGGCCGACGGCGCGACATGCCGGCGCTCGACGGCCGCGTAGACGGGCCGGTCGCGACCGTCGAGAATGTAGGTCTCGTGCGCCTTGTAGAGGTCGAACAGCGGGAAGCCGACGTTCGCATCGAGCCATGCGCTGTCGGGATGGGCCGACGTCGCCTCGACGATGCACTCGGCGCACAGGCCGACCGATTCCTGCGCCAGCGAAAGCTCGTCCATTCCCGCGGTGGTGACCCGCCAGATCTCCATCTGCTGGCCCAGCACCGACATCTGGTCGGTCCCGCGGCCCGCGGTGATCAGCGCCCCGCCGCACAGCAGCGCGGTCACGAGCAGGACCAGTCCGCCCGGCACGAGGACGCGCAACCGGAAGCGGCGAAGGAAACGACTGCGAATTTGCGGGGACATGGCGACTTACCCACTCACGATAAGCCTGCCTTGTCGCATGCCAGCCACTTATGATCTGCGAGCGCTCCCATAAGTAGTCTCGCGGACCCGGGCGCAAACGAAGAAGGCGGGCCCTTGCGGACCCGCCTTCCTGTCGATCGATCGGCAGCCGGCTCAGTTCGAGGCGTTGCGCTGCGTGGTCTGGTTTTCGGGGGCGATCGAGATGCGCACGGTCTCGCCCGAGTTGCCGGGGAAGCCGGTGAACATCGCGTCGACCAGGTTCGGCACCAGCCACTGCAGCCGGTTCGAGGTCGAGACCGCCTGCGCGCGGCCTTCGAACAGCCGTTCGTTGGTCTCGGCGCGGTCGATGTGCATCTCGATGGCGCTGGTGAAGATCGTGTAGCTGCGGACCTCGGGACCGCCGAACCAGCCCGAGTTCCAGCCCCAGCCCCACGGTGAGTACGGCCCGTAGCGGCCGCGCCAGCCCCAGCCCGGGCGATAGCCGTACCACGGCCCCCACCACGGGTCGGACATGCCGACGCCGGTCGAGCGCACGCGCTCGCGGCCGCCGTCGACGCCGTAGTCGAAGCTGACCCGGAGATAGGCCTGGGCCGGGTCGTTGACCGGAACGTAGCCGAGCGTCGCCAAGTGATCGGCGACCTGCTGCGCGTACATCCGGAACTCGATGCTGTTGGCCAGCGCCGGATCCATCGGGACGACCGTGAAGGTCTGCCCGGCGGGCGCCGGCAGCTGCGATTCGAAGCGCGAAACGTCGGCGCGGAACGGCGAGGCGCAGGCCGCGAGCGCGGCGAGCGCCAGCGGCACGAGGGCGATCCTCAGGCTGCGGCCGAGAGTGCTCATGAGGTTCATCACGGAAATTAGACTCCGAACATGAGGGTGCAGTTCACCGCCATATCGGCGTGCCCAAACTGCCATCGACAGAACGTGCCATAAGCCCGGCGGGCTGAATAGCGCTTGAACGCAAGCAGCGGAAAAATCGTAGGTTTTTCAGGGATCAGCGCGTGAGCCGATAGCTGACGAAGGCCACCTGGCGGCCATCGGGCGACCAGCTCGGCACGTTGATCGTGCCTTGTCCGCCGAACAGCCGGGTGAGGATCGCGGGCGGGGCGCTGCCGTCGGCGGGCAGGATCCGGAGCTGCACGTCCTCGCGGTTGGGCGGGTGGTCCTCGAGCGCGACGTCGTCGCCGAACGAAACGTAGACGATCCACTTGCCGTCGGGCGAGAGGTGGGCAAACCAGTCGCGGCGGGCGGGGTCGTGGGTCAGCTGCACGGGATCGCTGCCGTCGGCGTTCGCGCGCCACAGCGCCATCGCGCCCGAGCGCGTCGAGTTGAAGTACAGGTACTTGCCGTCGGGCGAATACTCGGGCCCGTCGTCGACCCCGGGGCCGACCACCAGCGGCCGCGGCGCGCCGCCGGCGAGGTCTTTCGCCCAGATGTCGTAGCTGCCGTCGCTCGCGCCGACGCGAACGTAGGCCAGCGTCGCCCCGTCGGGCGACCAGCCGTGCCAGTACGAGCGCGCCTGCGGATCGTCGACCAGCGTGCGCACCGGCGCCGAACCGTCGAGCGTGACCACATGGATGCGGCTGAGGTTGTCGGGCTCGATCTGGTCCGAGATCACCAGCAGCCGCCCGTCGGGCGAGAGCCCGTGGTCGTTGTTGTTGTCGACGAAGCGGCCGGTGTCCACCGCCGCGGGCTCTCCGCCTTCCACCGGGATGCGCCAGATCTTGCCGCCGCTGTTGTAGATCAGGCTCATGCCGTCGCGGCTCCAGTTGGGCGCCTCGATCTTGCCGTCGAACTGGCGCACCACGCGCCGGTCGCGATTGCTGATCGTGAGCACCTCGAGCGTCGATTCGACCTGCGCCGCGTAGCCGGTATCGGGCACGTAGCCGAGCTGCGGCACCGTCAGCGTGACGTTCGAGAAAGCCGCCGTCTCCACCGTCGTGTTGTCGTGCGCCGAGAGCGCGAGCCCGACCATGTACGGCGCCTGGAAGGCGATGCGGAAGCTCCCGCCGGCGTGGTGCAGCACGCCGTCCTCGCCGGCGACCGAGAAATAGACGAAGTCCCCCTCGCGCTCGAGCTGCACCCGCCGCGGGTGATCGAGCGCCGAGACGATCTGCCGCGTCGGCCCGTCCTGCACCTCGCGGAACTGCAGCGCGACCATGCCGTCGCCGTGGACCATGACGTCGGCATAGGGCGAGCCCGGGGTCAGGTTCTGGCGGATCATCAGTCCCGCCTTGCGGTGCGGATCGCCGCCGGCGTCCTCCCAGGCGATGTCCGCGGCCACGTGCAGGTCGCCCGAACGTTGGGTCCAGGCATAGTGGAACGCGTCCACTTGGCCCCAGATGTTCGCCCCGCTCGCGGTCAAGTGGTAGGTGCCGTCGGCGAGCGTCGCGCTGCCCGGTGTCGACACCTCGCCGATATCGGCATGCTGGTCGAACGCGCCGACCGGCTCGGCGCCCGCCGGCGCGGCCCACAGCGCAACGAAAGCCGCAAGAGCGATGGCTGAACGCATATCACCTCCCCCTCGGGAGAGGTGATAGCGCTAACAGCCGCGGCGAGCGAGTCCTTCGCGGATCAGCGAAGCAGCCCGAGCGCCTTGTAAGTCCCCTCGAGCGTCGGCCCGGCGATCTCGCGCGCCTTGGCGGCGCCCCGCGCGAGAATCGCATCGAGCGCCTCGCGATCGTCGAGCAGCCCGGTGAAGCGCGCGGTGATCGGCCGCAGCGTCTCGACGAGCAGTTCGCCGAGCGCCGGCTTGAACGCACCGAACCCCTGCCCGCCGTGCTGCGCCAGCACCTGTTCCACCGAAGTGTCGGCCAGCGCTGCGTAGATCGTCACCAGGTTGAGCGCCTCGGGCCGGCCTTCGAGGCCCTTGGCCTCGCTCGGCAGCGGCTCGGGGTCGGTCTTGGCCTTCTTGACCTTCTTCATCACCTCGTCGGGATCGTCGGCCAGGTTGACCCGGCTCATGTCCGACGGGTCCGACTTGCTCATCTTCGCCGTGCCGTCGCGGAACGACATGATCCGCGCCGCGCCCGGCGGGATGATCGGGTCGGGCAGCGTGAACAGCGGTGCGTCCTCGGTGCAGAAGTCGTTGTTGAACTTCTGCGCGATGTCGCGTGCGAGCTCGAGGTGCTGCTTCTGGTCCTCGCCCACGGGAACGTGGGTCGCCTGGTACAGCAGCACGTCGGCCGCCTGCAGCACCGGATAGGTGAACAGCGCGACGCTCGCGCCCTCGCGGTTCTTGCCCGACTTGTCCTTGAACTGGGTCATCCGGTTCAGCCAGCCCATCCGCGCGGTGCCGTTCAGCAGCCACTGCAGCTCGGCATGCGCGGGAACTTGCGCCTGGTTGAACAGGATCGAGCGCGAGGGATCGATGCCGCAGGCAACGAGCGCCGCAGCCATCTCGAGCGTGGCTGCCTTCAGCTCCGCCGGATTGTGCGGCATAGAGATCGCGTGGAGGTCGGCGAGGAAGAACAGGCACTGGCTGCCGTCCGCCATCGAGTCCTGCATGCGGACCCAGTTGCGGATCGCGCCGAGGTAGTTGCCGAGGTGGAGGGAGCCGGTGGGCTGGATGCCGGAAACGACGCGCATGATGATGGCCTCAATTCAAATCTGGAAATGGATAGTCGCCCGAAAGCCCGGGCACGGCGCTCAGAAGGTAGCGCAGCTCGGCCATCGCCAGGCCGCCCGGCCACGCGCGGAGAAGCGCGAGCTCTTGAGCAGGAGGGTGGCGGAGCGTTCCATCGCCGGCGCCGATAGCACATTCGGCGGCGCGCGAAACCCTACTCGGAGAGGTTGACCGGCTCGGCCGGGCGGCGGCGCCGTAGCTGCAGGATCAGGTCGCGGTCGATCGCCCCGATCGTCCAGGCGATCGCGAAGAACGCGATCCCGCCCGCCGCCACCAGCAGCGTGATCGACCACACGCGCTCGATCACGTTGCCGCCGAAGCGGTCGGCGAGCAGCGGCATCATGACCCACAGCAGCGCGCTCATCGCCGCGGTGGCGACGAGCTGGCGCGCGATCCGCCCGGCGAGCTTGCCGGTGAAGTGGAACCAGCCGCGCGCCTGCAGGATCGTGTACAGCGTGATCACGTTGAGCGTCGCGGTGAACGCGGTCGCCCCGGCCAGTCCGACGATGCCGAACACCGGGACCACCATGAAATTGATCGCGATGTTGATCGCCAGCACCCCGGCCGCGACCCACACCGGGGTGCGCGTGTCCTCGCGGCTGAAGAACGCCGGCTGAAACACCTTGACCAGCACGTAGGCCGGCAGCCCGCAGACGAGCGCGATGACGATCTCGGCCATGATCGCCCCGTCGTCGTGCGTCATCCGCCCGCCGACGAAGAACGCGGTGACGAACGCCGGCGCGCAGATCGCCAGTGCCGCCGCGGCAGGCAACGTCAGCAGCGTGCCGACTTCGACCGCGTTCGCCTGCAGCCGCTGCGCCTCGCGCTCGTCGCCCTCCTGGATGTGCCGCGCGAGCATCGGCAGGATCGCGGTGCCGAGCGCGATGCCGAAGATGCCGAGCGGCATCTGGTTCAGGCGGTCGGCGAGCTTGAGCAGCGTCAGCGAGCCTTGCGGCAGGCTGGTGGCGAAGAACGTGTCGACCAGCTGGCTGATCTGGTAGACGCCGGCGCCGAAGGTCGCCGGCAGCATCAGCAGGCACAGCCGCCTGACCTCGGGGGTGAACTTCGGCCGCGTGATCCTCAGGCGCACCCCGGCGCGCCGCTTGGCCCACCACATGTAGCCGAGCTGGGCGAGCCCGGCGACGACCAGCGAAATGGCAAGGGCCCAGGCCACGATCACGTCGTCGCCCTGCGGCCCGCCCAAGTAGTACCCGGTCAGGATGCCGCCGATCAGCACGACGTTGAGCAAGACCGGCACGAACGCGCCCGGGGCGAACCGCGAGCGCGCGTTGAGCAGGCCCGAGAGCATCGCCACGAGGCTGACCAGCATCAGGTACGGGAACGTCACCTGGCTGAGCACGACCGAAAGCTCGAACTTGCCCGGGACCGCCTGGTATTCCTTGGCCAGCAGCCAGACGATCCCCGGCATCGCGACGATGCACGCCGCGCTGAAGCCGAGCAGCACCCACACGAACACCGAGAGCACGTCGCCGGCGAACCGGTCGGCCGCCTCCTCGCCGCCGTCACCGTGCAGCGCGCGCGTGTACATCGGCACGAACGCGACCGAGAATGCGCCCTCGGCGAACAGCCGGCGGAAGGTGTTGGGCAGGATGAACGCGAGCTGCCAGGCGTCGGCCGCGAGCCCCGCGCCGAGCACGCGCGCGGTGATCATGTCGCGCGCGAAGCCGAACACGCGGCTGACCGCGGTCAGCCCGCCGATCGTGCCGACGTTCTTGACGAGGCTGCTCACGCAGCGGCCCCCCGGCTAACGCGCGGCGTCAGGCCTCGCCCGCGGGCGTCCCGGCCTGGCCCGGATCGACGCGCGCCGCGAGCTGCTGGATGTAGATGCCGTTGAAGTCGATCGGGTCGAGGTTCAGCGGCGCGAAGCCCGCGTCGCGCACCGCGTCGCTGATGATCCGCCGCGCGAACGGGAACAGCAGCCGCGGCGCTTCGGCATAGGTGAACGCGTGCTTGTGCTCGTCGGCCATGTTGCGCATGCCGACGAGGCCGCAATAGGCGAGCTCGACGATGTAGACGGTGCCCTGCGCGGTCTTCGAGGTGACGCTGATCTTGAGCTCGATCTCGCTGACTTCCTCGTTGATCTGGCGCGCGCTGATGTTGAACTGGACGTCCATCTGCGGCTGGTCGGTCCACTGGAAGCTCTCGGGCGCCTTCGGGTTCTCGACCGACAGGTCGCGGACGTACTGCTGCAGGATCCCGGCGATCGGCTGGGTGTCGGCGCCGTTGCCGGCCCCATTGCCGCCATTGCCGTTTTCCGCATCGAGATTGGTGAGAACGTCGCCTTGTTCGGCCATGGGTCAGGTCTTTCAGGTATTGAGGTGTGTCGGAAGCTGGGGCAGCGCGCTAGCACCCGCATGGCGCTGTCGCAACGCCCGCGCCAAAAAGCGTCCCGCGCGAGGACCGCAGAGGGCCTAAAGGCGTTGTTCATTTGTAATCGGCACCTATTTGGGGCACGATTGCATACCAGCGGTGCACATTCCCTTCGCGCAAGAGGGCCCGCACCGCCGAGATGACCGGAAAACAGAGCAAGTGATTATCGAAATCGTCATCCTCGCCCTGATCGCTGCCTTCCTGGGGCTCAGGCTCTATTCGGTGCTCGGCCGCCGCGCCGAGCACGAGGAAGAGCCCGTGCCGACTCGGTTCGAACGCGGCGACGGGGTCAACGCCCCGCGCCCGGCCACCGCGCCGGCGCTCGAGCTGCCGCGCACCGGGCGCGATCTTGCCGGCTTCCCGCCGGCGATCGAGCAAGGCCTGCGCGAGATCAGCGCCGCCGACCGGCGGTTCGACCTCTTGTCGTTCCTCGAAGGCGCCAAAGCGGCTTACGCGATGGTCCTCGAGGCGTTCTGGCGCGGCGACAGGGACGATCTGCGCCAGCTGTGCGACGACGACGTCTACCGCAGCTTCGCCGCCGAGATCGACGCGCGCGAGGCCGCCGGCGAGACGCTCGACCACCGCCTGATCCGCATCGAGGACACCGTGGTCCACTCGGCCCGCCTCGACGGGCGCATCGCGCGCATCGCGGTGCGCTTCACCGCCGACATTGCCGCGGTCACCCGCGACAAGGACGGCGTGGTCGTCGCCGGCTCGCTCGACGATGCGATCGAGAGCCGCGATATCTGGACTTTCGCCCGCGACGTGACCAGCGCCGCGCCCGACTGGGTGCTCGACGAGACCGACGAAGGCTGATCTCCGTGCCGGGGAGGGGCCGCGCCGCAATCGCCAGCGCGGTCGCGCTGGCCCTGCTGGCCAGTTGCCGCGCGGTGCCGCCCGGCGAACGTCCGGCGCCCGGACCGACGCCCGCTCCGGTGCCGCCGACCGCCGCGCTCGCCGGCGTCCGTCCCGGCCCCTCGATTGCCTCGCTCGCGCTCGCCCAGGCTGACGCCGCCGCCGCGCTCACCTCGTTCGCCGAAAGCTGCCCCAAGCTCGTCCGCCGGACCGACGCCAGCGGGCTGACCCGCGGCGAGGACTGGCAGGCGGCGTGCAGCGCCGCTCCGAGCTGGCCGCGCGCCGACGCCAAGCGCTTCTTCGCCGAGAAGTTCGAAGCCGCGGTGGTCGGCGACGGGACGGCTTTCGTCACCGGCTATTACGAGCCGGAGATCGCCGGCTCGCGCACCCGCCGCCCCGGGTTCGAAGCGCCGGTCTACGGCATGCCGCCCGATTTGATCCGCGCCTGGCCCGCGGACATGCCGGCCGAGCAGCGCAGCGGCCGGCCGCCGCTCGGGCGCTACGACGCGAGCGGCAAGTTCGTGCCCTACTTCGACCGCGCGCAGATCGAGGACGGCGCGCTCGCCGGCCGCGGGCTCGAGATCGCCTGGGCTGCCGATCCGATCGAGCTGTTCTTCCTGCAGATCCAGGGCTCGGGCCGGTTGCGCACGCCCGAGGGCGAGGTGATCCGCATCGGCTATGCCGGCCAGAACGGGCGCGACTACGTCGGCATCGGCTCGCTGATGCGCCAGCGCGGCCTGCTCGGCGACGGGCCCGGGCAATATCCGAGCTCGATGCAGGGGATCATGCAGTTCCTCCGCGAGCACCCGGCCGAAGGGCGCGCGATGATGCGCGAGAACCTCTCGTGGGTGTTCTTCCGCGAGCTCACCGGCGACGGCCCGCTCGGCGCGCTCGAGGTCCCGGTGCGTGCGCAGAGCTCGGTCGCGGCCGACCCCGCCTACACCCCGCTCGGCGCGCCGGTGTTCCTCACCACCGACCGGCGCGAGGTCGACGGGCTGTGGATCGCGCAGGACACCGGCGGCGCGATCAAGGGCCCCAACCGCTTCGACAGCTTCTGGGGCGCGGGCGAGCAGGCCCGGCAGGTCGCCGGCGGCATGACCGCGCGCGGCCAGGCGCTGGTGCTGCTGCCCAAGGGGACGCTCGCGCGGCTGGGCGCGCGATGAAAGCGCCCCGAGGGCTCAGCGCGGGCGAAGCCGCGCTGTGGCGAAGGCTGACCGCGACGGTGGTCCCACTCGATCCTACCCCGAAGGGGGAGGGGACCCAGCCGCAGGCTGGGGGAGGGGCACCCTCGGAGACTCCGGGCCTCTCGCGTAAGCCCCGCGTGCCGCTCCCCCACCCTTCGGGTGGTCCCCCTCTCCCAAAGGGAGAGGATCGCAGCAGGACCCCGCCTCTGTCGCAAGACCGCGGCCTCGACACCTCGTGGGAACGCAAGCTCGCCCGCGCGGCGATCGCGCCCGACTTCACGCTCGACCTTCACGGCCACACGCTCGACCAGGCGCACACCCGGCTCGATGCCGGCCTCGCCCAGGCCAAGGCGATGGACGCGCGGCTGGTGCTGCTGATCACCGGCAAGTCGCGCCCGGTCGACGCGGCCGACCGCGGCAGCCGCCGCGGCGCGATCCGCGCCAAAGTGCTCGACTGGCTCGCCGCCGGCCCGCACGCCTCGGACATCGCCGCGATCCGGCCCGCCCACCGCCGCCACGGCGGCGAGGGCGCGCTGTACCTGGTGCTCAAGCGCCGCCGCTGAGCGCGCGCGGCGCCTGTCGCGTCACTCGGCCGCGGCCGGCGCCGCAGCGGCGGGTTGCGCCGTCGCCGAGACCGGCACGTACTTCTCGAACGGATGCTGCTCGGCCAGCGCGGTTAGCGCCGAGGTGAACGCGAGGTTGAACATCTCGTCGAGCCCGTTGACCGAAAACTTCGCGACCGTGCCTTCGCCCGAGGTTTCGGCCCGCTCGACCACCGTCTGCGTCGCGCGATCGAAGATCTGCCACTGCACCTTGACGGCGATCGTGCCCTTGTAGCCGGCGACCGACGAGCAGATGTTCATGACCTCGGGCTGCACCGTCGCGCCGACCAGGTAGTCGCCCTTCTTCTCGGATTCCGAGGCGAACATGTCGCCCGCCGAGGACACCACGGTGAACCCGCGCCGCTGCATCTCGCCCGAGAACAGGCTGTCGAAGCGCTCGAGGTCCTGCGTCTTCTTCTCCTTGGGCAGCTCGATGTTGCTCGGGAACACGCACAGCGTCCCGCCCTTGACCCGCGCCTCGATCGGGTTGGTCTCGGTGTCGAACACGACCCGGCTCAATTGCACCGACTTGCCCGGCGCCGGTGCCGTCTGCGCGAGCGCCGGAGCGGACACGCACACGCTTGCGCTCGCCAGCGCGAGCCACGGATATTTCATAGGAAGCCCCCCTCCAGGATGTTGCTCGGCCATCTAAACGCGAGACCGCGCCGGGGGCAAGAGAGAGGCGGGCCAAGGGCGGGGAGGTGGTCCGCGGCGATGCCGCGGCGGAGGCCAAGGGGGGTACCTCCGTCGCCGTCCCTCCCTCGGGGCGGCGCCGCCTCCCCACACCTCAGTGCCGGGAGGCGGGCGCCGGGTTCACGCCGCTTCGGCGACGTCCTCGGCGGGCGCGTTGCGGATGATGTAGTCGAACGCGCTCAATGCCGCCTTGGAGCCTTCGCCCATCGCGATGACGATCTGCTTGTACGGCACCGTGGTGCAGTCGCCCGCGGCGAACACGCCGGGCAGGTTGGTCGCCGCCTTGTGGTCGATCTCGATCTCGCCGTGCTTCGACAGCGCGATCCCCGAATCCTTGAGCCACTCGGTGTTCGGCACGAGCCCGATCTGCACGAACACGCCGTCGAGCTCGACCTTGTGCTCCTGGCCCGAGACGCGGTTCTTGTAGACCAGCCCGCCGACCCGTTCGCCGTCGCCGGTGATCTCGGTGGTCTGCGCCGAGAGCCGCACGTCGACGTTCTTCAAACTGCGCAGCTTGTCCTGCAGCACCTGGTCGGCGCGCAGCTGGCTGTCGAACTCGATCAGCGTGACGTGGCCGACGATCATCGCCAGGTCGATCGCCGCCTCGACGCCCGAGTTGCCGCCGCCGATCACCGCCACGCGCTTGCCCTTGAACAAGGGCCCGTCGCAGTGCGGGCAATAGGCGACGCCGCGGTTGCGGTACTCGAACTCGCCCGGCACCCCGAGATTGCGCCACCGCGCCCCCGTCGCGAGCACCACCGCGCGCGCCGTCAGCGAGGCGCCGTTCTTGAGCACGACCTCGTGCCACCCGCCCGGCTTGCGCGCGGGAATGAGCCGCTCGGCCTCGGCGAGATTCATCACGTCGATGCCGTTCTCACGCACGTGCTCCTCGAACTGCCGCGCGAGCTTGGGTCCTTCGGTGTACGGCACCGAGATGAAGTTCTCGATCCCCATCGTGTCCTGCACCTGCCCGCCGAAGCGCTCGGCGGCAATGCCGGTGCGGAAGCCCTTGCGCGCGGTGTAGATCCCCGCCGCCGCGCCCGCGGGCCCGCCTCCGACGATGAGCACGTCGAACGGCTCCTTGTCAGCGAGCTTGGCTGCCGCCCTCGCCGAGGCGTTTCCGTCGAGCTTCGCCAGCACTTCCTCGACGCCCATCTTGCCGCTGGCGAACATCT
>CBHWED010000024.1:0-23108 GCA_966112795.1 uncultured bacterium
ATCGCGGGGGTCGCGTCGTTCCAGTCGGTCGTCAGCAGCTCGATGCTGACGCCGGCGGCGAGCGTATAGCTGGCGCTGGCGAAGACGCGGTCGTTGCCCTGGCCAGCGGCTTCGCTGACCACGTCGGCGGCGGAGTCGACGAAGTAGTAATCGTCGCCGAGGCCACCGTTGAGCACGTCGATCCCGGCACCGCCGTCGAGCACGTCGTTGCCCGCGAGGCCGACGAGCGTGTCGTCGCCTGCGCGGCCGCTCAGCGTATTGGCGCCGGCGTTGCCGTAGATGACCTGGGCGAGCTCGTTGCCCGTCAGGTTGATGGCAGTCGTCGCGTCGTTCCAGTCGGTCGTCAGCATCTCGATGCTGGCGCCCGCGGCGAGCGTGTAGCTGGCGCTCGCGAAGACCCGGTCGTTGCCCTGGCCCGAGGCTTCGCTGACCACGTCGCCGGCGGAGTCGACGTAATACCAGTCGTCGCCGAGGCCACCGTTGAGCGAGTCGATCCCGGCGCCGCCGTCGAGCACGTCGTTGCCGGCGAAGCCGACCAGCGCATCGTTGCCGGCGCGGCCGTTCAGCGCGTTGTTGCCGGCGTTGCCATAGATCGCCTGGGCGAACTCGTTGCCGGTCAGGTTGATCGCCGCCGTCCCGTCGTTCCAGTCGGTGGTCAGCATCTCGATGCTCGACCCGGCCGCGAGCGTGTAGCTGACGCTGGCAAAGACGCGGTCTGTGCCCTGGCCGTCGAGCTCGACCACCAGGTCGGTCAGCTCGCTGACGCGATACCAGTCATTGCCGAGCCCGCCGCGCAGTTCGTCGGGCCCTGCGCCTCCGGTCAGCGTGTCGTCGCCGGAGGTACCGGTAATGGTGGCCAATTGATCTCTCCCGTCCAGGTCTGCCCCCCAGACCTAAGGGCAAAAGGTTGACGGAAATTGCCCTGCCGAGTCAATTGCCGCCAACCCCTGATAATCGGCGATGCCCGTGTTTTTATTCGGGGATTTCCCAACGTACCGAACCGGTGAACGAGCCGGAGACTTTCGCGCCGGTTTCGTCGGTCGCCGGCTCGAAGCGGGCGCGGCTGGTGATCAGCTTGCAGGTCGCGTCGTCGAGCGCACGGTTGCCCGACGGACGGGTCAGCTCGCAGTTGGCCACGCGACCGTTGGTGCCGATGACCAGTCGGTAGCCGACCGAGCCTTCGATCCCGTCGATGAGCGGACGGCGCGGGTAGTCGTTGGTGGTGATCCAGCCGGCCGAGCTGTTGCTCGGCACCGCGTGCTTCGGCGTGAAGCTCGGCGCGGGCAGGGGTGGTGGAGCAGGCGGCGCCGGCGGGCCCGGATTGGGCACCGGATCCCCGGTCGGAATGTAGTCCACCGGCGGATCGTCGGTCGTCGGCGGCAGGGGGATCGGCGGCAGCGGGATCGGCACTGGCAGCGTGGTGTTCTTCGGCGAGCTCGGCGGCGTCGGCGCGGGCTTCGGCGGCGGGGGCGGGGGCAGGGGAATCTGCCCGCCCCACACGCGCGGCTCGCGAATCTGCTCGATCACCTCGGCCCCGAGCCCGCTGACGACCACGTAGGCCAGGCCCGCGTGGATCACCCCGACGGCGATGATCGCGTTCGCGCGGCGCCGGGGATCTTGTTTCCGATCGACAAAGGACATGTTCGCCTCCTCTCCGGTGCCGCCGCCCCGAGGGCGGTCGAGGCGGCGACTCGTGTAATAGTGTAACATTACATCAGGAGGGGGTTTACGGCAAGCGCAAGTTTGCGCCTGCCGGAATCAGGAGGTCAGCGGATCGTGCAGGCCGGGTCGAGCCGGAAGTCGAGGTAGTTGTCGACCGCGCCCATCAGGTCGTCGATCTCGTTCTCGAAGAAGTGGTTGGCCCGCGGGATCTCTTCGTGGTGGATCGTGATGTGCTTCTGCGTGCGCAGCTTCTCGACCAGCTTCACCACCGCGCTCGGCTGCACCACGGTGTCGGCCGCGCCCTGGATGAAGATGCCCGAGGCCGGGCACGGGGCGAGGAACGAGAAGTCGTACATGTTGGCCGGCGGGGCGATCGAGATGAACCCGCGGATCTCCGGGCGGCGCATGAGGAGCTGCATGCCGATCAGCGCGCCGAAGCTGACGCCGGCGACCCAGGTGGTCTGCGCCTCGGGGTGGATCGTCTGCACCCAGTCGAGGGCGCTCGCCGCGTCGCTCAATTCGCCGATGCCGTTGTCGAAGCTGCCCTGGCTGCGGCCGACGCCGCGGAAATTGAAGCGCAGCGTGGCGAAGCCACGGTCGACGAAGGTCTTGTAGAGCCGCTGGACGATCCGGTCGTTCATCGTGCCGCCGCCCTGCGAATGCGGGTGGAGGATCATCGCCACGGGCGCGCGCGGGCGCGGACCGGGCGAGTAACGGCCTTCGAGACGGCCTTCGGGGCCGGGAAAGATGACGGAGGGCATGAACGACGCTCGCAAGTCTGGTGGAACCGGCTCGCAGGTGGCGCGGCCGAAGTGCCGGGCTATATAGTGCCAATGCCTGAATTCGCAATTCCCGTGCCATGACTCGCGTCTATCTCGACCACGCCGCCACGACTCCGCTCCGTCCCGAAGCCGCCGAAGCCGTGCGCGAAGGATTTGCGCTGTGGGCGAATCCGTCGAGCCCGCACGCCGAGGGGCGCGCCGCGCGCGCCGCGCTCGAGGAGGCGCGCGGGCGGGTCAAGGCGGCGCTCGGGTGGGACGGCGAGGTCATCTTCACCTCGGGCGCGAGCGAGGCGCTGGCGATCGGGCTCGGCCGGGCCAAGGCGATGCGGCGGCTGATCTCGGCGGTCGAGCACGATGCCGTGCTGCGCGCCGCGCCCGACGCCGAGATCCTGCCGCTGGCGCACGACGAGAACGGCCGCGCGCAGCTCGACGGCGATGCGCTCGCCGATGCGCTCGCGCGGCCGGGCCGGTCGGTGGTCTGCGTCCAGTCGGTCAACTCCGAGACCGGGACCGTGCTGATACCCCACGAGGGGACGCCGGCGCTGGCCCAGGTGCGCGAGGCGGGCGGATTGTTCCTTGCCGACTGCTCGCAGTCCGCGGGGCGCGTGCCACTGCCCGATGCCGACATGGCGGTGGTCTCGGCGCACAAGCTCGGCGGGCCGGTCGGGGTCGGCGCGCTGCTGGTGCGCGACTTCGCGATGCTCGAGCCGAGCGGCGGGCAGGAGCGCGGCTATCGCGCGGGGACCGAGAACCTGCCCGGCGCGCTCGGCTTCGCTGCCGCGCTCGAGGCGGGCGGGGTCGAGACCTGGCCGACCTCCTATCCCGATCGCTACGACTTCAAGGACCTGCTCGGGCGCAGCGGCGAGGTGCTGCGGTTCGGGGCGCAGTGCTCGCACGTGCTCGCGGTCGCCGCCGAGCGGGTCAGCGCGGTCGCGCTGGTGATCAAGCTCGATGCGATGGGCTTCGCGATCTCGGCCGGCAGCGCCTGCTCGTCGGGCACGCTCAAGCAGAGCCGGGCGCTGACCGCGTTCGGCGTCGAGCCCGAGCTCGCGGCGCGCGCGGTGCGCGTGAGCCTCGGCTGGAACACCACGCTGAGCGAGCTCGAGGCGTTTGCCGATGCGTGGCAGGAAGCCACCGCAAGCGCATGATCTACCTCGATTACCAGGCGACCACGCCGCTCGCGCCCGAGGCGCGCGAGGCGATGCTGCGCTGGCTCGACGGGCCGGGCGGAAGCGGCTTCGGCAACCCGCACAGCGCGCATCGGCTCGGGCGCCAGGCCGAAGCGGCGGTCGAGGTCGCGCGCGAGCGGGTCGCGGCGCTGTTCCCTCCTGGAGGCACGGTGGTGTTCACCAGCGGCGCGACCGAAGCGCTCAACCTCGCGCTGCGCGGCTGCGAGCCAGGACGGGCAGGGCGGCCGGCGGCGATCGGCGCGATCGAGCATTCGGCGGTGCTCAACACCGCGCTCGACCTGCCCGGCGACACGACGATCCTGCCGGTCGACCGCGACGGGCTGGTCGATCCGCAAGTGCGGTTGCCCGAGGGCGTCGGGATCGTCTCGGTGATGCAGGTCAACAACGAGATCGGCACGATCCAGCCGGTCGCCGACCTCTACGCCCGCGCGAGGGCCGAAGGCGCGCTGTTCGTGTGCGACGCGGTGCAGGCGGCGGGCAAGGTGCCGCTGGCCGAGGCCGACATGATCGCGATCAGCGCGCACAAGTTCCACGGGCCCAAGGGCGTCGGCGCGCTTTGGATCCGCGACGGGATCGAACTGCAGCCGCATACGACCGGTGGCGGACAAGAGGGCGGGTTGCGCTCGGGCACGCTGAGCCCGGCGCTGTGCGCGGGGATGGGCGCGGCGGCGCAGCTGGCGCTCGAGCGGATGGATACAGACGCCGCGCATATCGCGGCGTTGTGGGATCGCGCTTGCGACCTGTTCGCGGGCTGGACGCTCAACGGCAGCGCCACCACGCGGTGGAAGGGCAACCTCAATCTGCGCCGCGAAGGGCTCGACGTGTCCCGACTGATGTCGGACGCGCGCGAGGTCATGTTCTCCGCGGGCTCGGCCTGCGCCAGCGAATCGAACAAGCCGAGCCGCATCCTCGCGGCGATCGGCCTCACGCCGGAGCAGACGCGCGCGTCGATCCGTCTCGGCTTCGGACGCTACACGACCGTCGAAGAACTTGAAGCCGCGGCCGAAATGGTCAATCGTGCTGCAGCGCAGCAAGGATAAGAGCGATTCAAGTCACCTTCATTACGCGGGACGGCCAACGGGTGGCCGTGTCGGCCCAGCCGGGCGCGAACCTCCTCGAGGTCGCGCAAGGCGCCGGCATGCCGCTCGAAGGGACCTGTGAAGGGCAGATGGCCTGCTCGACCTGCCACGTGATCCTGCCGTCCGAATGGTTCGACCGGTTGCCCGAGGCGGCCGAGGACGAGGAGGACATGCTCGACCTCGCCGCGGGCGCATGCCGCACGAGCCGGCTGTCGTGCCAGATCGTGCTCAGCGACGAGCTCGACGGGATCGAGGTGCGCATTCCCGACGAAAGCCGGGACATGCAGGTGCGCTGACGGCTACTCGGCCGGCTCGGACACGTTTTCTTCCTGCAATGCGCCGATCAGCGCGTCGCTGAAGGCCGGGATGTCGTCGGGCTTGCGGCTGGTGATGAGGTTGCCGTCGCGGGCCACCTCCTGGTCGACCACGGTCGCGCCGGCGTTCCTCAGGTCGGTGCGGATCGACGGCCAGCCGGTCACGGTCTTGCCCCGGAGCACGTCGGCTTCGGCGAGCAGCCACGGCGCGTGGCAGATTGCCGCCACCGGCTTGCCCGAGGCGCAGAAGTCCCTGGCGATCTGCACCGCCTTGTCCTCCATGCGCAGCTTGTCGGGGTTCATCTGCCCGCCGGGCAACAGGAGCGCGTCGAAGTCGCCCGGGTCCGCCTGGTCGAGTGTCAGGTCGACTTTGACCGGGTCGCCCCAGTCGGTGTGCTGCCAGCCCTTGATCTCGCCCGACTTGGGCGCGACCACCACGGTCTCGAACCCGGCCTGCTCGAGCCGCTCCTTGGGGCCGGTCAGTTCGCTCTGCTCGAAACCGTCGGTGGCGAGAATCATCACACGCTTTGCCATGGATTCCTCCTTGCAATCGCGCTGCGAACGCCTGGCGAAATCGGCCGGTTCCGGGCCGCTCCGCCAGGCGTGCGCGAGTTAGGGCAGATCGCAGCCGGTCAGGCTTGCGGCGCCTCGCGCGCCCGCATGCGCAGCGCCAGGTGGCGCACGCCGAGCACGCCGGCGAGCAACGGGCCGACGATCGCGCCGATCACGATGAGCACCGCGATGAGCACGCCGAAGATCGCGCCGAGGGCGCTGATCGCGCCTTCGATCGGATCGAGGAACGAGCCGCCCGGGTTGGCGGTCTCGTAGGACACCGTCATCCGGCTCATCGCGACGCGGCCCTTCTGCTCGCGCAACCAGCTCTGCGCCGCATCGATCTCCTCGTTGACCATGGCGATGCCGCGCTCGGCCTCGACCAGCTCCTCGACTTTGCCCTTGCGCGTCTCGAGCGTCGCGAGCAGCCGGTCGCGCAGCGCGATGCGGCTGCGCAGCCGGGCTTCGGTGTCGACGATGTTCTTCGACAGCTCCTCGCCCTGGAGATTGGCTCGGAACGCCTCGGCGCCGGCCTCCTTGGCCGCGCCCGACAGGACCTTGGCGAAGCCGCGCGCCTTGTCGGAGGCGACCGCGAGCTGGAGCTCTCCGCGGATGTCCTCGCCGACTTCGCCCGAGCTGCTCATCTGGACGATCCGGCAGTTCATCGGCCCGAGCGCCTCGCACATGTCGGCGTGCTCCTGCTGCAGCGCGACGATGTCCTCGCCGGCGAGGCGGAAGCCGAGGTCGAAGGCGTAGGCTATTTGCGGCAGCGTGATCGGGATCTCGGCCCGTTCGCCGAGTGCGGCGAGGTCGCCCCCGGCGGGGGGTTCGGCGGCAGCTTCGGCCTGCGTCGAGCTGTCCTCCGCGACTTCGGCCGCCGATTCACCGAACGGGCTCTGGTTGTCGGCCTCCGGGCTACACGCCGCGAGCGCCAAAAGGCTGACGGGAGCAAGCAAGAACAACGCTTTACGCATATTCGCCTCCTTTACGCCACAATGTCGCCTCATTTTCGCCATAGTCTTGCTTTCGCGCAGCTGAACGGGATTGCGTCGTCGGGAGCGCAATGCGGCGCGCGCTTGGGGAAAGCCGTCGCCTGCGCTTTTCGCGTCGCGACTTGCCCTGCTAGGGCCGTGGCATGGACATCATCGAGGATACCCAGGACCCGTTCGACGCGATTGTCGACGAGCCGTTCGAGAGCGCGATCGAGAAGCGCTATCTCGTCTATGCGCTCTCGACGATCACCGCGCGCTCGCTGCCCGATCTGCGCGACGGGCTGAAGCCGGTGCACCGGCGGATCCTCTGGGGCATGCGACTGATGCGGCTCGATCCGGGCTCGGCGTTCAAGAAGTGCGCGCGGATCACCGGCGACGTGATGGGCAAGTACCACCCGCACGGCAACCTCGCGCTCTACGACGCGCTGGTGCGCCTCGCGCAGCCGTTCACGCTCAGGTACCCGCTCGTCGAAGGACAGGGCAACTTCGGCAACATCGACGGCGATGGCGCGGCGGCCGAGCGCTACACCGAGTGCCGGCTGACCAAGACCGCGATGCAGCTGATGGACGGGCTCGACGAAGGCACCGTCGACTTCGTCCCGACCTACAACAACGAGGAGGAAGAACCGGTCGTCTTCCCCGGCCTGTTCCCCAACCTGCTCGCCAACGGGTCCAGCGGCATCGCCGTGGGCATGGCAACGAACATCCCGAGCCATAACGTCGCCGAGATCATCGACGCGGTCGACCTGGTGATGTTCAATCCGGACGTCACCCATGCCGAGCTGATGACCGTGTTCCACGGGCCGGATTTCGCCACCGGCGGTCTGGTCGTCGACAGCGCCGAGGCGATCAGCCAGGCCTACGAGACCGGACGCGGCTCGTTCCGCGTGCGCGGGCGGTTCTTCGCCGCGGAATCGAAGGACGAGGCCGACCGTGAGGCGGGGATCGAGCGACTGGGCGGCGGGCAGTACCAGCTGGTCATGTCGGAAGTGCCCTACGGCGTCCCGAAGGGCCGGCTGATCGAGCAGATCGCCCAGCTGATCGCTGACCGCAAGCTGCCGATCCTAGAGGACGTGCGGGACGAGAGCGACGAGCAGGTCCGCGTCGTGTTCGTCCCCAAGAGCCGCAACGTCGATCCCGAGCTGCTCAAGGAATCGCTCTACAAGCTGACCGACCTCGAGACCCGCTTCGGGCTCAACCTCAACGTGCTCGACGCGACGCGCACGCCGATGGTCATGGGGCTGCACGAGCTCTTGTCGAACTGGGTCGCGCACCAGATCGACATCCTCCAGCGGCGCAGCCGCCACCGGCTGCAGAAGATCGCCGACCGGCTCGAGCTCGTCGAAGGCTACATCGTCGCGTTCCTCAACCTCGACCGGGTGATCCAGATCATCCGCACCGAGGACGAGCCCAAGCCGGTGATGATCGCCGAGTTCAGCCTGACCGACCGCCAGGCCGAGGCGATCCTCAACATGCGGCTGCGTTCGTTGCGCAAGCTCGAGGAGATGGAGCTCCGGCAGGAGAAGGACGCGCTGCTCAAGGAGCAGGACGAGCTGCAGAAGCTGCTCGACAGCCCGGCGCGCCAGCGCACCCGGCTCAAGCGCGACCTCGCCGCACTGCGCAAGGACTACGCCGAGGACACCGCGCTCGGCCGCCGCCGCACGACGATCGCCGAAGCCGCGCCGGCGGTCGAGTTCACGATGGACGCGATGATCGAGAAGGAGCCGGTCACGGTGATCCTCTCGCAGCGCGGCTGGATCCGTGCTGCGAGGGGGCACTTGCCGCTCGAGCAGGACTGGAAGTTCAAGGAAGGCGACGGCCCGGCGTTCGCGCTGCATGCGCAGACCACCGACAAGCTGCTGCTCGCGGCGGACGACGGGCGGTTCTTCACCATCGGCGCCGACAAGCTGCCCGGTGCGCGCGGATTTGGCGAGCCGATCCGCAACACGCTCGATATCGATGCGGCGGCGCAGATCATCGCGGTGATCGTGCACAAGCCGGGGACGCAGCTGCTGCTCGTGTCGAGCTCGGGCCACGGCTTCGCGGCGGTGACCGACGAGCTGCTCGCCGAGACGCGCAAGGGGCGCCAGGTGGTCAACCTCAAGGGCGGCGCCAAGCTGCTCGTCGCCCGGCCGATCGCGCCCGA
Source organism: uncultured bacterium (assembly GCA_966112795.1). GTDB lineage: Bacteria > Pseudomonadota > Alphaproteobacteria > Sphingomonadales > Sphingomonadaceae > Croceibacterium_A. The sequence goes on from CBHWED010000024.1 coordinate 8,718, forward strand.
GCATGACCACGTCGCGGTGGTCGGCGACAACCGCAAGCTGGTCGTGTTCAGCCTCGAGGAGCTGCCGGTCATGACGCGCGGGCAGGGCGTCACGCTGCAGCGCTACCGCGACGGCGGGCTGGCCGACGCGACGACGCTCAAGCTCGAGGACGGCCTCTCGTGGGAGATGGGCGGCGAGAGCGGGCGCGTGCGGACCGAAAAGGAGATCCACATGTGGAAGGTCGCCCGCGGCGCTGCCGGGCGGCTGCCGCCGCAGGGGTTCCCGCGCGACAACAAGTTCTGATCGTCCTCGAAACGGAGGGAACCCGCCGACGGCTTTGCGACCCTGGCGAGCCCCCTCCACCGGGCGCAGGGGCACCCGGTACCTGCCTCGCCGGGCCATGACCTGGCGAGGAGGATTTTGTCCGATGTCGGCATGACACCTGCGCTCGGTCGCGCAGCTGCCGACGATCGCCCGGCAAGCTTAATCAGAATGCCGTAATTACAACAACTAGCGCGCCACCCGTTCGTCGAGCAGGGCGGTCGCCCTGTCGATGTCCGGGAAGCCTTCGGCAACCCAGCGATCCTCGATCTCGCGCAGGATCCGCGCGACCTCGGGCCCGGCAGAGACGCCGCGGGCGACGATCTGGCCGCCCTTGATCGGGAATGACGGGACCGTCCACCCGTGCAGCGGCGCAACCGAAGCGCCGGCCAGCAGCAGGCGGTCGGTCGCCTCGTCGCGGCCCAGCCGATAGGCGAGGGCGCGGGCGTCGCCGGGATCGCCGTCGCGGGCGGCGGCGGCGACCAGGCGCTTGCGTTGCGCGGCGGACAGGCGGAGTCGGGCGGCGACCTGGTCCACGACGCGCGGGTCGGCGGGAAGCAGCGCGGCGAGGCGGCGCAGCGGGTCCGGCTGGACGCCCTGGCTTGCTTCTTCTGCGACGAGCGTGTGGAGCGCCGCCACCCCCGAGCTCCCTGCTTCGGGGAGGATCACCGGCAGCACGCCTTGCGCCTGCATCCGCGCCACGGTCGGCGCGGGATCGGGCAGGGCGAGCAGGTTGAGCAGCTCCATCGCCACGCGCTCGCGGCTGAGCCCCTTGAGTGTCGGCGCCAGCTCGGCGCAGGCCGCTTCGGCCTCCGCGTCGAGCTCGCTGCCGAAGCGGGCCTGGAAGCGGTAGTAACGCAGGATGCGCAAGTGATCCTCGCGGATCCGCTGGCGCGCGTCGCCGATGAAGCGCACGCGCCGGGCGTCGAGGTCCGCGAGGCCGCCGAAGAAATCGTCGATCTCGAGCGTCTCGGGATGGACGTAGAGCGCATTGATCGTGAAGTCGCGCCGGGCGGCGTCCTCGCGCCACTCGGTGGCGAAAGCCACGGTGGCGCGGCGGCCGTCGGTGCTGACGTCGCGGCGCAGCGTGGTCACCTCGACGGGTCCGCCGGGCAGGATCGCCGTCACGGTGCCGTGGTCGATCCCGGTGGGCACGGTGCGGATGCCTGCTTCCTTGAGCCGGTCGATGACGTCGTGCGGCTCGCGCGGCGTGGCCGCGTCGATGTCCTTGACCGCGTTGCCGAGCAGCGTGTCGCGCACCGCGCCGCCGACCCAGCGGACCTGCCCGGCGCCGAGCGCGGCGACGAGCGCGGCGAGGTCGTCGCGCTTGGTCCAGTCGGCCGCGGGCAGCGTGGTCATCGCTGCTGCCATGCGAGACGGCGCGCGAGATTGGCAAGGATGGCCGCGGTTATTCCCCAGATCATGTGCCCGTGCCAGTCGATCTCGATGTACGGACGCATCTTGCCGAACCACTCGCGCTGCTTGTGCTGGTGGTTGGCGGGATCGAGCAGGAAGCCGAGCGGAGCCTCGAACCACGAGGCGACCTCGGCCGGGTTGGGCACGATCGGCAGGTCCGGCGGCACCAGCGCGAGGACCGGGGTCACGTCGTAGCCGGTGCCCGTGACGAAGCGGTCGCTGGCGCCGATAATCCGGACATCGGAGGGACTTATCGCCAACTCTTCCTGGGCCTCGCGAAGCGCGGCCTGGACCGCGTCCTCGCCCGGGTCGAGCTTGCCGCCGGGAAAGGCGACCTGACCCGGATGCGCGCGCATGTCCTCGGGCCGGTGCGTCAGGATCACGCCGGGGTCGGGCCGGTCGGTCACCGCGATCAGCACCGCGGCGGGGCGGATCACCGGCGGGGCGAACTGGCCCTGGTTGAGCAGGCCGGGAAGCTCGACGCCGTGGCCTTCGTCGAACAGCCGCTGCAGGCGGTCGAACAGCGCGCTCATGCGGGGACCAGCGGGAACACCGCGCCCTGGCTCTCGACTGTCGCGCCGTCGCCGGTCGCCAGTGCATGCTCGGCGAGCTGGAGCCAGGTCGAGCGGTCGAGCCGCGCCTCGCAGCCGTGGCGCACGCCGAGATAGATCGCCGGCGTATCGCGATCGCCGGCTGCGCGCAGCGGGTGCTCGGGCCCGGCGAGGACCAGCTCGTCGGTGTTGAGCCGGAAGGCCAGCGCGCCGTCGCGCGGCTGCAGGTCGACGGCGACGAATGCCGCGTCCTCGACCGCGGTCGCCTGCCGGCATTCGGGTGTGACCAGCCAGTGGCGACCGTCGGCGTCGCGCACGAGCAGCGAGGCGAATGCGCGGACCATGGCTGGCCGCGTGATCGGCCGACCCTCGTGAAACCACGCGCCGTCCGCCGCAATGCGCATGCCGCTGTCGGTGGTTTCCGCAGGGTTCCAATGCTCTACGGGCGGAAGCTTACGCTCGGCGACAGCCTTGGCGATGTCGAGCAACGACATCGCCCGCAGATCGGGAGGCGCTTCGTAGGGCATTCCGCGGCGATGGCAGATGGCCGCGCGGCAAACAATCCTTGCCGCGCGGGCGGGTCAGCCGTTGTCGGCCGAGGCGACGCAGTCGGGGGTCACGTCGACCGAATCGTCGGCTTCCTCGACCAGCGCGTCGGAGCCGCCGGCATAGCCCTCCATCGCGCAGAGCTCGTCCTCCATGCCTTCCTCGGAGCGGTCGAACGCCTGGCCGATCGAGAACAGCAGCAATGCGGGCAGCGCGACCGTCAGTACGGTCAGCAGCGACTGCGCGCCGATCTCCTGCCAGCGCCGGTAGAAGCCGCGCTGGTTGACCACGTCGGCTGCGGTGAACAGCGCGCCCGCAACGGCGATGTAAAGCATCAGCATGAGGTACGAGGTGCCGCTCCATCCGAGGTGCAGCGGGAAGAGAAACCCCGCGCAGAGATAGACCGGAAAGCCCAGGCACAGGGCGGGCTCGCGAAACATCCAACGTTGCATTCACCGTGCTCCCCTTACGGCGGGGGCATCATATCGCTGCACGGACCGCTCCGCCACCCCGGGCGGACGGCAATGGTCAGTCGAGCCAGGGCCCGAGCATGCCCTCCTGCGGCAGGAGCGCCGGGGCGACGCCGCGGACCAGCAGCCGTGCGGGATCCCACGGGCCCGGGCACTGCCAGCCGCGCGGGGCTTCGACGAAGCCGAACTTGCCGTAATAGGGCTCGTCGCCGATCAGCATCTGCGGCAGCGGCGCGGCCGGATCGATCGCCGCCGCTTGCGCGGCCATCAGCGCGCGGCCGAAACCCTGGCCCTGGCGGCCGGGGAGGATGGCCACCGGGCCGACCATGATCAGCGGATGTCGGCGCCCCTCCGGCGTCGTCAGCGCGACCGGCCAGGCCTGGATCGTGCCGACGAGCGCCTCGTCCGCGTCGAGCGCGGCGAAGCTCAGCATCGGCAACCAGTCGGTGCCCTCGCGGATCGTGTAGGCGGTGCGCCCGTGGCGGCCCGGCCCGAACGCCTCGTCGAGCACGTGCTCGACGAGCGCAGGATCGACCTGGTCGAGCGGGATCAGCGTGGAGAGGGCAAGCTGGGTCATCGGAGGCGCGCCGATAGGTTCGTGCGCCCCCCGATGCAATCAGTTTACGAGGCCGCGATGACTATTGGGGCGTCAAATGCAGCAGCCGCCCGCCGGCGCCGTCCTCGATCACGTAGAGCGAGCCGTCGTCGGCCTCGACGATGTCGCGCAGGCGCTTGTCGAACGTGGTCCGCGCTTCCTCGGTGCCCTTGTCGCCGTCGAGCTTGACGCGCACGACCGACATCGTCGCGAGGCCGACCGCGAGCGCCTGGTTGCGCCACTCGGGCCACTGCTTGCCCGAGTAGAACAGGAAATCGCCCGGCGCGATCACCGGGTTCCACCAGATCGCCGGCTTGGTGAAGCCGTCGTCGGGCGTGTGGTCGGGGATCACGTCGCCGTCGTAATCGTCGCCGTTCGAGCGCACCGGCCAGCCGTAGTTGTGCCCGGGCTCGACCTTGTTGATCTCGTCGCCGCCGCGCGGGCCGTGCTCGAGGTCCCACAGCTGGCCGTTGAGGTCGAACTTGAGGCCGAGCAGGTTGCGGTGACCGTAGGACCAGATCTCGCGGCTGACCCCGCCGCGGTCGGCGAACGGGTTGCCCTCGGCCGGGGTGCCGTCGAGGTTGAGCCGGAGGACCTTGCCGAGATTGGTGTCGAGCCGCTGCGCGGGGTCGCCCTGCATCCGCTCGCCCGACGAGAGGAACAGGTACTTGCCGTCGGGCGAGAAGGCGATCTTGTGCGAGTAGTGCCCGGGGCTGCGGATCGCCGGCTGCTGGCGCCAGATGCGCTGCAGGTCGTCGATCCGGCAATCGCCGCCGGCCTCGCAGACGAGCGTGCCGCGGCCCATCGCGGCAAAGCTCGCGGTGCCGTCGCCGGGATCGGCCCAGGTCAGGTAGATCGTCCGCCGGTCGAGGCTCGGCGAGGATTCGGACGCCAGGAAGGCGACGTCGCCGAGGCCGCCCTGGCCCTGGTTGAGCACCGTCGGCAGCCCGGTGACACTGCCTTTGCGGCCGCTGGCGAGGTCGACGAACTTCATCGTCCCGCCCTTCTCGGTGATGAACAGCGTCTGCGTGCCCGGCGCGAAGGCGATGGCCCACGGCGAGTCGAACGCGCCCTTGTCGGCGACCGCGAACGGGTTCGCGCCGCCGGCCGCGGCTGCGCTATCCCCCGACTGGGCCTGGCTACAGCTTGCGATCAGCATCGCGGCGGGGGATAGGGCGATGGCAACCTGCCTGATCGTGCGCATGCTCTTTGGAACTCCCTCTCGCGATTTCTCCGCCGCCTTCAGCTCGGGCGAGCTCGTCGTCGGCGTCGACGAGGCCGGCCGCGGGCCGCTGGCGGGGCCCGTTGTGGCCGCCGCGGTGGTGCTGTGCAAGCCGCGACCGTCGGGGCTCGACGATTCGAAGAAGCTCACTGCCGACAAGCGCGCGGTGCTCGAGGAGCGCATCCGCCGGCGCTGCGCGTTCGGCATCGGCGTGGTCGAGGTCGAGCACATCGATTCGCTCAACATCTTCCAGGCGACGATGTGGGCGATGGCGCAGGCGGTCGCGCGGCTGTGCGAGGCGATCGGCTGCGACCCGCACCAGGTGCTCGTCGACGGCAACCTGACTCCCGCCGGGCGGCGGCCCGAGTGGCGCTGGCCGGCGCGGGCGATCGTCGGCGGCGACGCGCTCGAGCCGTGCATCTCGGCGGCCTCGATCCTCGCCAAGGAGCACCGCGACCGGTTGATGCGCGAATATGCGTTGAGCCACCCGCACTACGGCTGGGAGAGCAACAAGGGCTACGGCACGCCCGAGCATCTCGAGGCATTGCGGGTGCACGGTGCGACGCCGCTGCACCGCCGGAGCTTCGCTCCGGTCGCGCAGCGGGACCTGTTCGGGTGAGGACTTTCACCGCGGACGACGTGCCCGACCAGTCCGGTCGGACGGTGATCGTCACCGGGGCCAACACCGGCATCGGCTTCGAGGCGGCCAAAGTGCTCGCCGCGCGCGGCGCGCGCGTGCTCCTGGCGTGCCGTGACGAGGCGAAGGCGCAGGCCGCCATGGCACGCATCGCGCATGCGGTGACCGGCGCGGATCTCCGTTTCGTGCAGCTCGACCAGGGCGATCTCGCCAGCGTGCGGCAGGCCGCCGCAACCGCGACGCGCGAGAAGCGGATCGACGTCCTGCTCAACAATGCCGGGGTCATGACCCCTCCGCTCGGGCACGCGATGAACGGGGTCGAGCAGCAGTTCGCGGTCAACCACCTCGGCACGTTCGCGCTGACCGCGCTGCTCCTGCCCAAGCTCGCCGAGAGCCGCGGCCGGGTGGTGGTGACCGCGAGCATTGCGCACAAGCGTGGCGCGATCGACTTCGCCAACCTCGACGCCTCGCGCGGCTACCGGCGGGGCAAGTTCTACGCGCAGAGCAAGCTCGCCAACCTGCTGTTCGTGGCCGAGCTGCACCGCCGGCTCGTCGCCGCCGGTTCGCCGGTCAGCGCGATCGGCTGCCATCCGGGCGTCGCGATCACCGACCTCATGCGCCACACGCCGGGCGCCTCGCTGCTGCGGCCGCTCGCCGGGCTGCTGCTCAACACCCCGGCGCAGGCGGCCTGGCCGGCGCTGCAGGCGGCGACCGATCCACGCGCGGAGCCCGGCGGCTACTAATACGGCTCGACCGGCTGGCGCGAGATGCGCGGGCCATCGGGCGAGGCGCGGCGCTCGCCGCTGTCGCGCGATCCCGCGCTGGCGCGCCGGCTGTGGGACGTCTCGGTCGAGCTGACCGGGATCGATCCGGGACTGCCGCCCGCCGCATGAGAGCGCGGCTGGCCCTGCTGGCCTCGGTCGCGCTGGCTTCGGCCGCGACCGCGCAGCAGGGTGACGCATCGCTCGCACCTTATGCCGACACCGCGGCTTCGGTCGTGCTGGCCGACGGGCGGACGATCCACCTCACCTGCATGGGCGAGGGTTCACCGACGGTGATTCTGACGGCGGGCCTCGGCGACTGGGGCACCGGGTGGAACAAGGTCCAGCCGGCGATCGCCCGAACCACCCGCGTCTGCGCATGGGACCGCGCGGGGTTCGGCCTCAGCGACCCGAGCCCTGCCACACAGACGATCGCCGCGACGACCGCCGACCTCGAGGAGGCGCTCGAGCACGTGTCGGGACCCTTCGTCATGGTCGGCCATTCGATCGGCTCCTACGAGACGCTGCTGTTCACCGACCGCCACCGCGACGCGGTCGCCGGCATGGTGCTCGTCGACCCGAGCATTCCCGACCAGTGGAACCGCTTCGCGCGCGTCGCCCCTGCGTTCAGCCTTGCCGACCAGCAGCGCGGCACGGCGATCATGCGCCAATGCGCGGCCGACTTGCGCAGCGGCGCGGTCGCGCCGGGGACGCCCGATCCGACGGGCTGCCTCGCGCCGTTTCCGCCGGCTTATCCCGCGGCCTTGCGCGAGGCGCTGGCGCCGCGGCGCACGCCCGAGAGGTACGAGACCATGGCCTCGCTCAACGCCTCGGTCGGCGACAGCGCGACGCTGGTGGTCGACCCCGCGCGCAACTACGGCGCGATGCCGCTCGTGGTGCTGACCGCCGGCAACCTCGGCCCCGGCGAAGGTGCGCTGGCCGAGCAGATGCCGCGCATCGCCGAGGAGATCGCCCGCGGCCATGCCGAGCTCGCCGCACTCTCGACACGCGGCCGCCAGGTCCGCGTGCCGGACACCACCCACGCGATCCAGCAGCAGCGTCCGCAGGTGGTGATCGACGCGGTCCTCGCCGTCGTCGCCGAGGCGCGTGCCGAGGCGGCGCAAGGAAATTAGCGGGCGAGTCCTCCGCGCCACACCACCACATGTCGAGTCCCGGAATCGCACGCGGACTCAAGATGCTGTATGGGACTCCTTTCGTTCCGCGTTAACCATGCCAGGCTGGCATCCGGATGGGCTGAACGGACCGCTTGACGGCGGAGTCCCGTGCCCGCACCCTTGTGGATAACTCAGGGGGAACAAGGAAAGTATGGGCGAAGTCACCACGATCCGCGCGCCGCGAGTGCGTGCCGCGCAGCCGGTCGAGCTGCCGCTCGGTCGCATTCTCCCCGGCGATTGCGTCGAGGCGATGCGCTCGCTGCCGAGCGCCTCGGTCGACCTCGTGTTCGCCGACCCGCCGTACAACCTCCAGCTCGGCGGCGACCTCAACCGGCCCGACGGCAGCCATGTCGATGCGGTCACCGACCACTGGGACCAGTTCGACAGCTTCGCCGCCTACGACAAGTTCACCCGCGAATGGCTGATCGAGGCGCGCCGCGTGCTCAAGCCCGACGGCGCGCTGTGGGTCATCGGCAGCTACCACAACATCTTCCGCGTCGGCGCGATGATGCAGGACCTCGGGTTCTGGATCCTCAACGACGTGGTCTGGCGCAAGTCGAACCCGATGCCGAACTTCCGCGGCACGCGCTTCACCAACGCGCACGAGACGCTGATCTGGGCCTCGATGGGCGAGAAGGCGCGGTATCACTTCAATTATCGGGCGATGAAGACGCTCAATGACGAGCTGCAGATGCGCAGCGACTGGGTCATGCCGATCTGCGGCGGGCAGGAGCGGCTCAAGCAGGACGGGCACAAGGTCCACCCGACGCAGAAGCCCGAGGCGCTGCTCTACCGCGTGCTGCTGGCGACGACCGAGACCGGCGACGTGGTGCTCGACCCGTTCTTCGGCACCGGCACGACCGGCGCGGTGGCCAAGCGGCTCGGCCGGCAATGGATCGGCTGCGAGCGCGAGGGCGCCTATCGCGAGGCGGCGATGGAGCGGATCGAGCTCGCGCTGCCGCTCGACGAGTCCGCGCTCGAAACGATGCAGAGCAAGCGCACCGCGCCCAAGGTCGCGTTCGGCGCGCTGGTCGAGGCAGGCCTGCTCGCGCCGGGCGCCGAGCTGTTCGACAAGCAGCGCCGCTGGACCGCCACGGTGCGCGCCGACGGCTCGATCATGAGCGGACGCGAGACCGGCTCGATCCACGGCGTCGGCAAGGCGCTGCAGGCTGCGCCGAGCTGCAATGGCTGGACCTTCTGGCACGTCGAGCACGAGGGCGAGGTGCGGCCGATCGATGCGCTGCGGCAGCTCTACCTGCTCGCGGTGGAGGATTGAGGCAGCCCTCATCCAAGCTGCGCTAACCGCGTTACGGCGGTAAGCTTCGCTATCCGTCCCCCGTTTACGGGAGAAGAAATGCGAGTGGCCGCTGACCACCCCTTCTCCCGCTGGCGGGACAAGGATACGGAGACTTGGCCACGCAGTGGCCTAGTCGCAGTTGGATGAGGGCTCCTTCGCTTTGACCGACAAACTCTACATCCAGCCGCTGACGCTCGCCCCGAGCCCGCAAGCCGTCGCGGGCGACGCGATCCGCCTCGCCGGCGGCATGGCCTACGCGCACCTGATCGCAGTCACGGTGACCCGCGACGGCCGCGTGGTGCAGCGCGAGCTGACCACGCCGTCGGGAATCGACTGGGTGTTCGAACGCCTGCCCGACGCGCTCGGGCCCGAGGCCGAGGCGCAGTGGGCCGGGCTCACCGCGGCGCATCCGCCGCTGCAGCTCGGCGGGCGCACGATCCGGCTCGACCAGCCGCAAGTCATGGGCATCCTCAACGTCACGCCCGACAGCTTCTCCGACGGCGGCAAGTTCCTCGACAATCCCGAGGAGGCGCAGTTCCACGCCGCGGCGATGGTCGAGGCCGGCGCGGCGATCATCGACGTCGGCGGCGAAAGCACGCGCCCCGGCGCCGCCGCGGTGTGGGAAGGCGACGAGATCAAGCGCACGGTTCCCGCGGTCGAGCACTGCGTGGCGATGGGCGCCGCGGTCTCGATCGACACCCGCCGCCCGGCGGTGATGGAAGCCGCGCTCGCCGCCGGGGCGCACGTGATCAACGACGTCTCGGCCTTGCGCCACGATCCGCGCAGCCTCGAGTTCGCCGCAGCGAGCGGAGTGCCGGTGGTGCTGATGCACGCGCCTGGTGCGGTCGACAGCAGCGGCGAGGACCTCCATGCCGGGGCCGATTACGGCAACGTGGTGTTCGAGGTGTTCGACTGGCTGCGCGCGGCGCGCGACCGGGCGATCGCCGGCGGCGTGGCGCGCGAGCGGATCGTGCTCGATCTCGGCATCGGCTTCGGCAAGACCGTCGCCGACAACCTCGCGCTGATAAATGCGCTGCCGCTGTTCCACGCGCTCGGCCAGCCGCTGCTGCTCGGCGTCAGCCGCAAGCGCATGATCGGCGCGCTGAGCAACGAGGCCGCGGCGCACCAGCGCCTCGGCGGCAGCATCGCGCTGGCCACGGCGGGCATGCAGGCCGGCGTGCAGCTGCTGCGCTCGCACGACGTCTACGACACCGTCCAGGCGCGCAACGTCTGGCGCGGCCAGCGCGACGCCGCGCTGACCGAGTTCCGCGGGCTGGCCGAGGATTGACTTGCTGAGTTAACTCGCTAATACACCAAGCCGGAAGCAAGGGAGATGGCCATGCGCATCGTCGCGACGTCCGTGCTTTGTGTGGCAGCGGCACTGTCCGCGCCGGCATCCGCCCAGTCGTTCGTCGGCGAATGGCGGGCGACGGCCCAGGCGCCCGACGGCCAGATTACCGAGAAGCTGACGGTCACCAAGACCGCCGATGGCTACGCGATCGTCGGCTCGGACGTCCAGCCGCCGTCGCCGACCGGGACGACGGCAGGGCCGGGGGTCGACATCGAGATCGACGGCGACACGTTCGCTTTCAAGCGTGTGGTCAAGACGCCGCAGGGCGAGCTCGAGATCGTCTACAAGGGAACCGTCAGCGGCGACACGTTCACCGGCACCGGTGAAGTCATGGGCTTCAGCGTGCCGTACAACGGCGTGCGCATCGCCCCGGGCAGCTAGGCCCTCAGGCGCGGCTCAGCCGCCGCTGTGGTTCTGCGACATGTTCTGGCTGTTGCGCTGCGTCCGCGCGGTATCGAGCGTGCGCTCGCCGTGCGACTGTTCCTGGGCGATCTGCGATTCGCTCCGGCAGACCCGGCGCGACCTGATGCTGCCGGTCTCGCGCTCGCGACGGCAGACCACCTTGTCTTCCTTCGCCGGCTCCTGTCCTTCGACGACGATCGGCGGGTTCGACGCGGCCGTCGAGGAGGGTGTCGCCGGCGCAGTGGTCTCTTGCGCATGAGCAGCGGCGGCGGAAACCAACAGCAGAACGGCGGCGGACAGTCGCTTCATCGAAAAAATCCCGGGAGGCCTGGAAAGGCCGCTAGCCTAGTTGCGCGCGAAACGATCGGAAAGCGAAAAAATGTCGCAACTTGTCGGGGTTAGAGGGTGAAGCCCCCGTCGCTGACCAGCACCGTCCCGGTCACGTTCTTCGCCATGTCCGACAGCAGGAAGCCGATCTGCCCGGCGATCTCGTCGGGCTTGGCGTAGCGCCGCAGTGGCGTGGCCATCTGCGCCATCGCCTCGAGCGCCGACGCGCGGCTGCCGCCTTGCGCGGTGAGATCCTCGAAGAACGGCAGCCCGTCCCAGATCGGCGTGTCGACCGCGCCCGGGGCGATCGCGTTGACCCTGACCCCGCGCACGGCCGCCTCGCGCGCGGCGACTTTGGCGAGCTGGATCACCGCGGCCTTCGACACCGCGTAAGCGCCGGTATTCGGCTCCGCCTTGAGTCCGGCGACCGAGGCGGTGAGCACGGCCGAGCCGCCGTCCTTGAGCAGGTGCAGCGCCGCGTGCAGCGAGAGGAACGCGCCGTCGAGGTTGACCGACAGCACCCGGCGCCACTCCTCGAAGCTGGTCTCGGCGACCGGCGCGCCCGCCGCGATCCCGGCGTTGAGCACCGCGTGGTCGAGCGGTCCGGCCTCGACCTCGATCAGCGCCCACAGCGCGGGATCGGCGACGTCGCCGGTGAACGCCATGACCTCGCAGGGCAACTCGAGCCGGGCGAGGCCGGCCTCGTCGCGATCCACCAGCACCAGCTGCGCGACGCCGCGCTCCGCCAGCCACGAGGCACAAGCCGCGCCGATACCGGATGCTGCGCCCGTGACGAGCGCTGTCCGGCTGGCAAAGCTCAGGTCATCCCCCATTGGTCCGATCTTATCGGCGGGCTGCGCGGCTGTCGAAGATTTGTTGCACGCGAAGAGGCAAGGAGCCTAGTGCCCGCGGCGAAGCCGCATTTGATAGGTCACGAATAGAAAGCGGCTTCGCCGCCGGCGCGACCCCTTTGCGTCTTCGCGTGAAACAAACTGGCGCGACGCCGCCGCTCAGGCAGCGCTCTCGATCCCCAGATCGCTGAGCTTGCGGTACAGCGTCGAGCGGCCGATCCCGAGCCGCCGCGCGACTTCGGTCATGCGCCCGCGGTAATGGCCGATGGCGAGGCGGATCACGTCGGCCTCGATGTCCTCGAGCGGGCGCAAGTTGCCGTCGGTGGTGTAGAGCTGCACGCCGACGCCGTCCTGCGCCGGGTGCGAGGCCATCTCCATCTCGCCGAGGATCTCGTTGAGCTGCGGGAAGTCGGCCGCGGTCAGCGCGTTGCCGTCGCAGAACACCGCCGCGCGGAACAGCACCGCCTGGAGCTGGCGCACGTTGCCCGGCCAGTCGAACGCCGCGAGCAGCTGCAGCGCGCCGTCGGTGATGCCGAGCGGGCGCAGGCCCGGCTGCTCGCCGATGCGGGCGAGGAAGTGGCGCGTCAGGGCCGGGATGTCGCCGGCGCGGTCGCGCAGCGGCGGCAGCACGATCTTGGTCCCGGCGAGCAGCTCGAGCAGCTCGGCGCGGAAGTGGCCGGTGGCGACGAGGTCGGCGAGCGGCAGGTTGCTCGCCGAGACCACGCGCACGTCGACCTTGAAGCTGTGGCTGACGCCGATCGGGCGCACCGAGCGGTTGGTCAGCGCCTCGGCGAGACGGTCCTGCAGGTCGAGCGACAGGCGGTCGACCTCGTCGAGCACCAGCGTGCCGCCGTCGCAATGCTGCAGCGCGCCGGTCTGGCGATCGAAGGCGCCGGCGAAAGCACCCTTCTCGTGGCCGAACAGCACCGATTCGAGGCTGCTCGCGGGCACGCCGCCGACGTTGATCGTGCGCAGCGCGGCGCGCGCGCGCGGGCTCGCCGCGTGCATCGCCCGCACGAGCATTTCCTTGCCGGTGCCGGTCTCGCCCTCGATCAGCACCGCGCCGTGGCCGCGCGCGGCCTTGGCCGCCTTGGCCAGCGCGTCGCGGAACGGCGGGGCGGTGCCGACCATCGCGTCGAAGTCGAGCGTCGCCGCCATCTTCTCGGTCAGCGGCATGAGCTCGTCTTGCGGCGTCTCGCGCGTGGTCGTGTTGCGCAGCGCCTGCATCAGCCGGTCGGGGGCGACGGGCTTGACCAGGTAGTCGGTCGCGCCCGCGCGCATCGCCTCGACCGCGAGCAGCGGCGAGGTGCTGGCGGTCAGCATCAGGATCGGCAGGGCCGGGCGGCGGTCCTTGAGCTCGCGGATCAGCTCGCAGGCCTGGTCGCCGGGGACCCACTGGTCGAGGATGATCGCCGAGAGCTGCATGCCCTGGCGCGTTCCGAGCGTGGCGATGGCGGTTTCCGAATCGCGCACCACGACCGTGCGCCAGCCTTCGCGCGCGGCGAGCGCCGTGATCAGCCGGCTCTGCGCCGGCTCGTCGTCGATCAGCATCAAAAGGCGCTGTTCGGCGTCAGCCATCCGTCCCATCCATAAGGCCCCGTCAGTCCACCGGCGTTAGCGCATCGGGGTAAAGAGCCGATTAAGCAGGTCCGTAAGGATCAGGACGGGGCTTGAGCGCGTGGCCGCGCGGCGATAGAGCTTGGTCCAAGCGAACCAATGGGAGCATCCGCGTGGCGCAATCCGCGAACGACATGAAGGCACACGAGCAGACCTACGGCGGGTTCATCAGCATGCTCAAATGGACGCTGCCGGTGATCATCGTGATCACCGTCTTCGTCGTCCTGCTGATCGCCTGACGAAGCCGGACCGGCCCGGGGGGATGCGCATCGCGGTCCTGCAGGAGCGCGCCGCCGGAGAAACGCGCGTCGCCGCGACGCCGGAAACCGTCAAGAAATTCATCGCGCTCGGCGCCACCGTCGCGGTCGAACGCGGCGCGGGCGAGACCGCCTGCGTCCCCGACGCGCTGTACGAGGAAGCCGGCGCCGAACTCGGCGATGCCGGTGCCGTTATCCAGGGCGCGCAGATCGTGCTCGCGGTGCAGGCGCCCGAGCCCGCGGCGCTGGCCGGTGCTGCGCCCGGCGCGTGGATCGCCGCGATCTTCGATCCGTTCGGTGAGCGTGCGCGTGTCGACGCCTACGCCACAGCGGGCTTCGAGGCCCTGGCGATGGAGTTCATGCCGCGCATCACCCGCGCGCAGTCGATGGACGTGCTGTCGAGCCAGTCGAACCTCGCGGGTTACAAGGCGGTGCTGGCGGCCGCGAACGAATACGGCCGCGCGTTTCCGATGATGATGACCGCCGCGGGCACTGTCGCCGCGGCCAAGGTCTTCGTCATGGGCGTCGGCGTCGCCGGCCTCCAGGCGATCGCCACCGCGCGCCGCCTCGGCGCGCAAGTCTCGGCGACCGACGTGCGCTCCGCCACCAAGGAGC
>CBHWED010000025.1:0-22666 GCA_966112795.1 uncultured bacterium
AGGAGATGATCCCCGAGAAGATCCGCGTCACGCTGATCGAGCCCGGCGCGATCGCCACGCACCTGCAGCCCTATTCGGACGAGAAGCTCGCCGAGTTCGAGAAAGACCTCGAGATGCTGCCCGCGTCGGAAGTCGCCGAGGCGATCTGCTTCGCCGCCTCGCGCCCGCCGGGGGTCGACGTGGTCACCCTGCGGATCGAGCCGCTGGTGCAGAAGATCGCCTGAGGCTTGCGTTTCGCCCGCCCCGCCCCAGATCGGGCGCGGGAGGGATGGACGATGCTCGAATGGCTGGCAGCGATCGGCGTCTTCGCGCTGCTCCTCGCGCTGCTGCCCCTCCTGCTGCGGCGGACCAAGGCCGGGCTCGCCAGGGGCGGCGGATCCGGGATGTGGGCCGGGATTGCGTTCGGCCTCGCGACGATCTTCGATCCCAAGATCGCGCAGGCGATGGAGATCGTCGAGCAGAAGAAGGAGGAAGCCGAGGAGGACGAGAGCGGCGACGAGCCCTAGCCACTCGGCCACGCCTTGCTTCGGTCCACACCCAATTCACGAAACGGGGACATGGGCTGCCGGGCCTTAGGCCGCAGCCTCTCGCGCGGCGGGCGGCGATTGCCGCGCGAGCAGCCAGCTCAGCACCGCGACGAGCAGCGCGAACCCGGCGAGGATCAGGAACGCCGCCGAGGTATCGCCCTCGTTCGCCCCGCGCACGCGACCGAGCAGGTCGGGTCCGACGAAGCCGCTGAGCATCGCCAGCGAGTTGATCCAGGCGATCCCGCCCGCGGCGGCGAGCCCCGAAAGGAACTTGGTGGGGAGCGTCCAGAACACCGCCAGCCATGCAAGGCTGCCCGAAGCGACCAGCGTCAGCGCGGTGATCGACAGCGCCACGCTGTGGCCGGCGAACGCGAGGATCAGCAGCCCGACGCCGGCTAGCAGCGCCGAGACCACCGCGTGCCACAACCGGTCGCCGGTGCGGTCCGAGTTCCACGCGCCGAGCACCATCGCCGCCGCGCCGATGCCCCACGGGACCATCGCCACGAGGCCGACGGTGAAGTAGTCGCCCTTGTCGATCCCAAGCTCCTGCACCAGCGTCGGCATCCAGAAGTTGATCGCGTTGCCGATCACCCCGCGCGAGAAATCGGCCAGCGCCAGCGCCCAGACGCGCCAGTCGGAGAACACCTCGGCCACCGTGAACCGCTGGTCGAATTGCGCCTTGTCGCGCTCGTCCTCGGCGAGCCGCGCCGCGATCAGGTCTCGTTCCCCATCGTCGAGCCAGCGCGCCGAACCCGGGCTGTCGGGAAGCCGCGCGAGGATCACCAGCCCGAACACCACCGTCGGCAGGCCCTGCAGCAGGAACAGCCATTGCCAGCCGCGCAGCGCGCGGTAGCCGTCGAGGAACTCGAGGATCGCGCCCGAGACCGGGCTGCTGATCGCGTTGCTCAGCGGAATGGCGATGAAGAACAGCGCGATCACGTGCCCGCGCCGGACGGCAGGGAACCATTGGGTCAGGTAAAGCAGCACGCCGGGCACGAAACCGGCCTCGGCGAAGCCGAGCACGAAGCGCATCAGGTAGAAGCTGAACTCGGCGTCGGTCAGGCCGAACGCGGGAGCGATCGCCCCCCAACGCAAGTGCCCGAGGAACATGAAGCCTGCCGAGATCAGCCCCCAGGTGACCATGATCCGCGCCAGCCAGCGCCGCGCGCCGACGCGCACCTGGATCAGGTTGCTCGGCAGCTCGAACAGGAAGTAGCCGATGAAGAAGATCCCGGCGCCGAACCCGTAGACCTCGTCGCTGAGGTCGAGATCGCCGGCCATCTGCAGCTTGGCGAAACCGACGTTGACCCGGTCGACCATCGCCAGGAAGTAGCCGATGAACAGCAACGGCAGCAGGCGCCATACGATCTTGCGATAGGTCGCGGCCTCGAAGGCCTCATCCGCCGCTGCCATGACCCGTGCCATCCGCCCCCCCTTTCGACCCTACCCCGCTGCCTTGACGATCTCCGCCCACGCCGCCTCATCGATCACCTCGATACCGAGCTCCGCCGCCTTCTTGAGCTTGCTCCCCGCGCCCGGCCCGGCGACCACGAGGTCGGTCGCCGCGCTGACCGAGCCCGCCGCGCGCGCGCCGAGCCGCTCGGCCTGCGCCTTGGCCTCGTCGCGGCTCATCGTTTCTAGCTTGCCGGTGAACACCACCGTCTTGCCGGAGACGGCGCTGGCTCTGGTCTCGACCACGTATTCGGGCGGATCGACCTCGCTCAGCAGGTCGTCCCACACCTGCTGGTTGTGCTCCTCGTGGAAGAAATCGCCGAGCGCCTCGACGACCACCGGGCCGACGCCTTCGATCCCGGTCAGTTCGGCCGCTGCGGCGAGATCGCCCGCATGCGCGCGTTCAGCCGCGTCGCGCAACGCCGGGAGAGTATGGAACCGCTTCATCAGGTCGCGCGCGGTCACCACGCCGACATGGCGAATGCCGAGCCCGAACAGCAGCCGCGCGGCATCGGGCCGGCGCTTGGCCTCGATCGAAGCCAGGAGGTTGTCCACAGACTTGTCCTGCCACCCCTCGCGCCCGACGAGGTCGCCGCGGTGCGCGCGCAGCCGGAAGATGTCGCCCGGTCCGTGGGTCAGCCAGCCAAGCTCCATGAATTCGAGAATCGTCTTCTCGCCGAGCCCCTCGATGTCGAGCGCCGCGCGGCTGGCGAAATGCCGCAGCCGCTCGAACTGCTGCGCACGGCACACCAGGCCGCCCGTGCAGCGCACGTCGACCTCGCCTTCCTCGGCCACCGCCTCGCTGCGGCACACCGGGCAATGGTCGGGGAACACGAACGCCGCGCGCGGCTCCTCGCGCGTCAGGTTGTCGACCACTTGCGGGATCACGTCGCCCGCGCGCTGCAGCACGATCCGGTCACCGACGCGCAGCCCGAGCCGGCCGATCTCGTCGCGATTGTGCAGCGTGACGTTGGTCACCGTGACTCCGCCGACGAGCACCGGCTGCAACCGCCCGACCGGCGTCAGCTTGCCGGTGCGCCCGACCTGGATATCGATCGCCTCGAGCACGGTTTCCGCACGCTCGGCCGGGAACTTGCGCGCCAGCCCCCAGCGCGGCGCCTTGGCCACGAAGCCGAGCCGCGCCTGCCAGTCGAGCCGGTCGACTTTGTAGACCACCCCGTCGATGTCGTACGGCAGGCTCGGCCGCTTGATGCCGATGGCGCGGTACGCCTGCAGCATGTCCTCGAACGAGCTGCAGCACGAAAGGTCCGGCGAGACCTGAAAGCCCCATCCGGCGATCCGCTGCATCATCGCGAACTGGGTGCTCTCGGGCACTTCGCTCGCCGCGCCCCAGCCATGCGCCCAGAAGCGCAGCGGACGCGACGCGGTGACGCTCGCGTCCTTCTGCCGGAGCGAGCCCGCCGCCGCATTGCGCGGGTTGGCGAACTGCCGCACCGCGGTCGGATCGAACACCTCGCCCTTCGCCTCGGCCTTGGTCCGCGCTTCTGCCATGAGCCGCTCATTGAGCGCGGTAAACGCCTGTTTCTCCATATAGACTTCGCCACGCACCTCGAACACGTCCGGCGCCTGGCCGGCCAGATGCTGCGGAATGTCGGCGATATGCCGCACGTTCGCGGTGACGTCCTCGCCGACCTGCCCGTCCCCGCGCGTCGCCGCGCGCACGAGCACGCCGTGCTCGTAGCGCAGCGAGCACGACAGCCCGTCGATCTTGTCCTCGGCGGTGAACGCGACCGACTCGCTCTCGGGCAAGTTCAGGTACCGCCGCACCCGCGCGACGAACTCGGCGACCTCCTCGTCGGCGAAGGCGTTGTCGAGGCTCATCATGCGAACCTCGTGCGTCACCTTGCTCAGCGGCGAAGCGGATACCTCGTGCCCGACCGCTTGCGACGGGCTGTCCGCGCGCACGAGGTGCGGGAATGCCGCCTCGAGCTCGGCATTGCGCCGCACCAGCGCGTCGTACTCGGCGTCGGGAATCTCCGGCGCGTCCTCGGCGTGGTACAGCCGGTTGTGCCGCGCGATCGCCCGCGCCAGCCGCATCAGCTCGTTGGCTGCCTCCGCTTCCGAAATGTCCACCGTCACTCCCCGAACCCGACCGGCCGCGTTTCCGCCCGCGTGCCCGCGCCCGCGATCAGCGGCCGCGCCTTGGCGATCGTCTCGCGCACCGCGGGCAGGCTCAGGCTGTTGTCATGATCGGCCTTCGAGCGCCAGACCTCGGTGATCCAGATCGAGTCCGGATCGGACAGATCCTCGGCCACGATATAGGCGAGGTTGCCCGGCATCTCGCCGGTGCCTTCGAGCAGGTAGCCGATCAGCTCGGCGCGCTTGCCCGGGATCGCCTTGAGTTCGCCCACGAGGCCGTAAAGCTCGTCCGTAGACGCCCGCGCCACGCTGCCGGTGCTCCCGACGAGCAGCGCCGCGGCGGCGCCTCCGGCGAACTCGCGGCGGGTCGCGGCGATCATTGGGCGAGGATCCGGCGGTCGGAATCGAACCGCCACGCCCCGCCCTCGAAGCGCATCGCGTAGCGCGTTGCCGGCGCACCGGGAGCCTGGACCCAACCGCTGCACAGCGCCGGCCCGGCGCAGGCGAACTCGTAGACCTGCACCACCCCGGCCGCCTCGCCGGTGATCGCGTCGACCGCACCCTGCCCCGCGGAGGCGCAGCGTTCGGCGGGTGCCAGCCGCACGAAGCGAGCGATCAGCGCGCGCTCCTGCTCGGCGCTGAGCGGCGTCGGGCTGAACCGCGCGCACGTCGTCCGCCCGCTCGCGCCGGTCCCGGCGAAGTATCCTGTCAGCACATGCTCGAGCAACGCCGGCACCGGCTGCTCCTGGTCCTGCACCAGCGGTGCGGGGGTCGGCGACACGCCACCACCCGCCGTGCAGGCGCCGAGCGACAAGGCCAGCCCGCTCACGATCTTTCTGCGCATGGCCGCGACTCTAGCGCCTCGTCAGGCGAGCGCCAGTATGGTGAAGGTCATCCCCGCGCGAATGCGGAAGCCGAGCTTCTCGTAGAGCGCGATCGCCCCCGCGTTGGCCGCGTAGCAGTGCAGGAACGGCGTGTCACCGCGCGCGAGGAACCCGCGCACGACGCGGCGGATCAGAGTGGCGGCGAGGCCCTGCCCGCGGAACTCGGGCCAGGTCGAGACCCCGCTGAGTTCGGCCAGCCCGGGCAGCCGCATGCGCTCGCCGGCCATCGCCGCAAGCCGCCCGTCGATGCGGATGCCGTAGTAGTCGCCGTAGCGGTGCGTCTTGCTGCCCCACGGCCCGGGCTCGGTGGCGAACGCGAGCGCGGCCATTTCCGCCGCGTCGCCCTCGGTCAGCAGCGCGATGCGCGGATCGTCGGCTCCGTCGGGCGCCGGCCCTTCGAACACCATCTGCACGAGGTCGCCGCCGCCGAGCACCCGCGTCCCCGGCGGCGCGGGCCATGCCGCGCGTTCGACCACGCCGATGCGGTCGTCCGGCCCGCGCAAGGTCGCGACCAGCGCCGCCTGCGCCTCCGCGCTCGCATCGCGCGCCGCGGCGAACGGGCCGTAACCCGGATCGAGCCGCACCGCCGCCCCGGTGGCGATCGCGAGGTGCGCCTGCTCTGTCGTGAGCGCATTCCACACCGGCCGGTCGAGCGGATGCGTCACACCCCCTCCAGCAGCCGATCGGCCTGCGCGCGCGCCTCGCTGGTGATCTCGGCGCCCGAGAGCATGCGCGCGATTTCCTCCTGCCGTCCTGCGGCATCGAGCAGCGTGACCGAGGTCCGCGTCACGGTGCCCTCGCTCGACTTCTCGATCAGATAATGCGTCCCCCCGCGCGCCGCGACTTGCGGCGAGTGAGTCACCGCGAGCAGCTGCCCGCCTTGCGCGAGCCGCGCGAGCCGCTCGCCGATCGCGCTCGCGACCGCGCCGCCGACGCCGCGGTCGATCTCGTCGAAGATCACCGTCGCCGCCCCGCCCTGCTCGGCCAAGGCGACCTTGAGCGCGAGGATGAAGCGCGACAGCTCGCCGCCGCTGGCAATCTTGTTGAGCGGAGCGAAGTCGGCCCCGGGGTTGGTGGCGATCAGGAACTCGACCGCATCGATCCCGTGCGCCCCCCAGCGCTCCCCGGGCAGCTCGCTGACGGTCGTGCGGAAGCGCGCCGCATCGAGCCTGAGCGGCGCGAGCTCGCCCGCCACCGCCGCGTCGAGCCGCAAGGCCGCGGCCGCGCGGTTGGCGTGGAGCGCCTCGGCCCGCGCGCGATAGACCTGCCCGGCCTCATCCGCCGCCGCCTCGAGCGCGCCAATCTCGGCATCGCCGGCCTCGATCGCGTCGAGCTGCGCCCGGAGCGAGCGCATCACCGCGGGCAGCTCGTCGGGCTGGCAGCCGTGCTTGCGGGCGAGCGCGCGCAGCTCGAACAGACGGCTCTCGATCCGGTCGAGCTCGGCCGGGTCGAAGCTCAGCGCCTCGCCCGCTTTCTCGAGCCGCTCCTCGGCCTCCCCGGCCTCGATCACCGCACGGTCGAGCGCCGCCAGCGCCTCGGCCAGCAGTTCGTGCTCGCCCGCGATCCGGTCGAGCCGCCGCGCCGCGCCGCGCAATTGCGCGAGCGCCGAATCCGATCCGTCCCACACCAGGCGCAGCGCTTCGAGGTCGCCGGCGAGCTTCTCGCCCTTCTGCATGTCGGCGCGGGCCAGCGCGAGCCGCTCCTCTTCGCCGTCCTCGGGCTCGATCGCGGTCAGCTCGGCGAGATGCGCGAGCAACAGGTCCTGGTCGGCCTTGGCTTGCGCGATTCTCCCGCGCGCCGCGTCGCGCGCCGCTTCGGCCGCGCGCCACTTGGCCCAGGCGTCCTCCACCCCGGCCACGTCGCTCGCCGCATAACGGTCGAGCAGCGCGCGATGCCCGCGCGGATTGACCAGCCCGCGGTCGTCGTGCTGCCCGTGCAACTCGACCAGCGCCGGGGCGATCTCGCGCAGCAGCGCCGCGCCGACCGGCTGGTCGTTGACCCACGCCTTCGAGCCGCCGTCGGACTTGACCCGCCGCCGCAGGATCAGCGGCTCGCCGGGCTCGATCTCGACCTCGGCCTCGGCCAGCGCCGCGCGGATCGGCTCGGGCAGCTCGCCGAATTCGAACGTCGCGGTGACCGCCGCCTGCTCCTCGCCCGCGCGCACCAGCCCGCTCTCGGCGCGGTTGCCGAGCACCAGCCCGAGCGCATCGAGCAGGATCGACTTGCCCGCCCCGGTTTCGCCGGTGAGCACGCCGAGCCCAGGCGCGAAGGCGAGGTCGAGCGCCTCGATCAGGACGACGTTACGGATCGCGAGCGAGGTCAGCATCGGTGCGGCCAGCCTAAGGGAGCCGTGCGCGGCGCGCAACGCCGCCCGGCCCGCGCTCCCCGGCATACCCTTCCAGGTACCCCTGTGGAAATCCTGTGGAACAATTTATTAACGAACCTATGGCCTTATCGTGACACGGGGGCAAAACCGGAGAAGGCCGGGGGTGGGGTCGATGACCGTTCTTACGATCCGTACGCACAGACGTTATGCAGTTCGCCAGCCGGTCCGGCTCGGCAAGCCCGGCGCGCTGCCCGCCAAAGGGCTGCTCATCGAGCTGTCGAGCGAAGGCTGCCGCATCAGCAATCTCGGCCGCTGCGACTATGCGATCGGCGAGGAAGTCACCGTCGAGCTCGGCGAGCTGAGCCTCGGCGGCCGCATCCGCTGGGCCCACGACGGCATCGCCGGGGTCCGGCTCGAGCGGCCGCTCTACCCGAGCCAGCTCGGCGAGCTGATCGCGCGCGACCGCAACCTCGCCGAAGCGCGGGTCGCCTAACCTCTCAAGTGCTGGAGTATGCGGGCACACGAGTGCCCGCACTCCGCGAGCCGATCGCTCAGCTCGCGTGCGCGTTGGGCGCGTGTTCCTGCATCAGGTCGAACGCGCGCTGGTACCACTCGTTGCCCGGGTAGTTGGCCCCGAGCACCGATGCATACTTCTGCGCCTCGGTCGGAATGCCGAGCGCGAGGCTGGTTTCGGTCAGCCGGTACAGCGCCTCGGGCGTGTGGCTGGTGGTCTGGTACTTCTCGACCACGTTCTGGAAACGGATCTGCGCCGCGAGCCACGAGCCGGTGCGCTCGTAGAAGCGGCCGATCTCCATCTCCTTGCCGGCGAGGTGGTCGTTGACGAGGTCGATCTTGACCCGCGCGTCCGAGGCATACTCGCTGTCGGGATAGCGCCGCTGCACGTCCTGCAGCGCGGTCAGCGCCTGCAGCGTGACCGCCTGGTCGCGATCGACGTCGTTGATCTGCTCGTAGTAGCTCAGCGCGACGAGGTAGTAGGCGTACGGCGCGTCCTTGTTGCCCGGGTGGATCTGCAGGAAGCGCTGCGCCGATTCGATCGACTTGTTGTAGTCCTTGGCGACGTAGTAGCTGAACGCGCTCATCAGCTGCGCGCGCCGCGCCCACGGCGAATAAGGATGCTGCCGCTCGACCTCGTCGAACAGCGCCGCCGCGATCTTCACGTCGCCGCGGTCGAGCCGTTCCTTGGCCGCCGCGTAAAGCGATTCCGCGTCGCGGGCGACGTAGCCGGTGTCGGCCGGCTTCTTGCCGACGCCGAGCGAAGCGCAGCCGGAAACGAGCGGCAGAACGGCCGCCGCGGCGGCCAGAAGGGCGATCCTCTTGGGGGAACGTGCGGTCATATGCGCCGCCTATAGCCAGCACCACGGTGAACGCCAAGTGAAGTGACGAGCCCCGGCGCACGCCGTCCGCAAGAAACCCAAGCCAGCGCTTACGGTATGTTCACCTAGACTTGGCATGAAGGGACGACGCTCGCGCGAAGGCCATCCGGTGGCCCTCGGACGAGAGGGGGGTTGGCGTGTCACAAGACGCGGATAAGGTTGCGGATCTCAGGCGGGAAAACGAGGCTCTCAGGGCTCGTCTGGCGCTGTTCGAAGGCGCTCTCGCGCACATGCACCAGGGCCTGTGCATGTTCGATCCCGACGGCAGCATCGCGCTGTGCAACGCGCGCTACGCCGAGGTCATCCAGCTCCCGCCCGAGCAGATCCATCCCGGCCTGACCGCCCGCGAGCTGGTCTCGCTGGTCCAACAGGCGGGCTACTACCCACCCGAAGTTCCGCCCGAGCAGCTCGAGCAGCGGCTGTGGGCCAACCTCGAAGCGAGCGCCGACACCCGCGTCAAGCTCGTCCGCGGCGGCCGCACTTACGCGGTCATGCCCACGCGCACCGCGGACGGCTACTGGGTGGCGACGTTCGAGGACGTTTCCGCGCAGGTCCTCGCCGAGGCCGCGCTGCGCGAGAGCGAGGCCCGCCTGCGCGCGATCCTCGACGCGATGCCCGACTGCGTGAAGATCTTCGACGAGGCCGGGCGGATGGTGCACATCAATCCGCAGGGCCTCGACCTGCTCCAGGCGCCCGACCTCGAGAGCCTGACCGCGCCCGGCTACATGGCCGTCCCCGAGGAGTATCGCGCGGCCTGCCTCGACGTCCACCGCCGGGTCATGGCCGGGGAATCGGTCGTCTGGACTTACGAGCTGATCGGCCTCCACGGCCGCCGCCGCCATGTCGAGGCGCATGCGGTGCCGTTCCGCATGCCCGATGGCGCCAAGGCGCACATGTGCATCTCGCGCGACGTCAGCGAGCGGCTCGAGGCCGAGACCGCGCTGCGCCGCAGCGAGGAGCGGCTGCGCCTGGTCCAAGAGGCCACCGGCCTCGCCGACTTCGAATGCGACGAGCACGGCATCTCGACCTGCTCGGCCCGCTTCTACGACCAGCTCGGCCTGCCACCCGGCGACGGCCGGATGCGGGTCCAGGACTGGGCACACCTGATCCATCCGGACGACGCCGAGCGGGTCAACAGCGAGGTCGCGGCGGCCTTCGCCGACGGCACGGAATGCTTCCACACCGAGTTCCGCGTGATCCGCGCCGACAACGGCGAGACCCGCTGGATCGGCTGCAACACCACCCTGGTGCGCAATGAGGCCGGCGCGATCGTCCGCACGTTCGGCGCGCATCTCGACATCACCGAGCGCAAGCGCAGCGAGGAAGCCCTGCGCGAGAGCGAGAAGCGCCTGCGGCTGGTCCAGGAAGCGACCGGCCTCGCCGACTTCGAAGGCAACGCCGAGGGCCTCAGCTCGCTGTCCGAGGCGTTCGTCGAGCAGAACGGCCTGCCGCCGGGCACCACACACCTGTCGTCGGCCGACTGGATGCGCATCGTCCACCCCGAGGACCGCGAGCAGCTCAAGCGCGAGATCGCGCGCAACCTCGCCGAGGACAGCGGCTTCCAGTCCGAATTCCGCATCGTCCGCCCCGACAACGGCGAGGTCCGCTGGATCTCGAGCCGGACCAAGGTCGAGCGCAACGAGGCCGGCGAGGCCGTGCGCAGCATCGGCGCGCACCTCGACATCACCCGCCGCAAGCAGAGCGAGGAAGCGCTGCGCGAAAGCGAGGAGCGCTTCCGCCTCGCCGCCGAAGCCGCCGGACTCGGCGTGTGGGACTACGACGCGGTACTCAACCAGCGCGAATGGTCGGATCGCCTGCGCGAGATCCTTGGCGTCGCGCCGGGCACCGAAGCCACGCTCGAGCTCGCCGAATCGTGCATCCACCCGTCCGACCGGCCCCGCTTCATCCGCCAGCTGCACTCGATCCGCGGCGGACAGAGCGACCGCTTCGAAGACACCTTCCGCATCCGCCGCGCGAGCGACCGTGCCGAACGCTGGGTGACGATGAACGGCTGGCGCACGCACAAGGCCGACAGCCAGCTGCGCCGCATCATCCTCACCGCGCGCGACGCGACCGAGGAGAAGACCGCCGAGGAGCGCGTCCGCTGGACCGCAAGCCACGACGGCTTGACCGGGCTCGCCAACCGCAGCCTGTTCCAGGAGAAGCTCGACCTCTCGATCCATTCGGCCACCGCCGAAGGCGGCGCGGTCGGCCTGCTGCTGCTCGACCTCGACCACTTCAAGCAGATCAACGACACGCTCGGCCACGACGCCGGCGACGCGCTGCTCAAGCTGTTCGCCGAGCGCCTGCGTGGCGTGGTCCGCGCCGGCGACACGGTCGCCCGCCTCGGCGGCGACGAGTTCGCGGTGGTCCTGCCCGACGTCCCCGGCGAGCTGACGCTGATCCAGCTGTCGCGCTCGATCAACGAGTGCCTGCGCGAGCCGTTCGTCCACGCCGGGCGCATCCTCGACTGCCGCGTCAGCATAGGCGCGAGCATGTTCCCGATGCACGGCCGCACGTCCGAGGCGCTGCTCAAGAACGCCGACATCGCGCTCTATGCCGCCAAGGCCGCCGGCCGCGGCACGGTCACGCTGTTCGAGCCGCACATGCGCGACGACGTCCAGCGCCGCGCCTCGATGGTCCAGACCGCGCGCGACGCGCTGCGCGACGACCGCGTGATCCCCTACTACCAGCCCAAGCTCGACCTCGCCCGCCGCGCGATCGTCGGCTTCGAGGCGCTGCTGCGCTGGCGCACCGACAGCGGCCGCATCGGCGAGCCGGCACAGATCGAGGCCGCGTTCGAGGACGCCGAGGTCGCCGCGGCGATCAGCGACCGGATGATCGACCGGGTCATCGCCGACATGCGCGGCTGGCTCGATCGCGGCATCGAGTTCCAGCACGTCGCGGTCAATGCCTCGGCGGCCGAGTTCCGCCGCGACAACTTCGCCGAGCGCGTGCTCGACCAGTTGCGCCTCGCGCGGATCCCGACGAGCTGCTTCCAGCTCGAGGTCACCGAGACCGTGTTCCTCGGCCGCGGCGCCGAGTACGTCCATCGAGCGCTCGCGCTGCTCAACGCCCGCGGCGTGCGCATTGCGCTCGACGACTTCGGCACCGGCTACGCCTCGCTGCGCCACCTCAAGCAGTTCCCGGTCGACATCATCAAGGTCGACCGCAGCTTCGTGCGCGACATGGACGTCGACCCGGGCGACGAGGCGATCATCCGCGCGGTGGTCAACCTCGGCCGGAGCCTGGGCATCCGCGTGGTTGCCGAAGGCATCGAGACCGAGGCCCAGGCCGAGCAGCTGATCGGGCTCGAGTGCGACTTCGGCCAAGGCTTCCTGTTCTCGAAGGCGGTCGCCGCGAGCCGCGTGCCCGGGCTGGTCGCCCGCTACCCGGGAACCCCGGTGGCCGACGGCCCTTCGCCGCGCCCGCTGCGCCTCGTCGCCGGCGAGCGCTGAGCGCTCAGGCCGGGCTCGGCACGCTGCGTCCGGTCTCGAGCAGGCCGTAGATCGCGACGCTCATCGCCACCGAGATCACGCTCAGCAGGCTGGTGAACAGCTGCGAGATGACGATGCCGACCGGATCTTCCGGCTTGAACAGGATGCCGCAGGCGATGATCACCGCGATCGGCCCGAGCAGCAGCAGCAGCCAGGCCATGAGGATCTGCCATTCGCCGCCCTTGGTCCGCTCCCAGCTTTCGCCGAGCGCCCGCGTCGCGCCCTCGCCTCGGCCGATGACCAGCGGCGCGGCGATGATCCAGCGCGAGAGGATCACCAGCCCCGGAATGATCAGCAGGATCATCCCGCCCATGACCCCGAGCGTCGACAGCACCGACATCACGCAATAGGCGATGAACACGTCGCCGTTGGTCCGCGTGAGCAGCCCGGTCCGGCGAATAATCGCATCGAGCACCAGGTAATTGGCGACGATGCCGACGACGATCCCGGCCGCCGCGATCACCAGCGCGTCGGTCACCCGGGTCATGTCGAGCGTGAAGTACTTGATCGCGGCATTCGCCACGGTGAGCCCGGCCGCGAAGATCAGCATGGGCATGATGTTGCGCTCGATGACGGCAAGCGTCTTGTCGACGATCGTGCCGATCTTCAGGCTCTGCGCAGATGGAATGGGCATTGCGTCTCTCCCCTCGTCCCATCGCTAACCTCGGGTCATCCGCGCGATAGTCAAGGGGTCGGATAGCCGCCTGATCCGGCGCACGCTGCTTCGCGAATCCGAGTTCGTAGACGGTACTCCAAGTCAAGCTCCAAAAACGATCCATTCCTTCTTTGACCTTGTCGATCCACCTCGCCAAACGCCGCTGTTATTACTGTACGACTTCCGTACCATAGCCAGTAACGAGACTCGATATCGATACGCGATACGGAGGAACATATGTCGACCTACCCCATCATCCCCTCGAAGACCCCGGCGCCCGGTTGGGTCGGCGGGTTTTCGACTTCCAATCCGGCATTCTCCTACCCCGATCCCGACTTGTCCTCGCTGCCGATGCTCGACAACATGGCCAACATCCCGCTGCTGCAGCGCCAGCTCGACGTGCTGTGGCCCGAGTTCAGCTGGCAGACCGTGATCGGCGACGAGAGCTCGCGCTGCTACCAGATGTTCGCCCCCGACATCTCGCGCGCCGGCTACACCAATGCCGGCCGGGTCTACTCGGTCATCTGCCCGCAACAGGGCGCCTATTCGCCGACCTTCGGCGACCTCAACATCGAGGTCACCGTCACCGGCAACCGCGGCTGGGTCAACGAGGCTGCGAGCGATCTCGACAAGGACCTCGTCGCGCTCGACATGAGCGTCACCGGCAAGATCTGGTTCGGCCCAGTCGCCAAGACGCGCTTCGCGTACAAGCTGCTCGAACTGATCTTCGCGCACGAAGGCCTGCCCTTCCCGCTCGACAAGGCGCACGCGATTCAGGTCACGCTGCACGAGGTCGGCGATCCGGGCCAGCCGAACATCAGTGTCCGCTCGGGCGTCAGCCAGGCCTTCCCCAACCCCGCGTTCGCGCTGCACCGGGACGTAGCCTGGGCGGTCGCCAACGTCGCGGTGCAGATCGGTCCGATCCTCAAGTACGGCATCCCGCTGGTCGACGACTTCAACCAGCTGGTCATGGACGTGTTCAACATCGCCTCGGGCAACCTGCTGACGCCGGGCAACGTGCTGACCTGGAACGTCTGGCTCAACGCGCCGACGCTGGTCGACCAGGCCGAGTGGGCAGCGCACGCCGCGTACTGGCGCAATTCGATCGACACCGGCCACGGCAGCCCCGACGGCGACGGTACCCCGCCGCGCTACTTCGACGGCCGCCCGTTCAGCCCGCTCGGTGGGGTCGAACAGCAGGAGCTCGACCTGGTCCGTGCGTTTGAGACGAAGCACAACATCCCCGGCCTCGCCGACCTCGCCGCCTCGCGGGCCGGCACCGGCTGACGGTGCGCGGCATCGCGCTCCGGTCTTACCCTTCGGCCGCCAGCGCCGCTTCGACCATCGCCTTCCACGTGCCGACGTCGCCGGCGCCGGCCATCGCCGCGTCGGGCTCACGCAGCGTGTGCAGCACCGCGCGCGCGTCGTCGAGGTGCGAGCGCCACTCGTCGTCGACCACGTCGCCGGCCGAGGCGAGGTAGCCTTCGGCGTTGGCGCTGAGCCGCTGGCCGGCGAGGATGCGGGCGATGCGCTCGACGGCGCTGGTTTCGGACACGGGCATGCAGGCTCCTCCAGGTCGCTGGCACCCGGAAAATGAGCGGCGCGCCGCGCGGTTCCGCCCCTAACGGGAAGGAGGCAGCACCTCGCGCACCGCCTCGGGCGGGCGGCCGAGCCGCACCCCCTTGTCGCTGGCGACGATCGGCCGCTCGATCAGGATCGGGTTGGCCGCCATCGCGTCGAGCAGCGCGTCGTCGCCGACCGCCGGATCGCGCAGCCCGAGTTCGCCGGCGAGGTCCTCCTTGGCCCGCAGCACCGCGCGCACCGGCACGCCCATGCGCGCGACCAGATCGGCCAGCTCGGCGCGGCTCGGCGGGGTCTTCAGGTACTCGACTACGGTCGGCTCGATCCCGGCCTCGCGGATCAGCTCGAGCGTCTTGCGCGACGTGCTGCAACGCGGGTTGTGGTAGATGGTGACCGACACCCGCCCTACTCCCAGAACGCCACCGACCGGACCTCGATGCTCTCGCGCACGTTGGCGTCGGCGAAGCTCGGGTCGTGGAACGCGGTGTGCGGGCAGCGCCAGGTGCGCGCGTGGTCGCTGTCGTGGAACTTGAACAGCAGCACGTCGTCCTTGGACATGTTCGAGAAGTACCACCAGCGCATCTGCGGCGAATGGCTGAAGATCGAGGCGGCGATCATGTTCGCCTCGTCCTCGACCGGCGCCACCAGCGCCTCGCCCTCGGGAAACTCGTCGACCACGAACAGCGTGTTCGACTTCTCCTCGCCGGCGAAGCTCGTGCGCCCGTCGCACAGCGCCAGCGGCACGTCCTGGGGCGGCGGGCTGAACGTGCGCCAGTAGCTGGTGATCAGGAAGCGCTTGAACCCGGGCCCGTCGGGGAAGTGCTTCTTGTAGGTGGCCTCGGCCATGCGCCGCGCGGTCGCCGTGTTGAGGTCGACGTGCGCCTCGCCCGCCGGCGGCTGCACGCCGCCGGTGTGCTCGTAGTTCTCGCTCTTCTCCTGCGCCCGCTGGCTCAGGTCGGCGCTGGTGCGCACCATCCACCCGCGCGCGGCGACCTTGTCGGCCCCGGTCAGCTGGCGCACGTGCTCCTCGACCTCGCGCTCGTAGACCCGGTCGACTTCGGCCTTGTCGTGGAAATCGGCGACCGCGGTCGGCTGCACCGCGATGCGGAAGCCGTGTACGTCGAGCTCGAAGTGGTCGCGGATCGGCATCGCGTCGCGCACCACCACGCGGTGGTCGGAATAGGTCCCGGTGTTGATCTCGGCGCCCGCACGCACGTAGCGCCGGGTGACGAAATCGCCCGGGTCGACGAAGCGGATCGTCGTCTCGACCGTGCGGGCCCGGGCTTCGACGCTGTCCTCGATCTCGACGCCCTGCGGCGCGGCGGCGGTGGCCATGATGCCTCTCCAGCTTGATTCTATCGTTCGTTACGGTTGTGCACGGGCGGCCCGCGCGGCGCAAGCGACTGGGACATCTTGCGACATGCGGCCTCTGGCGTATCTGCGCGGGGCGGTTATCGTCCGCGCAAAACAACACGACAGGGAGAGACGCATGAGCCACTTGCCGCCGACCAACGACGACCGCGTGATCTGGGACATGTGGGAAGCGCAGTTCCGCCTCCCCGCGATGACCGTGGCCGACGAGCTCGGCGTGTTCAAGGCACTCGGCGACGCGCCGCTGACCACCGAGCAACTGGCCTCGGAGGTCGGCGCCGAGGTCCATCCTCTGTCGATCCTGCTCGCCGCGCTCGCCTCGTCGGGGCTGATCGAGAAGCGCACCGGCCAATGGCGCGCCTTGCCGCCCGCGCGGACCTGGCTGCACCCCGAGGCCGAGGGCTACTGGGGCGGGTTCCTGCTCGGCTTCCGCGAACGCGGCCCGCTCCACGCCCAGCTGCTCGAGGCGATGAAGACCGGCAAGCGCCCCGAAAGCTTCAACTCGGGTGCCCCCGAATGGGAGCGCGGCGAGATGGGCGCGGTCGCCGCCCGGCGCATCGCCAGCTTCATGCACTCGCACTCGATGGCCCCCGCGCGCGGCGCCGCGGCGCAGGCGGTGTTCGGCGAAGTGAACCACCTGATGGACGTCGGCTGCGGTTCGGGCGTCTACGGCATCGAGATCGCCAAGGCCCACCCCGAACTCCGGGTCACCCTGATGGACCTCGCCGCGATGGCCAACGAGGCCGGGACTTACGTCGCGCGCGCCGGCGTCAGCGACCGCGTCGGCACCGCCGGCGTCAACATGTTCACCGAGGAGTGGCCGCGCGAAGCCGACGCGCACTTCTTCGCCAACGTGTTCCACGACTGGTCGGTCGAGACCAACAGCCTGCTCGCCCGCAAGAGCTTCGCGGCGCTGCCCTCGGGCGGCCGCATCTTCCTCAGCGAGATCCTCATGGACGACGACGGCGCCGGCCCATGGCACGCCGCCGCGTTCAGCCTGCTGATGCTCGTCGGCACGCTCGGCAAGCAGTACTCGCTGCCCGAGTTCCGCGAGATTCTCGAGGGTGCCGGGTTCACCGACGTGCAGGCCGTCCGCACCGGCGGCGGCTACTACTCGCTCGTTTCCGCGCGAAAGCCGTAGTCGTCAGGCCCTGACCCCGGCGACCGCGATCGCGCACTCGACCCCGCCCGGCGCGTAGCGCAGCTCGACCGCGTCGAGCCCGCGCTGCCGCCGCAGCAGCTGGGTACCCATGCCGATCCGCTGCGGTGCCTCGACCGGCGGCCCGCCGATCTCGCGCCAGGCGAGCCGCAGCAGCGCGTTCTCGCCCTCGCCGATCGTCCACAGCAGCTCGACCCGCCCCTCGGGCACCGACAGCGCGCCGTACTTGTGCGCATTGGTGCACAGCTCGTGCAGCGCGAGGCTCAACGGCACGCACGCCTCGCGCGGCAGCTCGCACGCCGGGCCTTCCACCGTGAAGTTGTCGCGTGCGCGGAACGGCGCGAGCGCCGCCTCGACCAGCGAGTGCACGTCGCAATGCACGTTCTCGTCGACCCCGAGGAGCTCGGTCGCGCGCTCGAGCGCCTGCATCCGCCCGGTCAGCGCCGGGACGAACTCGTCGGGCTCGCTGTGCCGCGCGGTCAGCACCGCCATCGCGTTGACCGTGGTCAGCAGGTTCTTGACCCGGTGCAACAGCTCGTGATTGAGCAGCGTCTCGCGCGCCTTGGCCGCCTCGGCCTCGCGCACCGTCCGCCGCGCGACCTCGCCGATCGCCACCAGCGCCGCGCACGACAGCACGAACAGCCCGGCGAGCGCGAGCTCGCTGCCGCCGTGGTAGAACCGCAGCGGCTCGTCACGCAGCAGGTTGTTGGCGACCGCCGCTGAAGCCAGCGCCACCACCGTCGCCCAGCGCCAGCCGAGGAACAGCGCGGCCAGGGTCAGCGCCGGGAAGTAGGTCAGGAACGGCACCCCTTCGGAGCCCCGGTCGATGACCCAGCGCAGCGCGGTCGGCACGACCACCGCGAGCACGCTCCAGCCGAGCGCCTGCAGCGGTGGAACGTCCGCGAGTATCGCCCGCCTGATCGCCGGGATGCGATCCATCGTACCCCCTGTTAACCCTAACTCCTTCATCATAGGACAAAATTCGCATCCGGCTATGGGGAAAGGACCTGAGATCGTCGAGAACGAAAAGAGAACTTTTGAGCAAGCTCTAATGTAGGTCAAGAGGATGCGTACGACGGTTGGAGGTCACGACTCCCTGGCCAATCCGATCCCTGCGCCAGCGGGGATGGTGGAGGGGTGCTCCCGGTTCACCGAACGCCCACCCAGCCCGCGAACGCGGGGCCGGTGGCGGGACGATCACCGCCGCCCGCGATAGGGCTCGCAAGCCACCCCGTCGTTGTCGCCGTCCATCTCCGGCCGGTACCCGGGCTGCCCGCGGTACAGCGGTGCCGCCCCCGCCGCCCACGCCGCGGCGCAATTGCGGTAATAGGCCCCCGCCGCCGCGCGCGCGACCGGCGCCGCCTCCGCGTCGCGCGCCACCGCGCGCGCCGGCCGCGCCGCCTGCGGATGCGCGGCGCGATAGGCGGAAGGCTCGACGAAGATCGACCCCCAGATCCCCGCGGTCCGCGCCCGCGCGGAATCGACCGCGACGACATAGTCGGCGCTGAAATCGGTCAGCGCGACCGCATAGCCCGACCAGGCCATCGCCTGCGACAGGTCGGTCCCGTCCGCCTCGCACACCGCGACCATGCGGCCATAGACATCGGTATCGCGCGTCTCGCACGAAATGGTCCGGCCGGCGACCAGCGCGCCGAGCTGCGCCCTCGCATCCTCGGCG
Source organism: uncultured bacterium (assembly GCA_966112795.1). Taxonomy (GTDB): domain Bacteria; phylum Pseudomonadota; class Alphaproteobacteria; order Sphingomonadales; family Sphingomonadaceae; genus Croceibacterium_A. Next base: position 18,625 of record CBHWED010000025.1, read on the forward strand.
CAGCGCCACGCGGCCCCGCCGCGCTCGCAAGTCTGCCCGAGCTCGACCGCATCGACCCCGAACAGCCGCACGCGCAGCCCGGTCATCTCGAGCGTATCGCCATCGACCGCCGTCGCCGGCCCGCTGATCGCCTGCGCTAGCACCGGCACGGGCGCGCAGGCGAGCGCAAGGGTGAGCAGGGGGAGCACGGTCCGCATAGCCGCACACCTTGCGCCAAACAGCTTGCAGAAGGCTTACCGCCCCCCGCCCGCGCTCTGCTCCCCCTTCCCGGCGGGGAGGGGGTAGGGGTGGGGGAGCGCGCCCATGGGCGCGCGTCCGCGCTCGCGGGAGAGGCCGAACACCCCCAACCCTACCCTCCCCCTCAAGGGGGAGGAGGACGAAGCCTACCCCTTGAAGCAATTCTCCCGATGCCACCCCAAAAACGCCGGATGCGGCCGCAGCCCCACCCGCCCCGGCACCAGCGCCTTGCGCGAAGGATTGATGATCGCCTCGATCCCCGACCGGTCATTCACCTGCCGCGACACCAGGATGTCGAGCTGATCCGAAAACCCGATCAGCCCGCGATCGAACATCCAATGCGCGGTCCCCGACAGCGCGATCCCGTTCTGCACACTGTCCGGCCCGCCGTGCTCGACCGGCCGGATATGCGCCGCCTGCGCCTCGGCCCGCCCGCCGCCGTTGAGCAGCTTCCACCCGGTCACCGCGCAGCGCGCATCGTAAGCCTCGAGCACCGCGCGCCGGAACGCCCGCTCGCGAAACGGCCGCGACACCAGCGACTGCACGATCGTCCGCTCGACCTCGAACGGCGCCTGCAAGTCGTGCACCCGATCGCCGGCCAGCTCGTCCTCCCCCTCGCGCGGCAGGAGCTCCTCGTCGGGCAGCCCGAGCCCGACGATGCGCGCGAAGTCGGCCTCGGACAGCGGCCGCACCGCCCATTGCGCGTTGGGACAATCGCGCTCGACCAGCGCCCCGTCGACGCGCCGCGGCACCGCGGGCGAGAACGGCAGGTAGCTCCCCGGCGCGATCACCGCGCGAAAGCGGTCGGCCACTTCCGGATCGGGAACGATCGCCTGGACCCGCGCGACCGCGAAATAGCCGCGCGAGCCGGCGACCTTGACCGGCTCGAAATAGACCACCCAGTCCCCCACGCACTGCTGCGCCCGCGCGAGATAGGGCCGCGGGAACTGGTACCGCTCGGCTGGGATGTCGTCGTAGATCGAGTCGGCTTTGTGCACGAAGATGCAGTGCGGCATGCTGTTCCCCCCGACACGCTTACGGTAGGAAGGCGGAACGACAATGTCGAGCGACTCAAAAGTGAGTCTGCCTTTTCGGCCTTTTTAGAGCTAAATTTGATTTCCGCTTTGGATTTGGTACATAGTTTCCTAGTGAGGAGGCGGATAGTGCCCAAGGAAAAAACATTCAAATTCAAAATTGATGAGGTCCACCATGAATGGCCTGCGACGTTCATCAAAGGATCCGAATTGCGAGGTCTTCCACCGGGAGTGCCCGACGGAGTCGACCTCTTCATGAGAGTTAAAGGCCAGCCGGGCGAGCTAATAGAAAATGACCAGGAGGTTGATCTAAGCAATCCCGGTCTTGAAAAATTCTATACGCAGGACTCAAGTTCTGAGGCGGGCGATGGCGCTACTTTTTAACGCGGACTATGCGTATCTCGAGGACGCAAATTTACAAATTAGTGAAGTTGAAAATTCACGATTCGTGATTTTCGAAAACTTTCCGCTTCCAAAAGGTATCTACAAGTCCTCATCCGGGGAGCAAATCAGCGCCGCCCGCATCCTCGTCATTTTACCGCCAAATTATAATGCCTCTGGTCCCGATATGTTTTGGACATATCCTGAACTGCGCCGCCTCGATGGTGGGATAATCCCGGCAGTCGGTGGCGGTGACAGTAGAGAACACGAAGGCATAACCTTTGAGCGATGGTCGCGCCATTGGCACCAGGCCGGCTGGCAGCCCAAAAATCATGGAATTGAAACAATCGTCGACCGGATATCGTGGGCTCTCTGCAATCCAGAAGCAAAGCGAACCTAGATGCGCGTAGCGCTCACCAAGTCTCTAGAGCATAGAATCACCAGTTTTCTCATGTCACACCCTAATGGGCATGAGAGAGGCGGAGTGTTGTTTCTCAGAAAATTTTCCGACACAACTTTTGGAACCAGTGACCGGTATGTTGTCGTTGATTTTCGGCCATTTGAAGAGACAGAAATACTTGAAAGTTCGCCTTTCAGCATGAAGTTCAGTATGCGGCAGTTGCCGAAGGATTTTTTCCTCTGCGAGCGTGAGTCTCTAATTTTTGGGGTTGTCCATTGCCATCCAAGCGGCGGTTTGTCCTTTTCGGAAAAAGATGAGCAATGCGAGCAGTCTCTGATCAGTGCAATCGCCAACCACACAACTAAAGATTCAGAGATAGTCTCGCTGCTGTTTGCCGAAAACAAATGGATCGGGCGTTGCAGAACAGGCTTTTCGCCAAGAGAGCACACTGCGACGCGGCATGTCTGCATTTTCGGAGAACATATATTCTTGCATTTCCAGCCTGACGATGCGCTTCGACACTGGAACACCCGTCAAGCCGCCGCCTTTGGTGCGCCCTTTAACGACGCATTGCAGTCGATGCGCGTTGCGGTCGTAGGATTGGGGGGGACAGGGTCGCCGCTAGCACAAACTGCGCTACGCGCTGGCGTCGGTGAATTGGTCTTAATCGACGGGGATGATGTTGAGACCACGAACCTCAACCGCACGGCAGGTTACCGGATCAAAGACATCGGAACAAAGAAAGCCACTCGCTCGAAAGAATTTCTGGACGAAATTGGACTTGATTGCGACATTCGCGCAATCGCGGAATATGTTGATCGCTCCCCATCGGGTGTCGACGCCCTGTCGACGTGCGATGTTGTGTTTGGTTGTACTGACGATGTCATAGGCCGAAACACTATGAATGAAGCGGCATATTACTACTGCAACCCATTTATAGACGTGGGGCTCACCGGACGGATTGACGGCCACGACAAAAAAATCCCGAAGCTTCGCGAGCACAAAGCGCGAATCAGCACGATTATGCCGGAATCAGGAAGATGTCTTCGGTGCCAACGCGTAGTCACAGACGATAAGCTGGCTTACGCATTTGCGGTCCGAGACCGACCAGAGATCGCGACCATGGGTAAGGAGCGACTCCGTCGGGAGTTCTATTTGACTGGAGGCGGCGAGGCGGCGCCAGGAGTGGGGCCCTTCACAACAGCGGCCGCCCAATTCTCATTTATGTCGTTCATGGACCTACTTAAGCCTTTTCGGAATCTTGGCGAATCATTTAGGCGAGACAATCTTTGGATTGATTTCATTTCATTAGAAATGTACAGTAATATGCCAAAGAATGACTCATCATGCTATTGCTGCGGCGCTCCGGGGCTTCTCAACGTGGATGAAGGCGAATTTCGATTGCAAACGCCGCTTCTGGGAAAACGATGACGGCAATCAAGCACCTTTTTACATGGATCGCGAAGAAGTTCCTCGGAGAGGTCCGCGAACCGACGTATTTCAGGTCGGTCTTGGTCTGCGATGTAACCCCATCAGAAGAGCACATAGCAGAGCGGATCATCTACATCGTTCGACACAAGGGGCGCGATTTTTGGGTGATCTTCCGCTGCCCCTGCGGACGCGGAGAACTCGTCAATCTAAGCCTTCAGCCAACGCACAATCCGCATTGGCAAGTCTCCAGAAGCGGTGATGCGGTATCAATCTACCCGTCTGTCTGGAGTTCCAATGAGTGCCTGTCTCACTATTTCGTCCGAAATAACGCGGTCATGTGGTGCGAAGGAAGTGGTGTCCTCCACCCACGTGATGCTCACGGAGATTATTAACGACTAGCCTCGGCACCGGCCCTCACCTATCCCGCATCCTCAGATTGAGGGCTACCCCTCATCCCCCATCCGCAGCGCCGCCACGAACGCCTCCTGCGGAATGCTCACATTCCCATACTCGCGCATCCGCGCCTTGCCCTTCTTCTGCTTCTCGAGCAGCTTCTTCT
>CBHWED010000026.1:0-22335 GCA_966112795.1 uncultured bacterium
GCCACGCGATGGCAGGAGCCCTCATCCAACTGCGACTAAGCCCCTTCGGGGCTAAGTCTCCATATCCTTCTCCCACCAGTGGGAGAAGAAGCCGACCTAGCGTCGCGCCTCCTCCTTCTCCCGCTGGCGGGAGAAGGATAGCGTAGCTTGGCAGCTTGCTGCCTAGCGGAGCTTGGATGAGGGCTGCCTTCTTTCAGTCTCAGCCGATCGGCGTCAGCAGAAACACCGCAGTATCGCGCGGTCCGACGGTCACGGCCAACGGCTCACGCGTCGTGCCGCGATCCTCGCCGGTCCACGCGTCGCTGATTCGGAAATGCAGCTCGCCGATCTTGGCGAACTTCTGGTTCAAGTCGTCCGACAGCGGCTCGCCCGCGAAATCGATCGTGTGGCTGCGCCGCGCGTCCGACCGGTTGAGCACGGCGAGCGCCCACTTGTCGCCTTCGAGCGGCCGCGCCCAGATCTCGAGCTCGGGCGTGCGCACCCAGGCGAAGCCCTGCAGGCCGAGCGGATCCTGGTCGATGGCGACGAGCCGCGGATTGGTAAGGATCGCCGCGACCTCCGGCTTCATGCCGATCACGTCGGTGCCCGCGATCAGCGGCGCCGCGAGCATCGCCCACAGCGCGAAGTGCGACCGGTTCTCGGCCAGCGTCGGCAGGTTGCCGACCTCCATCATGTCGGGATCGTTCCACCGGCCCGGCCCCGCGTACTTGCGCAACCCCGCTTGCTTGTCGAGGATGTTGAGCACGCCGAAGCTGGTCCAGCTCCCGTGCCCGAGCTCGCAGCTCCAGCAGTTCACGATGTCGCCGGTGGTGCGCCACAGGTGGCCGATCTCGCCCGCCCATTCCCACGGCCGGTTGTCGCCCCATTCGCAGATCGAGAACACGATCGGCCGGCCCGCCGCGCGCAAGGCGTCGCGCATCGTCGCATAAGCCTCGCGCGGGTTGCGCTGCGCCGCGCCGGTGCCGGTGTTGCACCAGTCGTACTTGAGGTAGTCGACCTCCCAGCGAGCGAACTGCAGCGCGTCCTGGTATTCGTGCCCCTGACTCCCGGCTCGGCCGCCGCACGTCTTCGCGCCGGCATCGGAATAGATGCCGAGCTTGAACCCGCGCGCGTGAACGTAGTCGGCGAGCGCCTTGATGCCCGAAGGGAAGCGTTGCGGATCCGGCTGCAGGAAGCCGTCGGCATCGCGCTCGCCCTGCCAGCAGTCGTCGATATTGACGTAGACGTAGCCCGCGTCGCGCATGCCGTTGGCGACCATCGCGTCCGCGGTCCGGCGGATCAGCGTCTCGTCGATCGTGCAGCCGTAGTGGTTCCAGCTGTTCCACCCCATCGGCGGGGTGCGTGCCAGCTCGTCGAATTTCTGCGCCGACGCCGGTGTCGCGGCGAAGGCCAGCGCCAGGCAGAGCAGGAGCCGGACGGTCCTCATCAGGCGTTCAACGCGTTGATTGCGGCATGGACACGCGCCTCGATCTCCTCGCGGGGCAGGCCGGGCTCGATCGGCTCGCCGAACTGCAGCGTGATCGTCCCCGGGCGCTTCCACCAGCGATGATAGAGCGGCCCGCTGTTCACCGCCACCGGCACCACCGGCAGCCCGAGCAGCTTGTAAAGCCCGGCGAAGCCCGACTGCAGCGGCGGGCGTTCGCCATGCGCCACGCGGGTCCCTTCGGGGAAGATCGCCAGCGGCCGCCCGCTGCCGATGAAGCGCCGCGCATCGGCGAGCATCGCCCTGAGGCCCTTGGCACCCTGGTCGCGGCGGACCATGACGGAGCCATAGGCACCGGCGGCCTTGCCCCAGCCGGGGATCGAATAGAGCTCCTCCTTGCCGAACGGCACCGGGAAATCGAGCATGCTCGGCAGGTCGATCGCCTCGAAGAAGCTTTCGTGCTTGAGCGCGTAGAGCGCTGCCCCGGGCAGCTTGGTGCCGGTCTCCTGCACGCGGATGCCGACCAGCACGCGCAGGCACCAGCGGTGGACCCGCGACCAGGTGTCCGGGAAAATCCGCACCCGCGAGGGGCTGACGTACATGGCCACGACCGACGCGGACACGAAGAACGCGCTCGCCGGGTAGAACACCAGGTAGAACAGGAGGCTGCGGAGCACCGTCATCGGCGTCAGCCGGGCAGCGCCTGCGACAGCCAGGTGGCGAGCAGCTTGTGGTACTCGAGGAACAGCGTCCACAGCGCCGGCTTGGTGCGGACCGCGTCGCGCAGCACCGTGGTCCCCTCGGGCAGCGCGTTCTCGAGCTCGAGCGCGGCGCGGCGCATGTGCCAGTCGCTGGTCACCAGCCGCAGCGAGCGGACCTTGCGCGCGGCGACCCATTCGGAGGTCTCGCGCGCGTTGCCGCGCGTGTCGAGCGCATCGAACCCGAGCGTGACGCAGCAGGCCATCGTCTGCGCCGGCACCTTGTACTCGACGGCGAACTCGTTCGGCTTGACCTCCTCGCCCACCCCGGTGACCAGCATGCGCGGCGCTTCGCCCTTCTCGAGCAGCTCGAGCCCGCGCTGGATGCGGCCGCCGCCGCCGGTCGGGACGACGATCGCGTCGGTCTTCTGCGCGCCGGCCGGCTGCGGCAGCGCCATGGCGAACCACAGGAAACCGACCGCCCACAGGACGACGAGCAACGACAGGATTCGCCGGATCACAACATGCGCCTCAGCGCGGCGAGAACGGTGATCCTGGCGGTCAGCATAGCGAGCACTATGCCGATCAGCGGGATCGCTGCAAGCAGCGCCCAGTCCGCCGGAGCAAGTTCTCCTCCCGCGACCATGCCCGAGCCGAGGCGTGCGAACTGCCGCCCGAGCAGCACGATCGCGCCGAGCCCGACGAGCAGCCCGGCCACCCCGCCGAGCGCCGCGTCGAGCCCGATCGAGCGCTGGAACAGCCGCGCGATCTGGACGTCGCTCCCGCCGAGCAAGTGGATGATCTCGATCGTCTCGCGGTTCGAGCCGAGCGCGCTGCGCGCCGCGAGCCACACCGCCGCCGCGCTGGTCGCGGCGAGCAGCACGATCAGCCCCGCCGCGAGCCACTGCAGCGAGCGGACCGCGTCGAACACCGGCGCGAGCCAGCCGGCCTGCGCGTCGAGCCGCGCCGAAGGCACCGAGGCGAGCAGCGCGGCGCGCAGCTCCTCGAGCCGCCGCGGGGTCGCCGGCCCGGTCAGGCGTACGTCGATCAGCGCCGGGACCGGGATCGCGTCCTCTTCGGGCACGCCCTGCTGGCCGAGCCACGGCTCGAGCAGCGCCTCGAGCTCGGCATCGGGCACGCGGCGCACGTCGGCCACGTCCTCGCGGTTGCTGAGCACGGCCACGGCGACTTCGGCCTGGCGCGCGCGCTCGGCCGGGCCGCCTTCGACGATCTGCACGGTCAGCCCGCCGGCGATCTCGGCCCGCGCGTTGGCGGCGAGGTTGCGCAAGGCGAGCCCGGCGCCTGCGGCCATCACCGTCAGCGTGATCATGATCGCGATGACCCACGGCATCGGCCCGGCGAGCCGCGCATGCGGCACGAGCCGGTCGCCGCCGCCGAAGCGCGGGACGTTGCGCCGGATCGGCGAGGGGGCCGCGCTCACGGCAGCCCCGCTTCGCGCCGCGGCGGGTAGCGCAAGGCGCCGGTCGGATCGGCCAGCCGTCCACGATCGAGCCGCATGATCAGCGAATCCGGGACCTTCTTGAGCAAGTGCACGTCGTGCGTGGCGACGACCACCGTCGTGCCGAGCCGGTTGAGCGCCTCGAACAGCCGCAGCAGCTTCAAGGCCATGTCGGGATCGACGTTGCCGGTCGGCTCGTCGGCGACGAGGATCTCGGGCCGGGCGATCACCGCGCGGGCGATGGCCACGCGCTGCTGCTCGCCGCCCGACAGCGTCGCCGGGCGCGCGTCGCGGCGCTGGTCGAGCCCGACCCAGTCGAGCATGTCGCCGACCGGCTTCCTGATCTCGCTCTCGGGCACGCCCGAGACGCGCAGCGGCAGCGCGACGTTGTCGAACGCCGACAGGTGCGGCACCAGCCGGAAGTCCTGGAACACCACGCCGATGCGGCGGCGGAAGTCGGGCAGCCGGCTGCGCGGCACCGTGATCACGTCGGTGTTGAACATGCGGATGATCCCGCGCGACGGCCGCTGCGCGAGGTACAGCAGCCGCAGCAGCGAGGTCTTCCCGGCGCCGCTCGCGCCGGTCAGGAAATAGAAGCTGCCCGGATAGAGCGTGAACGAGACGTCGCTCAGCACCTCGCGTTCGGTGCCGTAGCGCAGGCCGACGTTGTCGAACTGGACGATGCTCCCCTCCCCGCCGCTCATGGTCGGCCCCGGGCTCTCGGGGTGTGCGGCGACGACGAATGGCGGAAGGCGGGCATCTGAGGCGCCTATAGCTGCTGTTCGATGTGGAAAAAAGCCACGTGCCGGCGCAACATTCGGACCCGGCGGGTTGTTGCCCCCAACCGCGAAGCCTAGGTTTCCGGCGAAATGATTATCGCGTGCCCCGCCTGCTCCACGCGCTACGTCGTGCCCGACACTGCCATCGGCCAGGAAGGTCGCACCGTGCGCTGCGCCAAGTGCCGGCACAGCTGGTTCCAGGATCCGCCCGAGCTCGAGGTCGCCGAACCCGCAGCGCCTGCCGCCGCAGCGCCTGCCGCTGCAACGGTGGAACCGCAGCCCGAGCCGGTTGCGGAGCCTGCGCCACCTCCGCCCGCACCCCGCGCGGCAGACGCCCCGATCCCGTCGCCGTCGATCGACCGGCCACGCTTCGTGGCCCCGCCACCCCCGCCGCCTCGGGCGCCCGAACCCGCGCCGCGCGTCGAACAAGCCGAACCTTCCCCGCCGCTACCGGCCGCGACGATCCCGCCCGCTGCCGAAGCTCCCACGCCGGGCTATGCCGAGCCGGCGGACGGGGCCGCTTCGCAGTTCGAGGCCGCGCCGCCGTTCCGCCGCCGGCGCAACGCTCTCAAGCTGTGGACCTGGGCCGCGGCGATCTTCGCGCTGCTCGCAATCGGCACGATCGCCGCGGTCTCGTACTGGGGCCTGCCCGACTGGGTGCCGGTCAGCCGGCCGACGTTCGCGCTCGCCCAGCCCGACCTGCAGCTCGATTTCCCGGCCGACCAGCAGGAGCGGCGGCAATTGCCCAACGGCACCGAGTATTTCGGCGCCAGCGGCACGATCACCAACGTCGGCAGCGAGGCGCAGAGCGTGCCGCCGATCCTGATCGTGCTGCGCGACGGGCGCGACCGCATCGTCTACAGTTTCGAGGTCCAGCCGCCCAAGCGCAGCCTCGCGCCGGGCGAGAGCGTCACGGTCAACGAAGCGGTGACCGACGTGCCGCGTTCGGCCCGCTCGGCCGAGATCGGCTGGAAGCCGGCCTGAGCCGGACTACTGGAATTCGACCAGGATCGTATTGCCCCGCCGGCTGAGCTGGTGCCGCGGCGAGCCCTCGTCCTGCGCCTGCAAGCCGTTGCTTTGCCGCACGACGACCGCGGGCAGAATCTGGGCCGTCACGCGCGCCTCGACCATGGCGACCCCGTGCGACGGCGGGTCGGCCGGGGCCGCCGCAACCGCGGCGGCAAGCACGAAAGCGGCAGAAACGCTCATGGAACATGGTTTCCGCCGGGTTAACGGCGCGCGCAAGCGCGTTGCGAGGAGCGTTCCACAATGGGACGTTCCGTCATGAAAATAGATGCGCGCACTGCGCTTGCAGGCCCGGGACCGCTTTGCTAAGGGCCCGCTCCTACCCCGCGGGGGCCGCCTTTACGCGCCCTTGTCGATTATGCGGTCGTGGCGGAACTGGTAGACGCGCAACGTTGAGGTCGTTGTGGGCGAAAGCCCGTGGAAGTTCGAGTCTTCTCGACCGCACCAATCACTCTTCTGACGAGATCGAGTTCTCGCCTGCGGGCGGCCCGCCCTTGGAAGCGGCGGGCCTGTCAGTCTGCCTCGACGGCGACTTGTTCGAGAATCGCCTCGCCGACGAAGCCGATCGCTTCGGCCTGCCGCACGCCCGGAAGCATGGCGACGTCGTAGAGCTCGATGATCGCATCCCCGAAGCGCAGCCACTCGAGCGTGCGCCCGCTCTCGAGGTCGACCACGATCAGCCCGCAGCGCGGCTCGGTGTCCTTGGCTTCGAGCTGCTGCTGCAGCGCGAGCCCTTCGAACGTCAGGTTGCGCGGCCGCGACAGGCCGATCACCGCGTGCCGGCCGGAGAAGGCGAGGCCGCGGGCATAGCCCGGGCAGAAGGCGACCGGCTCGAACCGCCCGCTCGCCGGGTCGATCCAGCCGAACTCGCCGGTGCCCGAGTTGAGCAGCCATAGCCGCCCGTCGTGGAGCCGCGGCGAATGCGGCATCGACAGCCCGCTCGCGACGATCTCGCCCGAAGCGACATCGATCACCACGCCCCCGTCGCGCCGGCGCTCGCGCCAGCCGTCGGCCACGTCCGAGCGGCTGACCGCGGTCACGTAGGCCGGCCTGGCGCCGTCCATCGCCAGCCCGTTGAGGTGGCAGCGGTCCTCGGCCACCAGCGCGCTGACGAACGGCGGGCGCCAGACTTCGCGGAAGCTCGCCTGCTCGCTGATCGTGGCGAGGCAGTTCCACGCGGTGTTGACGAAGATCGGGCCGGGTCCGCGGCCAGTCTCGCCGAGAGCAATGTCGTGAATGTCGATCGCGCCGGTGACGCGCGCCTCGCGCGGCACGAACCGCCGCGTCGCCCCGCGCTCGGTCGCCTCGCCGGGCGCAAGGTCGTTGGCGAAGCGCCACAGCATCGCCCGGCTCGACAGCCACAGCTCGTCGCCGTCGGTCCACAGCCCCTGGCAATGGTCGATGCGCCGCTCGTGCACGCGCATCCCGCCGGCCGGCTTGGTGCCGATCAGGAACAGGCGCCCGGCCTGGTAGGTGGTCAGCGCGATGCTCGCGTTGGCGTCGGCGAGCCAGTGCCACAGGCCGGCCGAGGCGGACACCGCGGGCACGGCGGGAAGTTCGGTCATTTCAACGGGCTCCACGCATCGACTTAACCCATCTTAACGGTTAGACGCCACAACGATTCAACGCAGTCGCGCTGTCATCGTTAAGGGGGGTATATGGCGAATCCCACGCTGTCGGGTCTCGTGCGATCGGTCACGTTCCTCGAAAACACGGTCAATGCGACGCCGCAACTGATCGACACCGACGTGACCTTCAGCGACGCCGACAACAATTTCAACGGCGCGACGATCACGATCAGCGGCGTGCTGGGCGAAGACCGCATCGCCGTCCGCAACCAGGGGACCGGCGGCGGGCAGATCGGGGTCTCCGGCGCGAACATCTCGTTCGGCGGCACCACGATCGGCAGCTTCACCGGCGGTGTCGGCGGCACGTTCACCGTCACGCTCAACGCCTCGGCCAGCTCGGCCGCGGTCGATGCGCTGCTGCAGAACCTGACGTACGCCAACGTCAGCGACACTCCGACCGCGAGCCGGACCTTGCGGGTGCAAGTCCAGGACGCGGCCGGCGACAAGCTGCTGTGGACTCCCCTGACCGGCGCGGAAAACCCGTTCAACGGGTTCGACACCAATCTCGACTCCACGCCGACATTCCTCGACCTGAACAACGACGGGCGCCTCGACCTGCTCGCCGGGTCCGACAGCGGCACCACGCTTCACGGGCAGACGTTTGCCTACAGGAACAACGGCGACGGCACGTTCACCCCCTTCGTCACCAATCCCATCAACGGCGGTGCGGCGCCGGATTCCAACCTTTCTGCGGGCACCAAGATCGAAATGTCCGCACCGTCGGCGGTCGATTGGGATGGCGACGGCGACACGGACCTCGTCCTCGGCGAGTACTGGGGCTCGCTCGAGTATTTCAAGAACAACGGGGACGGCACGTTCACCGAACAGAATGGCGCCGCGAATCCGTTCAACTCGGTGATGGGCGCCTCCTATCACGCCGCTGCCAACTTCTTCATCAACATCGACGGCGACGGCGACTTCGACCTGATGCGCGGCGACTACTACGGCGGCGCGATCCACGCCTACCGCAACGACGGCGGCGGCAACTTCACCGAACTGACCGGCGGCAGCAATCCGTTCAACGGTATCAACATGACCATCGGCCAGCGCCCGGTCGCGGTCGACTACGACGGCGACGGCGACCTCGACGTGGTCATCGGCAACGGCGGCGCGTTGCGCTACTTGCGCAACAACGGCGGCAGCTTCACCGAGCTGACCGGCAACGCCAATCCGTTCAACGGCCTTGCGCTCGGCGGGAACAGTGCGCCGGCCTTCGCCGACATCGATGGTGACGGCGACAAGGATCTCGTCGTCGGCCAGGCCGACGGCACGTTCCGCTACTACCGCAACGATACGAACGGCGCGCCGCTCGTCGTCAACGTCACGGCCGAGCCCGACAACACCGCGCCGGTGATCGACCTCAACGGCGCCGCCGGCGGGACCGGCAACGCGGTCAGCTATACCGAAAACGGCGCGCCGCTGGCGCTCGCGCCTTCGGGTACCGTGACCGACGCGGAGTCTCCCAATTTCGATACCGGCACGCTCACCGTGAGCTATTCCGCCAACGGTGCCGCCGAGGACCGGCTGACGGTGGTCCACGTCGGCAACGGCGCGGGCCAGATCGGGGTCTCGGGCAGCGCGGTCAGCTTCGCTGGCACCCAGTTCGCCACCTTCACTGGCGGCACGGGGACGACTCCGCTGGTCTTCACGTTCGACGCCGACGCCACCCCGGCGGCAGTCCAGGCACTGCTCCGCCAGATCGCCTATTCGAACGTTTCGGAGGCGCCTTCGACAGCGACGCGCGGCGTCAACTTCGTGGTGACCGACGGCGATGGCGGTACCAGCGCCATCGCCAGCGCGACCGTCGGCGTCACCTCGGTGAACGACGCCCCGACGGCGACGATTCTGTCAGGCGACACGGCGACCTGGTTCGAAGGCAGCAGCAGTGCGGCGATGCTCGACGTCGGCTCGGACGGCACCATCGCCGATGTCGACAGCGTCAACTTCGACACCGGCACGCTCACCGTCCATATCGGCACCGGGCTCGTCGCGGCGCAGGACCAGCTGGTCATCGTCCCGCTCGGCCCCGTCACCTTCACGAGCACGACCGTCTCGGTCGGCGGCACCCAGATCGCCACCTACACCGGCGGCGGCGCAGGCGGCAGCGACCTCGTGTTCACTTTCGACTCCGACGCGACCCCGGCGGCGGTCCAGTCGCTGATGCGCGCCATCGCCTTCACCAACACCGGCGGCGACAATCCCACCGCGGGCCCGCGCGCGATCACGTGGACGTTCAACGACGGCGACGGCAGCGCCAACGGCGGCAACCCGGTGCTCAGCGTCAGCACCTCGGTCACCGTGGTCGGCATCAACGACGCGCCCTCCGGGACCAACGCCACCGTCACGATCGCCGAGGATGCGACCTACGTCTTCCACTCGGCCGATTTCGGCTTCAGCGACGTCGACGGCAATGCGCTGACTCACGTCCAGATCACCACTCTGCCGGGCGCCGGCACGCTCTACTATGACCCTGACGGGCCTGGCGGCCTCTTGCCGATCACGTTCTCTCCGGGAGCCGCGTTTACCGTCGCCCAGCTCGACGCGGGCAGCGTGTATTTCGTGCCGGAAGCCGAGGCCAGCGGCGCCGGCTACGCCAGCTTCGCCTTCCAGGTGGTCGACAACGGCGGCACCGCCAACGGCGGCGTCAACGTCGACCCCTCGCTCAACACCATCCTCATCAACGTGACGCCGGTGAACGATGCGCCGGTCCAGACGCTGCCGCCGATCTTCGCCGGCATCGAGGATACCTCGCTGGTCCTGACCGGGCTTTCGCTCGCCGACGCGGATGCAGGCGGGGCCGACGTCATGGTCACGCTGTCGGTCACCACGGGCACCCTGAGCCTCGCCACCTCGGTGCTCGGCGGGCTCACCGCCGGCCAGATCGTCGGCAACGGCACCAGCTCGATCAGCATCCTGGCGCCGATCGCTGCCATCAACGCCACGCTCGCCGATGCCGCCGGGCTGAGCTTCACTCCGGTCGCGAACGGCACCGGCGCCGATACGCTGACCATGATCACCAACGACCTCGGCAACAGCGGCGGCCTGGCCCAGGGCGACATCGACGCGGCCACGATCACCCTCGCGCCGGTCGACGACGATGCTACCGTGGCGCCCGACAGCGCCTCGGTGCTCGACAACGCCACCGTCGCGATATCGGTGCTGGCCAACGATTCCGATATCGACAGCCCGCTCGTGATCGCCACGATCGCCGGCACGCCGGTTTCGGTGGGCGTTCCCCTCGCTCTCGCTTCGGGCGCGACCGTCACGCTCAACGGCGACGGCACGATCACCTATGACCCGAACGGGGCGTTCGACTACCTGGTCTCCGCTGCCACGGCGGCAGCGACCGGCGCGACCGACTTCTCGGCCCAGGACAGCTTCACGTACGCGCTCGCCGACGGCAGCAGCACGACGGTCACCGTGACCGTGAACGGCACCGACGGTGTCGACGACGAGCTTCACGGCAGCAACGGGAACGACACGATCACCGGCACGGCCGGCGATGACACCGTGCTCGGGTTCGACGGCAACGACAAGCTCATCGGCGGCCTCGGCGCCGACACGCTCATCGGCGGCGACGGCGACGACTGGTATTACGTCGACAACCCCGGCGACACCGTCACCGAGCTCGCCGGCGAAGGCGCCGATCGCGTGCTCACCAGCGTCAGCTACACGCTCGGTGCCGGCGTGGCGGTCGAACGGCTGACCACCAGCGACAACTTCGGCACCGCGCCGCTCGACCTGACCGGCAACGAGCTCGACAACGTGATCTACGGCAACGCCGGCAACAACGTGCTTAGCGGCATGGCCGGCAACGATATCCTGATCGGCCTCGGCGGCATCGACACGCTCGTCGGCGGCACCGGCAACGACTGGCACTACGTCGACAGCGCCGACGATATCGTGGTCGAAGGCGCGGCCGAAGGCGCCAGCGACCGCGTGTTCGCCAGCGTCAGCTACACGCTCGGCGCCGGGGTCTACGTCGAGATGTTCACCACCAACGACAGCCTCGCGACCACCGCGATCGACCTGACCGGCAACGAGCTCGCCAACCTGATCTACGGCAACGCCGGAGCCAACGTGCTCGACGGCAAGGCCGGCGCCGACACCCTGGTCGGGTTCGGCGGCGACGACTGGTACTACGTCGACAGCGCGCTCGACGTGATCAACGAAACCGTGGGCGGCGGCACCGATCGCGTCCTCGCCAGCGTCAGCTACCGCCTCGGCACGGGCGTCCAGGTCGAGCAGCTGTCGACCGCCGACGACGCGGGGACCACGGCGATCAACCTGACCGGCAACGAACTGGCCAATGCGATCACCGGCAATGCCGGCGTGAACGTGCTCGACGGCAAGGGCGGCGCCGACACCATGTCCGGGCTCCAGGGCAACGACTGGTACTACGTCGACAACCTCGGCGACGTGGTCACCGAGATCGCCGGCGGTGGCACCAACGACCGCGTCTTCGCCAGCCTCAGCTACACGCTCGGCGCCGGCAGCCAGGTCGAGATGTTCACCACCAGCGACAACCTCGGCACCGCGGCGATCGACCTGACCGGCAACGAGCTCGCCAACCTGGTCTACGGCAACGCCGGCGACAACGTGCTCGACGGCAAGGCCGGGATCGATTCGCTGACCGGCATGGGCGGTGCGGACAGTTTCGCCTTCACCACCGCGCTCGGCGCCGGCAACGTCGATTACATCAGCGACTTCAACGTCGCCGACGACTCGATCCTGCTCGACGATGCGGTGTTCGCCGGGCTCTCGCTCGGTCTGCTCGCCGCGGGCGCGTTCAACATGGGCTCCGCCGCCACCGAAGCCGACGACCGGATCATCTACAACGCCGCGACCGGCGCGCTGCTGTTCGATGCCGATGGGCTCGGCGGGGCCGCCGCGGTCCAGTTCGCCACGCTCTCGACCGGGCTCGCGCTGACCGGCAACGACTTCGCGGTGATCTAGCCCGGCGGCCGCGCCGCCGGGTTGCCGAACAGCTTGAGGATCACCGCGCGGACCTCCTGCGGCGTGACCACCACGCCCTGCGCGCCGGCTTCGGCGACGAGGTCGCGCTGCGCCTGCTGCGCCGCCGCCCCGTCGGGGCGCAGCGTGTAGATGATCACCGGCGTCTCGTCGCCGCGCGCGCGCATCTGGCTCGCCAGCTTGAGCCCGGCGAGCCGGTCCTCGCCGCGGCCCATGTCGGAAATGACCACGCTGTAGTCGTACATCGCCAGCAGCCGCAGCGCGTCGGCGCTGCCGGTGACGTTGTGCACCGCGATCCGGTGCTGCTCGAAGAACTGCGCTTCGAGGATGTTGTTCTGCGGGTGGTCGTCGACCCACAGCACGCGCCCGACCGTATCGGGCGCGTCGGCGACGATCGGCGGTGCGCTCCTGAAGGGAACCTCGCTCTCGGCCGACGGCCGGCCGAACACGATCGCGCCGGCCACGCCCGCCGTCGCCAGCAGCGCCGTCGCGGCGACAGCAATCGCCGCGCGGCGCCCGAGGCGTGGCCCGGGCGCGGGGGCTTGGGACCCGGCCGCAGGCGGCACTGCCGGCGGTTCGACCGCCACGTTGAGCTTGTAGCCGAGGCCATAGACCGTCTCGAGCGCCTGGCCCTGCTCGCCGAGCACCTGCCGCAGCCGGCCGATCGCCTTGGCCAGCGAATTCTCGTGGACGATGCGGTCGGGCCAGCCGGCCTGGAGAAGGTGCTCCTTGCTGACGCCCGTGCCCGCCTCGCGCAGCAGCGCGGCGAGGATCGCGCGGCAGCTGCGGTCGATCTCGATCGATCGACCCGCGACCACGAGCCTGCCCTCCGCGTCATCGAAGGTGACGTCGCCGAACTTCCACACCTGACACTTGCGCCCTAGGTCATCCTGCCGCGCAAATTAGGCGAAAGACCGTTGCTCGCCAAGGGCTTGCACGGGCCGATATGCGCCCGCCGCGACGGCCTCGCGTTCTACGGCGCAGGCTCGCCCGCGGTCGGGCCCTTCAGGGTATCGGGCGCCACCGTCAGCACCTCTTCGCCGAGGTAGAGCGGCACGAAATCGCGCCGCGCATAGCGCCACACGCCATCGCCGCCCCTGACGCAGTCGTCGATCATGTCGGCGACCATCGCCGGGTCGGTCCCCGAGTGCGGCGGCGTTCCGTCGGTCGCGTAGAGGATCATCACGCAGGTCGTACGCGCCCGGTCGGGCCCGTCGAAAGCGACATGGAAGTTGGTGACGATGTGGCGCGAGGTGCGCGTCCCGCGCTCGCGGCGCCAGGCGTAGAACGCCTCGATCGCCGCGCGCCCGACCAGCGGCGCGCCCGGTCCGGCATGGAACACCCCGTCGGCGACGAACATCTCCGACACGCCCGCGCCGCCTTCGTGGTCGACGCAATGCCAGTAATCGATCGCGTTCTGGCGCAGCGCGGCGATGTCGTGGAGCCGTTCGGCGGGGGTCATGGCGCTCTCCTCAGATCTCGATCCGTTGCCCGATCTCGCTTGCAGCCGCGCGCAAGGCCGCGACCAGCGGCTCGGGCGCCGCGGCCGGGATGAACTGGATCGAATCCATCGCCGAGACCATCGCCACGAGCTCGCCGCGATGGTCGCGGACCGGCGCGCTCACCGCGTTGATGCCGAGCATCGACTGCTCGGGCGCGTCGGCCCAGCCGCGTTCGGCGATCCGCGCGAGCTCGGCGCGCAGCGCGTCGCCGTCGGTGATCGTCGCCGCGGTGTACCCGGCGAGCTCGGCCGGCGGCAGCGCACCGCGCGCGCAGCGCTCGGCGAGGAACAGCTTGCCCGCCGCGGTCGCATGCAGCGGAATCGGCTCGTTGAGCCGGACGGTGATCCCGATCAGCGCCTTGCCCGGCAGGCTCTCGACGATCGAGACCTGCTCGCCGTGGACCAGCGAGAGGTTGAACGAATGCGGGAACTGCTCGTGCAACCGCTGGAGCACCGGGCGCGCGAGCTCGACCAGTCCGTCCTCGGCCGACAGCCCGAGCACGCGGGCCAGCGCGACCATCCGCGGCCCGCGCGCATAGCGCTCGCTGCCCGGCTTCTGCACCGCGTAGCCGAGCGCGAGCAGCGTGCGCAGGTGACGGAAGACGCGCGCCTTGGTGGTCCCCGTCGCCCGCGCGATCTCGCTCACGCCGAGCTCGTCGTGGCGCGCGAGCAGCTCGATGATCGCGATCGCGACGCGCGCCGACTGGATGCCTTCTTCGCTCATATCAGGTCCGCGAAGTAGAACCGGTAGCCGTTCTCGTCGATTGCCAGCCGCTCGGCGAGGTCGGGCACCCAGCGACGATAGAGCGCCACGGCCCCCGCATAGTCGATCGCCTCCTCGTGTCCCACGAACGGCGCGTCGCTGCCCCACAGCAGCTTCTCCGGCCCGAACCGGCGCAGCAGGTCCTGCGCGTATTCGCCGGGCAGGTCCATGTCGGGGCGGCGGAAGCCCGACGAGAGCTTGACCCATACGTTGCCGCGTTCGAGCAGGCGCAGCATCGCCTGGTAGCTCGGCTCGGCGAGGCGCGCGGCGGGATCGTGCCAGCCGAAGTGGTCGATCACGAGGTCGGTTCCGAGCGCAGCGACCGCGAACGCCACCTCCTCGAACCGCTCGCCGTCGATGTTGAGGTGGAAGTGCATGCCGCACTCACGCAGCGCTCCGGCGGAGTAGGCGAGCTCGGAACCGGCCAGTGCGTCCACCGGCATCCTGAACCACTGCAGCCGCATGCCGACGACGCCGGCCGCGCGCAGCCGGGCAGCCTCCTCGCCGCCGATCGCGGGATCGTAGACCAGCGTCGCGCGCAAGCGCGGATGCCGCGCCAGCGCGGCGAGCGTGTAGGAATGGTTGCGCCCGAACAGGCTCGCCCCGGCGATCACGCCGAAGCCGATCCCCTGTGCGTCCATGTCGGCGAGGAAGTCCTCGGCGGTGTAGCAGTAGTCGGGCCGGGTCCAGGCATCGGGCGCGAACGGCAGCGACGCGTCCCACACGTGCGCATGGCAATCGACCAGCGGCGGGGCGTCAGACATGCTCGAGCGTCGGCCGCCGCGCGGTCTCGACGGTGCCCTTCCACCACAGCATGGTGTTCGCCGCGGCGATCACCGCGAACACCGTGAACACCAGCCGCACGTCGCCGCTCCAGCCGATCAGACCGGCGACGAACAGCGGCGTCAGGCTCGACGCCGCGCGCGCGAGCGAGCTCGATACGCCGAGGCCGACCGCGCGCACCGGCGTCGGGAACACTTCCGACGAATAGGGCCACAGCAGCACCGCGACGACGCCGATCGTGAACCCGCCGCCGAGCGTCAGCGCGACCAGCGCGAGCGGCTCGGTGTACGGCACCAGCGCGAGCGTGGTCAGGCACAAGGTCGCGAGCAGCGCGCCACCGATCGCGAACGGCCGGCGGCCGAAGCGGTCGATCGTCGCGCCGAGCACGATCGGGGCGAAGAAGATCGGGATCGAGCCGAGCGCGGCGAGCTCGTTGGCCTGGAGCTTGGAGAGCCCGAACTCGCTGACGAAGATCGTCGGTGTCCAGTTGAGCAGGCCGTAGTTGACCAGCGAGGTCATGAACCACAGCAGGAACATGACGCTCGATACCCGGCGCAGCGAGGGGCGCAGCAGCGCCGAGACCGGCACGCGCTCCTCCCTGCGCACTTCCTCGGCCACCGGCCCCGGCGCTTCGTCCGGTCCGCCGAGCCGCCGGATCGCCGCGAGCGCCGCGTCGAAGCCTTTCGCGCGGTTGAGCCAGCGCGGCGATTCGGGGAACAGCAGCCACAGTAGGGGTACGAGCACGATCGGCGCCGCGCCGATCACGAACAGCAGCCGCCAGCCGTAATCGTCGGCGAGAATCGCCGCGAGCCAGGCGGCGACCGGGAAGCCGGCGACCATCAGGAACTGGTAGGTCGAGAAGAACCGCCCGCGCGTCTGCACCGGGGCGATCTCGTTGATGTAGCTTGCCGCCACCGGCAGCGCGCCGCCCATCGCCAGGCCCTGCAGAAAGCGCAGCGCCATCAGCTGCTGCGGATCGGCGCTGAACGCGCAGGCGAGGCTCGCGATGCACATCGCGACCACCGCGGCACACAGGACCGGCTTGCGGCCGAGGCGTTCGGCCAGCCAGCCGATGCCGAGCGCGCCGAAGAACTGGCCGATGGCCGCGGACGAGAGCAGCCAGCCCGTGGCGTAAGTGTCGAGCCGCCATTCCTCGCTGAGGTAGGGCATCATGTAGGCGATGATGATGATGTCCCAGCTGTCGAACAGCATCATCGCGCCGATCAGCCAGGGC
Source organism: uncultured bacterium (assembly GCA_966112795.1). Classification (GTDB taxonomy): domain Bacteria; phylum Pseudomonadota; class Alphaproteobacteria; order Sphingomonadales; family Sphingomonadaceae; genus Croceibacterium_A. The sequence continues at coordinate 16,269 of CBHWED010000026.1, forward strand.
GCCCAACGCCGCCGCTGCCACCCCGCATCGGCGTCGAGCATCGCGGCGATCGCCGTGCCGGAATCGAGCCTCTGGCCGCTCATCCCCTGTCCCCCTCACCATAAAGCCGCGCGGCGTTGCCGCCGAGGAACGCAGCGCGCTCGGCCTTGCCGAGCCCCTCGGCCGCATGCTTCGCGCGGGCAAGCATCTCGCCGTAGGGCGCGGTGCTTTGGCCGACGTCCGAACCCCAGACCAGCCGGTCGGCACCGACCAGGCCGGCGAGCCGGGCGACGAAGTCCGCGGGGTCGTGCCCGGCGTCCTCGAGCCGCTCGAAATTGATGTCGGTGACCTTGAAGTGGACATGGGGCAGCCCGGCGAAATCGCCGAGCGCCTCGGCGATGCCGAACCCGGGCGGCGGGGCGATCGCGTAGTCGAGCCCTTGCGACGCCGCCCAGCGGGTCTCGGGCGTCGAGGCGTGCGGCACGCCGCAGTGATCGAGGATGATCGGCAAGCCGGGGAAGCGCTGCGCCACGCGCAGCATCGCGGCGCGGCCGGCGTCGTTGTTGAGCCGGTAGAGGATCACCGCGACCGGCAGCCCGTGATCGGCGGCAGCGGCCCACAGCGCCATCGCCTGATCCGACGCGACCCAGTCCGTGTCGTGCTCGTCGAGCTTGGGCGCGACGATCCTGAGCCCGGCGAGGTCGTGCTCGCGCACCAGCCGGTCGAGCTCTGCCGGGGCCGCGGGATCCTCGGCGTCGAGCACCGCGATCGCAGCGAACCGCCCCGGATATCGGGCGACCGAATCGAGCACGTAGCGGTTGTCGTAGCCATAGAGCGTCGCGCGCTGCACGAGGCAGGCGCGATCGACGCCGGTCGTGTCCATCGCTTCGACCAGCCGCTCGACCGGGAAGGTCATCGGCGGCACCGGCGGCCGCGTCCCGCCGCGCAGCATCGCATGCGGATAGCGCTCGGTATCCGCCGAAAGAACGTGCGCATGGGTGTCGAAGATCATGCGGCGGGGCCGGTGGTCAGCTGATCGAGCGGGACCTCGTCGAGCTCGATTCCGGTGGTCGCGATCAGGCGGGCCACGGTCATGTAGCACCCGGCGGTGAGCACGAGGTTCACCACCACCTCGTCGCTGACCAGCGCGCGCAGGGCGCCGAGCGTTGCATCGGACGGCGAGAGTTCGAGCACGACTTCGTCGGTGAAGCGGCACACCGCCGCCAGCACGGGATCGAGCCGGTCGTAAGCGCGCCGTTCGATCGCGGCGACATCGTCCTCGGTCAGCCCGGCGCCGCGCGCGAGCGGGCGGTGGTGGTGCAGCTCGTAAGCGCTGTTCGAGAGGTGCGCGACGCGCAGGATCGCCGCCTCGCGGATGCGCGGCTCGAGCACCTCGGGATCGGCGATCGCGTAGCTCAGCCGCCCTTGCGCCTCGAACAGCGGCAGCGAGGCGACCGCGCCGATCCGCACCACGTTGAGCGGGGTGCCGGCGAGAATCCTTTGCGCCGTTTCCGGCAAGCCGGCGACGTCCGGATAGGGTATCCGCGGCAAGACCCTCTCCTCCCGTTTTCGAAACGCTGTTGCGTTGTGCGTACCGGATGCCAGAAATGCCCGGGGAGTCAAAGCCGAAGGCGGCAGAAGGATTTGACGGAAATGGCGGATCGGCAGGGGGCGGTCGCGGACTGGCTGGTTCGCTTCGAACGGGCGCTCGCGGCGAGCGGTAGCGCGGACTGGTCAGACCTGTTCGCCGGCGAGTGCTGGTGGCGCGATCTCGTCGCCATGACCTGGACCATCGTCACGCTCGAAGGCCCCGACGCGATCGCCGGCATGGTCGCGGCGCAGGCGGAGGCGATCGGCGCGCACGGCTTCGCCCTCGACGATCCTGCGCTGCCGCTGACCGACGACCACCAGGGCTGGTTCACCTTCGAAACCGCGACCGCGCGCTGCCGCGGCCATGTCCAGCTCGCCGACGGCAAGGCGCGCATCCTGCTGACCGCGATGACCGCGCTGATCGGGCACGAGGAACCGACCGGGGCGCGGCGGCCGCAAGGCCTCACCCACCGGGCCGAGAAAGGGCGCAAGACCTGGCCCGAGCGTCGTGCCGAACGGGCGGCCGCGATCGGGGTCGCCGAGCAACCCTACTGCCTGATCGTCGGCGGTGGGCAGAACGGCCTCCAGCTCGCCGCGCGCCTCGGCCGGCTCCAGGTGCCCACGCTGGTGATCGATGCGCACGAGCGGCCCGGTGATTGCTGGCGCAAGCGCTACCCCTCGCTGCACCTGCACGACCCGATCTTCCTCGACCACTTCCCGTACCTGCCGTTCCCCGAGCACTGGCCGCTGTTCACGCCCAAGGACCGCATGGCCGACTGGCTCGAGTTCTATGTCGAGGCGATGGACATCGCGCTGTGGAGCGGCACGACCTGCAGCGCCGCGCGCTACGACGCGCACCGCGGCGAGTGGCAGGTGACCGTCGAGCGCGGCGGCGAGACGCTGACGCTGCATCCGAAGCACCTCGTCCTCGCCACCGGCCTGTCGGGCGCGAAACACGTTCCCGACCTGCCCGGCGCCGAGCGCTTCGCCGGGGAGCAGTATCACTCGGCCGACCACCGCGGCGCCGCGGGCATGGCCGGCAAGCGCTGCGTGGTGATCGGCTCGAACAACTCGGCGCACGACATCGCGGTCGACTTGTGGGAGCACGGCGCCGCGGTGACGATGGTCCAGCGCTCGCCGACGATCGTCGTGCGCGCCGACACGATGAGCGAGCTCGCCAAGGGCCTGCCTTACGCCGATCCCGCGATCCCGCTCGACTTCGCCGACCTGATCGGCGCGACCGTGCCCTTCCGCCCGCGCCTCGCCGCCGAAAAGGCCTTCGCCGACTACCTGCGCGAGGTCGACGCGCCGTTCTACGAGCGCCTCGCCGCGAGCGGCTTCGACTTGTGGCACGGCGAGGACGAGACCGGCTTCTTCATGGCCTATTACCGCCGCGCCGCCGGCTACTACATCGACGTCGGCGGCTCGGACCTCGTCGCCGGCGGCGAAATCGCGCTCGCCCGCGGCGAGATCGCCGGGCTGACCGAGGACGGCGTGGCGCTGGCCGACGGCACGGTGCTGCCCGCCGACGTGATCGTCTACGCCACCGGCTACCGCCCCTTCACCGAGCGCATCGCCGCGCTCGTCTCGCCCGAGGTCGCAGCCGCGGTCGGCCCCTGCTGGGGCCTCGGCTCGGGCACCCGCGGCGACCCCGGCCCATGGCACGGCGAGCTGCGCAACATGTGGAAGCCGACCGCGCAGCAGGGCCTGTGGATCCAGGGCGGCAACCTGATGCAGGCACGGTTCCATTCGCTGCATCTCGCGCTCCAGCTCAAGGCGCGCTTCGAGGGCCTCGCCACCCCGGTCTATCGCGCCACTCCCCCGCGTGGCCCGGACCGTCTGCACGATTGACCGGCTGGAGGGCCGGGCAAAGACTTCCGGCGATCGGAGGACCTGCCATGCCCCTCGCCTTTTCCGGACCCGCCACCCCGCTCGACGATGCCGCGATCGCCGAGGCGGCGAAGAAGCTCGATTGCGAGGTCGCCGCGGTCCGCGCGGTGATCGATGTCGAGAGCCGCGGCGGATTCCTCCCCGACGGTCGGCCCAAGATCCTGTTCGAGCGGCACTATTTCTCGCGCCTGACCAGGGGCAAGTTCGACACCGCGCATCCGGGCATCTCGAACGGCAAGTGGGGCGGCTACGGCGCCGGCGGCGCGCACCAGTACGACCGGCTCAACGAGGCGATCGCGCTCGACCGCGATGCCGCGCTGCGCTCGGCGAGCTGGGGGCTGTTCCAGATCATGGGCGACCACTGCAAGACGCTCGGCTTCGCCGACGCCGAAGCCTTCGTCGCGGCGATGGTCTCGGGCGAGGCGGCGCAGCTCGATGCCTTCGTGGGTTTCGTCAAGAAGAACAAGCTCGACGACGAGCTGGTGCGCCACGACTGGGCAGGCTTCGCGCGCGGCTACAACGGTCCCGCCTACCGCGAGAACCGCTACGACGAGAAGCTCTCCGCCGCCTACGCGTTCCACAGCAAGGGCGCGCCGCGCACCGACAGCGTGCGTCCGACGCTGCGCATCGGCGACAAGGGGCCGGCGGTCGTCGAGCTGCAGAACCTGCTCGGCCTCAAGGCCGACGGCGACTTCGGCCCCAGGACCAAGCTCGCGGTGATCGCCTTCCAGAAGAACAAGAAGCTGCTCGCCGACGGCATCGTCGGCCGCGGCACCTGGGCTGCGCTCAGCGACTGACGCGGCCGGGGCCTGTCAGTTGGTCATCCGCGGCCGGTCGGCGCGGCGGATCGCCTCGCACAAGTCGGCGGCCGCGCCGATCGGCCTGCTCTCGGCGGTGATCCGCAAGATCGTCGCCGAAGTGCCTTCGGGATCGATCGCCACGATCGCCGGCGGATCGGCCTCGAGCAACCGGCCGACGGGGACGCCGTCGTCGGGCCCGCGTCCGCTACAGACCACGAGCACGTCGGCCCGGCCGTCGTTCGCCGTCACCACCAGGTCGACCTCGGTCTCGAGCGCCGAGCTCACGATCGAGCGCAGCAGGGGTGGCATGGCGCCGATCTCGATGCGAATCACTGCACGGCCCTCCCCGGATTCGCAGGCTTCGGGTCGTGGCGAAGCTAGGGCCAAGCAGGTCGCAGGCGCCATGGACCGGATGCTCCACGCAAAGGCCCATGCCCAGGGGCTGGACCATGGCCAGCCCCGGCGCGTGGGCCGAAGCCTTACGCCCTCAGGCAGGTATCAGAAATTCCTGAAAAAATCGGTCGATCGCCAAGTGTCACAATTATTAACGCAAATCTTAATAACCGACCATCGCCCGAAAAGAGCAACTCGCCGCACATTTTTGCACGATTGACTCGCTTCGTCCGGCAAAGCGGGCCTATAAGCAGCCCTCTCGGGGTCGTCCATAAGCACATCTGATCGAGTTCGGTAGCGGACGCCGCGAATTCCTCGCGCGGTGTTGGCTGGTTCGGAGGGATTGATGTCCGCTCAACTGTACCCCCTGCGCGGGACCCCCATCCCGCGGTTGTTGATCATCGGCGATATCGCGCTGTTTCGCGAAGGCATCGAGAACGGCCTCGCGCGGACCGGCGAGTTCCATATCGTCGGCTCTGTCGACGTGCGCGACGCGCTCGAGATCCTGCGCCGCGAAGCGATCGACGTCGCCGTGCTCGACACCTCGCGCCGGCGCGCTTCGAGCCAGGCCCGCGAGCTCCTCGCGGTGTGTCCGACGCTCAAGATCGTCGCTTTCGGCATCGACGGGATCGACGATGCGCTCGCTTGCGCCGAAGTCGGCGTGCGCGCGTTCGTCGGCGAGGATGGCTCGGTCGAGGAGATCGGCGAGGCCGTGCGGATCGCCGCGCAAGGCCTGAGCATCTGCCCGCCCGAGCTGACCGCCCGGTTGCTCGACCGGCTGGCCGAGGTCGCGCGGGCGAGCGAGACGCGGCGGCACGACCGCCTGACCGAGCGGCAGGACAAGATCGCCCGGATGGTGGCCGAAGGCCTGTCGAACAAGCAGATCGCGCGCGAGCTCTCGATCAGCCCGGCGACGGTCAAGAACCACGTCCACGCAATCCTCGGCAAGTTCGACTTGCCCCGGCGCAGCGCGATCGGCAGCCAGCTCACCGGCATCGGCCCGGTCTTCGAGCGGGCCTGACTTCGGCGCGGGGACGCGCCTTGATACGCTGCCACGCGCAGCCGCGGTGCAACCATGCAATCGAGGGGACCGCCGGCGGGCGGCCCCCTCGATGGGTTAAGCCATAGTCAGAACGATAAGACCTGCAGCGGCGCGGGTTCGCGCCGGCCGGTCGCCGGGATCACGAGGTCGTGAACTGCCCGTCGGAGCCGTTGCGGGTGAACACTTCCGCCTCGCCCGCGTCGATGCGGGTCAGCGTCGGCGCCGTCCACGAACGTCGGCCGCGCGTGTCAACCTGCTGCTTGGTCTTGGAATCCTTGTTCATGTTGCCCTCTATCCAAAAATCGACCGATCCCCGGCCCCTCAGATGAACATACCCACGTTGTCGATCGGGCCCACCGGTGCGTCAAGCGCG
>CBHWED010000027.1:0-21909 GCA_966112795.1 uncultured bacterium
GCCGCGCATCCGCTGCTCGAGCTCGGCGCGCTCGCAGCGCTGGCAGAAGCGCTGCCGGCGCGCTCGGTCGAATACAACCGCGGCGACCTGCCGATCGGGGTCGAGGGCAAGTCGGAGGGCAACGGCCTCGGCATCGGCGAGACCATCCGCGGCATCGCCCGCACCAACAGCTGGGCGGTGCTCAAGAACGTCGAGCAGCAACCGGCCTATGCCGCGCTCCTCGCCGACCTGCTCGGTGAGCTCGAAGGCGAGATCGTCGCCAAGACCGGGCGCATGCTCAAGACCCAGGGCTTCATTTTCGTCTCGAGCCCCGGCGCGGTGACGCCGTACCATTTCGACCCCGAGCACAACATCCTGATGCAGCTCGCCGGGAGCAAGGCGATGACCGTGTTTCCCGCCGGCAACTCGATCTGCGCGCCCGATCCGGTGCACGAGACCTACCACACCGGCGGCGGCCGCGAGCTGTCGTGGCGCGAAGAGCTCGCCCAGCACGGGGTCATGTTCCGGCTCGAGCCTGGCGAGGCGATCTACGTGCCGGTGATGGCCCCGCACCACGTCAAGAACGGCCCCGAGCCGTCGATCTCGCTGTCGATCACCTGGCGCAGCGAGTGGAGCTTTGCCGAGGCCGACGCGCGCGCGTTCAACAAGCAGTTGCGTGCCTGGGGCCTCAATCCTCAGCCACCGGGGCGGTGGCCCGCGCGCAACAGGGGCAAGTCAATCGCATGGCGCGTGCTGCGTCGCCTGCCCGGCATCGATTGACTGACGGCATGCCGCCGCGCAAGGCGGCGGCGATGGCGACCATCGCAGCGCCCCTGCCGACCCCCGAGCAGCTCGTCGCCGAGCTCGTCCTGCTGCTCGACATCGAGCCGCGTGGCGGCGACCGCTTCATCGGCCGCCGGCAGAACGAAGGCACCGGCCGCGTCTTCGGCGGCCAGGCAATCGCCCAGGCGCTGGTCGCCGCACGCCGCACCGTCCCCGAGGACCGGCACACGCATTCGCTCCACGCCTACTTCCTGCGCGGCGGCACCGACGCGCTGCCGATCGAGTTCCGCGTCAAGCGCGACCTCGACGGGCGCAGCTTCTCCAACCGCCGCGTCGTCGCCAGCCAGCAGGGCGAGCCGATCCTCAACCTGATCGCCTCGTTCCAGAAGCCGCAGGAAGGCCTGTCGCACCAGGCCGCGGTGATGCCCGACGTGCCGCCGCCCGAGGACCTCGAGCCCGATGCGGCGATCCGCCGGCGTTTCGCCACGACGATGCCCGAAGGTCCGCTGCGCGACCTGATGCTGCGCGCGCGGCCGATCGACATCCGCTCGGTCGAGCCGCGCAACTGGCAGTCGTCGGACAAGCGCGAGCCGTTCGCGCATTGCTGGTTCCGCACGGTCGCGCCGCTGCCCGACGACCAGCCGATCCATCGCGCGGTGCTCGCCTACGCGAGCGACTTCCAGCTGCTCGCCACCGCGATCCAGCCGCACGGGCTCAGCTTCCACCGGGGCGAGCTCAAGGCCGCGAGCCTCGACCACGCGCTGTGGTTCCACGGGCCGTTCCGCGCCGACGACTGGCTGCTCTACGTCACCGACAGCCCCTGGTCGGGCCTCGCCCGCGGCTTCGGCCGCGGCCAGATCTTCACCCGCGACGGGCGCCTCGTCGCCAGCGTCGCCCAGGAAGGCATGCTCCGCGAGGTCGCACGCAAGGGGTGAGCGGCGGCGCCTTTGATCCCCGCGAACACGGGGACCCCGCTCTTCATCCAGCGCCGCGTCCGAACGCGACAACGGGCACCCGCCTTCGCGGCGGTGACGACAACGGGTTCCGCCTGAAGCTGCCGAAGCGAAATCAGCCGATCGAATCGCCCGAATCGCCGATCGTCCACTTGCTCACCGCGCAGACGTTGATGTTGCGCCGGATCACCTCGCGCCCGTCGGCCATGACCGCCTTGAGGTCGTACTGGCATTCGTTGGTGCCGTTGTCGATGTCGGCGTCGATGCTCTGCCCGCGCGACAGCACCCGGTCGGGGCCGAGCAGGTCCTCTTCCCAGGTCTTCGACGTGATCGGCGAAGCATAGAGGTAATTGAGCGCCTGGTTGCTGATGTTCTCGACCGTGACGACACGGTTCTTGCCGTCGCTCGCAGCCTCTGCCGCACCGGAAAACGAAACCAGCGCAGCCGCCGCCGCAAATGCCAATAGCTTCTTCATGATGCCCCCTTTTTGCGTCTGGACCAAAGCCCGCGTTCGCTGCCCGTTTTCTACCCCGATAATCGCCCGAATGCAAAGTTAACGCGGGTAGCCGAAGCGATTGCGGCCGTCGTGGAACCAAGCGCGCGCTCGACCGATCAACCAAGGACCATCGCGAAAGGACCCCATGCCCGTAACCCTCGATCCGGCCCTGCCCGACGACGTCCTCGACACCGCCGAGCGCGTGCTCGAGCTGGCCCACCACGAGGACCTCAAGCTCGCCACCGCGGAAAGCTGCACCGGCGGCCTGCTCGCGGCACTGCTGACCGACGTGCCTGGCCGCGGACACGTGTTCGAGCGCGGCTTCGTGGTCTATTCGGACGACGCCAAGTGCGACCTGCTCGGCATCGCCCGCGACAAGGTCGACCAGTACGGGGCAGTGAGCGCCGAAGTCGCCCGGGCGATGGCGCAAGGGGCGCTGCAACGCTCGGACGCCGACCTCGCGCTGTCGATCACCGGGTTTGCCGGTCCTGCCGGACCCGACGACGAGGAGGGCCTGGTCAACTTCGCCTGCGCCCGCCGCAAAGGCCCGACACTCGAACGCGAGTCGCACTTTGGCCCGATCGGGAGACAGGGCGTGCGTATCGAGGCGCTGAAGGTCGCCCTCGACATGCTGGAAAGCGCCATCAAGGCATGATTTCGCTTCACTTCGTATCTTTTTCGGATACATGACGAGCATGCACAAGGCCGGCCAGAAAATCCGCGCGTGGCGCGAGGCGCACGTCCCGCCGCTGTCGGCGGGCGAGTTCGGTGAGCGCTATGGCCCGCCGTGGCCGAGCCGTACGGTCTACGGCTGGGAAGCCAAAGGCAAGATCCCGCGCGCCGCCGCCCAGCGCCGCCTCGCCGAGCTCGGCATCTGCCGCCCCGAGGACTGGCTGCTCCCCGCCGAGGGCACCGCTTCCGAGCCGCGCGGGGAACGCGCGCACCCGTTCTACGCGATGCACGGCCACGGCATGGTCCGCGTCGCGACCAGCACGCCGCGCGTGCGCACCGCCGACGTCGCCTTCAACCGCGACGGGATCATCGAGGAAGCCAGGCGCGCGCACGCCGCGCACGTCGATCTGCTGGTTTACCCCGAGCTCTGCGTCTCGTCCTACGCGATCGACGACCTGCACTTGCAATCGGCCCTGCTCGATGCCGCCGAGCGCGCGGTGCTCGAGATCACCGCCGCCAGCGAAGGCCTCTCGCCGGTCCTGCTGATCGGCGCCCCGCTGCGCCACAACGGCCGCCTCTACAACTGCGCCCTCGCGATCGCCGACGGCAAGCTCCTCGGTGCCGTGCCCAAGAGCTACCTGCCCAACTACCGCGAGTTCTACGAGAAGCGCTGGTTCGCCAGCGGCATCACCGTCAAGGGCCAGGCGATCCGCGTCGGCGGCCACGAAATCCCTTTCGGCACCGACCTCGTCTTCGCCTCCAACCAGCTCCCCGGCTTCAAGCTCGGTGTCGAGATCTGCGAGGACTTCTGGGCGCCCGACCCGCCCTCGACCCAGGCCGCGCTCGCCGGCGCCACGATCCTCGCCAACCTCTCGGCGTCGAATATCGTCATCGGCAAGGCCGACGACCGCCACATGCTGTGCCGCGCGCAGTCGGCGCGCACCGCGAGCGCCTACATCTACTCGGCCGCCGGGCACGGCGAGAGCACCACGGACATGGCGTGGGACGGCCAGGGCATGGTCTATGAGCTTGGCGAGCTGCTCGCCGAAAGCGAGCGCTTCAGCTCGCGCTCCGAGTTGTGCATCGCCGACATCGACACCGACCGCATCCTCGGCGACCGCTTCCGCATCCCGACGTTCGCCGACGCCGCCGAAGCCGCCGGCCGCCCCGAGGACCGCTTCCGCACGATCCGCTTCGACCACGCTCCGGCCGAAGGCGACATCGGCCTCGTCCGCCCGATCCGCCGCTTCCCGTTCGTCCCCAACCGTCCCGAGAAGCTCGACGCCGACTGCTTCGAGGCGTTCAACATCCAGGTCGACGGCCTGCTGCGCCGCTTCGAGCAGACCGCGGGCTCCTCGATGGTCATCGGCGTCTCGGGCGGGCTCGATTCGACGCATGCGCTGATCGTCGCAGCCAAGGTCTGCGACCGCCTCAACCTCCCGCGCACGACGATCCGCGGCTACACGATGCCCGGCTTCGGCACCTCCGAGGGCACCAAGTCGAACGCCTGGAAGCTCATGCGCGCGCTCGGCATCGAGGCCGAGGAGATCGACATCCGTCCGACGGCGATGACCATGCTCGAGAACATCGGTCATCCGTTCGCCAAGGGCGAGCCGGTCCACGATGTCACCTTCGAGAACGTCCAGGCCGGCCTCAGGACCGACTACCTGTTCCGCCTCGCCGGCCGGCACAACGGCTTCGTCCTCGGCACCGGCGACCTCAGCGAGCTCGCGCTCGGCTGGTGCACGTACGGCGTTGGCGACCAGATGAGCCACTACGCGGTCAACGCGGGCGTGCCCAAGACGCTGATCCAGTACCTGATCCGCTGGGCCACCCGCACCGACCAGTTCGACCGCGAGACCGACGCGATCCTCGAGGCGATCCTCGCGCAGGAGATCAGCCCCGAGCTCGTGCCGATCGGCGAGGACGGCGAGGTCCAGTCGACCGAGCAGAAGATCGGCCCCTACGAGCTCAACGACTTCTTCCTCCACCACGTCGTCCGCTTCGGCCAGACCCCGTCGAAGATCGCCTTCCTCGCCTGGCACGCTTGGCGCGACAAGGCCCACGGCGCCTGGCCCGCGGGCCTCGCCGAAGGCGCGCGTCACGAATACGACCTCGCGACGATCCGCCGCTGGCTCGAAAGCTTCCTCCAGCGCTTCTTCGCCTTCAGCCAGTTCAAGCGCAGCGCGCTGCCCAACGGCCCCAAGGTCTCGACTGCGGGCGCGCTGAGCCCGCGCGGCGACTGGCGCGCGCCGAGCGATGCCTCGGCCGCAGTGTGGCTCGAGGAGTTGCGGGCGAACGTGCCCGAATGACCCCGCGCACGATCCTCGCGCTCATGCTCGCGGCCGCCGCGGTTCTCGGCGTGCTCATCGTTGTCGACGCGGCCTACCTCTTCACCGTGGGCGGCTGGCCGCTTCATGAGAACGGCAAGCTCTCGCACGGTCTCTACCACCGGCTCGCCGGCCTCGTCGTGCTCGGCCACTGCGCGCTGTTCTACGCCTTCGCGCTCAGGCTCCGGCGGCCCAACCGGGCGATCCTGCCGCTCTATCTGGTGTCGCTCGCCGCGGTCCTCGCCGGATCGCTCATGGCCACCGACATGGCGTGGAAAGCCGGGCCCGACCTCGTGGCGGCCTGGCCGCTTGCCATCGCCGCCCTCGTCGCCGCGGCGGCGATATACCTCGGCACGGAACCGAAGGTCGCCGCGTCAACCGACTGAGGTTGCGATACAATATTACCGGCGCTCCGAGCACGAATTTCTGCAATAGACCGGCGATCAATTGGTCCCCTCGCCCGAGGTCTATTGCACCAATTCTACCGCCACCCGAGCCTTCGCTTCGCCGACGTGGCGGGCATCGGTTCGCCGCATCATGCACTCAAGCCGTCCGCACAATCCCCCGTGCGGCCAAACACGTTCATCTGCCCGCAAGGTTGCGCTGAACACGGCTGGGAAATCCATAAGGTTCAGGGTGCCAGCCATACATTACCGTGAGCCTGCTGGAGGGGGTTCTGACAGCCCGGGGACGCCACAGGGGGCGGCCGTCGGAGGAGAAACTGCGTTCACGCAGGCCCGAAGGGTCAAGTTTGAAGGAAGAGCCCAATGAGTGTCACGACCAAAAGCCAAAGAGTTCTCTTGTTGCCCGCCATGCTCGCCGCCACCGTGCCGGCCGGCCTGGCCGCGCAGGAGCCGCCCGAGGCCGACCTCTCGGCATCCATCGTCGGCACCTCCGCTGAGGCTGTCGAAGGCCCCGAGATCGAAGGCATCATCTCCGCTCGCAACGGCGACCAGGTGCAAGTCACCGCGGCCGACGGCACCAGCACGGTGTTCACCGTCAACGGTGCCACCAAGATCAAGTCGAGCGGCGGCTTCCTCGGCCTCAACCGCAGCGAGCTCGCCGCGGATTCGCTGCTCAACGGCCTGCCGGTCGCGGTCGAGACCGTGCAGTCGGGCAGCGGCCTCGTCGCCAGCCGGGTCGCGATCAAGAACAAGGACCTGCGTACCGCGTCGATGATCCAGAACGGCACCGGCCAGCGCTTCGCCGAGCAGGGCGCGGCGATCCAGCAGAACGCCGCGGCCACCGAGGCGCTGCGCGGCCGGATGGGCGACATCGACCAGTACAACGTCAAGGCCACGACCAACGTCAACTTCGACACCGGTCGCGCGGCGCTGTCGGACCAGGCCAAGAACGACCTCTGCGCCACCGCTGCCACCGCCGAGGGGATGAGCAACGCCCTGCTGCTCGTGGTCGGCTACACCGATTCCACCGGCAGCCAGGAATTCAACCAGACGCTCAGCGAACGGCGCGCGAGCAGCGTGGTCAACTACCTGCAGCAGGCCTGCGGCTGGAAGCCCTACCGCATGCTGACGCCGACCGGCATGTCCGAGGCCGACCCGCTGGCGAGCAACGACACCGCCGAAGGCAAGTTCCAGAACCGCCGCGTTGCGGTGAACATCCTGGTCAGCAAGGCCGTCGACGGCCTGTAAGATACGCGGGGTGGGCTTCGGCCCACCCCGTAAACTGTCCTGGGGAAGGCGAACCGGGGCTTACTTCTGCTCAATCCGCAACCGCGCCATGCCCGTCTCGTCGACATACTCGCGGTTGTCCTCGCAGACGTACTCGAGCAGCTTGTACCCCGGCATCCGCCGGTAGGTGTACGAGTAGGTCCACGGGCGCTCGAGGTAGGCATCCTCGACCGTGATGTCGTTGCGCAGGATCTCCGGCGTCAGCAGGTGTAGCCGCTCGGTGATCTTCATCCCCTCCGAGTGCGGCGTCCAGCGGAACTGGACGTTCTCCTTGACCGCGGTGGTCTCGATCACCAGCGTGTCGCCTTCCCAGCGCCCGACCGAGTGCCCGTAGAACATCGGGTCGAGCTCGCTCGCCGGCTTGAGCGTCTCGCCCATGTAGACGCGCCGCGTCTGGTTGAACGCCTCCTGGGTGATGTTGATCTGCTCGGCCCGCTGGAAGATCTCCATCGGGAACATGCCCTGCATCATCGCCGGCATGCCGTCGGGGATGCACTTGACGTAGTTGTCGCCCGCCGGCTGCCCCTCGGCGATGCGCGCGGCGAGCTTGGCCTGGTTGGCCTGCCACGGCGCCTTGTACTCGGCCTTGAGCGGCGGGTCGGGGATCGGCGGCGAGACCAGCGCCGGGTCGGCGGTGTCGCCCGGCTGCGGGTAGCGTTCCCAGGTGCCGGTCAGGTCGGGCTCGGCCACGGCCGGCGCGGCGAACGCGGCCAGCGCGGCGCCGACGAAAAGCGCGCGCTTCACGAGGTTCTCTTGTAGTTCTGCGCGTTGGGCACGCCGGGGAGCATGTGCCGCCCGTCGGGCAGCGTGACCTCGAGCACCAGCCCGCCGGGTTGCCCGTCGCGCAGCGGCGCGACGACCACGGTGACCTCATCGCCGGCCTTGACCGTGCGCGAGGTCCACCCGCCGCGCGACATCATGTTGATGCTGGTCATCTCGAGCGTGTAGTGCTTCGTGCCGCCACCGGTCTGGTCGGCGTCGACCTCGAGATAAGCGTGCGGATTGGTCCACTGGAACAGCGTGACCTTGCCGTGCAGCGTGATCGAGCGCGTGTTGTCGAACATCGCGAACGAATGATGCGCCGCTGCTGGACTCGCCAGCAACGCCGCGGCGAACGGCAGCGCGAAGCTGCCCACCCGAATGCCCATCGGTCTCTCCCTGCCTTGAGCTTTTTGCGCAGCATACGCCTGCACGCGCGGCGCGCAACGGCTTGAAATCGGCTTGCGAACCGATTTTTCGCGGGCCTCGGGAACGGCTCGCCGATGGTCCGGACCGCCGCGCCCGGTGGGCGGCCGCGCGTTCGTGCGGTAGACCTCGAAGCGGCCCAGCAGCTCGCAAGATCGGAGACCTGCCATGAAGCCCCAGTTCCACAAGGAGATGACCTACCGCGACGGCTCAGTCGTCGACGTTCAGGTGCGCTTCGAACAGGGCATCGCCAACAAGATGGACGAAAAGCACGCCCTCGAGCGCGCCGCCGAGCTGATCGGCGACCGCCTCGCCGAGCTGGGCCCGAAGGAATAGCCCGCGGTCAGGCCGCGACCGCCGCGACCTCCGCCCGCAACGCCTTGACCGCATCGCGCGGGTCGAGCCGCACCTGCAGCCCGCGCTGCCCGCCGTTGATGTAGACCAGCGCATGCCCGAGCGCGTCGGCATCGACCACCACCCGCGCCAGCCGCGCCTGCCCGAACGGGCTGATCCCGCCGACCTTGTAGCCTGACAGCCGCTCGGCGTCGGTCGGCGCCATCATGCTCGCCGACTTGCCCCCGAGCGCCGCAGCGAGCTTCTTCATCGACACCTCGCGGTCCGAGGCGAGGATCACCCCCGCCGGCTTCCCGTCGACGAGCACCATCAGCGTCTTGAGCACCCGCTCGGGACTCTCGCCGAGCGCCTCGGCCGCCTGCAGCCCGACCCGGTCCGCGCCCGGGTCGTAGGCGTACTCGTGCACCGAGAACGAGACCCCGGCCTGCTCGAGCGCCTTGGTAGCCCGCGTCGATCGCGCCATATTCGTTCCTCGAATCCCGTCTGTCAGCCGAAACCGCGCGCCCTATCGCCAAATCCGCGCAAAAGAAATTTGCCACAGGCTGTCGATTCCGGGAGACCTCGTTCGTCGTCCCAATGCCGGCCGGTGACGGCCGGCTGCAACGAGGAGACAGACGATGCGTGTCATGGTGTTCGTGAAGACCGGCGAAGAGGGCGAGACCGACATGGCCCCCACCCCCGAGATGCTCGAGGCGTTCGCGGCGATGGACAAGTTCACCGAGGAGCTGGTCGAGGCCGGCGTGTTCGTCGCCGCTGCCGGACTCAAGCCGAGCGCCGAGGGCGTGCGCATGGTGTTCGAGGGCGATGAGCGCACCGTGATCGACGGCCCCTTCGCCGAGACCCGCGAGCTCGTCGCCGGGTTCTCGATCTGGGAGGTCAAGGACATGGCCGAGGCGATCGCCTGGGCCCGGCGCTGCCCGAATCCCATGGCCGGGCGCAGCGAGATCGAGATCCGCCCGTTCTTCGAGGCCGCCGACCTCGGCGACTTCATCACCCCCGAGGAGCTCGCCAACCCGCGCCAGGGCGAGCGCGGCAAGATCGGGGTCGCCTGACCGCGCCCGCTCGCCCGCCCACGTCGGCCTCACCTGAAGTCCCGCCCGCGCAGCCGCGCGTCACCGGTCAACACCGGCTCGCCGGCCGAGCGGCCGAGCATGACCCGGTGTTCGCCGGCGGCGATCCGCCAACCGCCGCGCGCTGCGTCGTACCGGGCAAGCAGGCGCGGATCGGCTTCGAACGTGACGGTGCGGCTCTCACCCGGCTGCAGCTCCAAACGCTCGAAGCCGAGCAGCCGCATCCTCTCCCCGTCGGGAGCGCCGGTCAGGTATAGCTGCGGCACGTCGGCTCCGGCGCGGCCGCCGGTGTTGGTCACGGTCACGCTCGCGGTCACCGTGTCGCCGCCCTGGACCCTGAGGTCCGAATAGGCGAACTGCGTGTAGCTCAGCCCATAGCCGAAGGGGAACTGGGGCCGCCGCCCAGTGCTCGCGTACCAGCGATAGCCGACCTCGGCGCCTTCGTCGAACCGCACCGCGGTCGCCGTCCCCCACGGCACGTCGAGCCCCGGCAGTTCGGGCCGTGGCGTGTCGGCCAGGCTTGCCGGCCAGGTGATCGGCGTGCGCCCCGACGGATCGACCGCGCCGGTCAAGACTTCGGCGATCGCAGTGCCGCCCGCCTGCCCCGGATACCACGCCTGGATCGCCGCCCTGACCTTGTCGCGCCACGGCATCGCCACGGGGTTGCCGGTCTCGAGCACCACGACGGTGTTTGGCTGCGCAGTCGCGACCGCCTCGATCACCGCGTCCTGCCCCCACGGCAGCGACAGGTCGGGCAAGTCGAACGCCTCGCCCTCGACCCGTACGGCGAACACGATCGCCACGTCGGAGCGCGCCGCGAGCAGCGCCGATTCCGCCGGCGTATAGGCCCCGTCGAACTCGATCTGCGCCTGCGGCATCATCCGCTTGAGCTCGGCCAGCGGCGCCGGCGCGAACAGGTAAAGGTTGCGCGCGTTGCCCATCGAGCCGTGCGCACCGCCGATCGGGATCTGCGCGGCGAACCCGCCGACCGGCATGACCGCGCCCGAGCCGGTGCCGCTCGCCACGCCGCGTTGCGCGTAGCCGCCGATCACCGCGACCTTGAGCGGCCGGTCGGTCGCCAGCGGCAGTGCCGCGCCATCGTTCCTGAGCAGGACGATCCCCTGCCGCGCCGCGTCGAGCGCGATCGCGTCGTGCGCGGCGAGGTCGACCACGGGCGCGGGCTTGGGCTGGTCGACCCCGACCGCGTAGATCGACCGCAGCATCCGCCGCACCATGTCCGACAGCCGCGCCTTGGGAAGCTCGCCCGCAGCGTAGGCCGCGCGCAGCTTGTCGGTGAACGCTTCCGAGCCCCACTGCGAGACGTCGAGCTGCACGCCCGATTCCTGGTCGAGCCCCGCGAGCGCGAACTGCCAGCTCGGCACGGCCCCCCAGTCGGACATGACCCAGCCCTTGTAGCCCCAGTCGCGCTTGAGCACTTGGTCGAGCAGGGAGGGGCTGCCGCAGGCGTGGGCGCCGTTAACTTTGTTGTATCCGCACATCACCGCCCCCGGCTCAGCGCGCTCGATGGCGACCTGGAACCCGAGCAGCTCGGCCTCGCGCAAGGCTGCCGGACCGACCACGGCGTCCTGCCAGTGGCGGTTGCTCTCGACGTTGTTGGCCGCGAAGTGCTTGAGCACGGCGATCACCCCTGCGCCCTGCAGGCCTTCGACGGCCTCGGCCGCCATCACTCCGGTGTGCCACGGGTCCTCGGAGAAATACTCGTAGTTGCGCCCGTTCCTGACCTCGCTGGTGAGGTTCGCCCCTGGCGCCAGCATCACGTTGAACCCGCGCGAGCGCGCCTCGAGCCCGATCGCCGCGCCGATCCGCCGCGCGAGCGCCGGGTTGAAGCTCGCGCCGACCAGCAGCTCGGCCGGAAACGCGGTCGCCCCCGGATCGTCGGGCCGGTAGCCGGGGTTGGTCACGCCCATGCTGGCATCGCTCTGCAACTGCGCCGGCACGCCAAGCCGCGCGACCCCTTGCGCGTAGCCGGCGCTCATCGGCGTGCCTTCGGGAATACGCGGGTCACGCGGCAGGCCGATCGACGGCACCGCGCCGATCACGCTGTAGATCATGCCGAAGCGCTCGTCCTCGGTCATCCGCGCCTCGGTCGCCGCGGCACGCTGGTCGGGATCGTCGTCCTGTGCGGCCGCGCCCGCGGTCGAGGCGGCAAGCGACAGCGCCAACGCGGCCTGGATCACTCGGAGTGAGGCCATGGTGAACCCCTCCTTGCTGCCTGCAGGCACTACGAGTGCGCGAGGCCGCCGCCTATCGGGCGAACACCCCAAGCCGCCGGTGGCGAGCGGAACGCCGCCACGCGACAGACGTTGACCAGCCGCATCCGGAGCGCCGCCCGTGCCCAACAGCCGACCCGTCATTGCGAACCTCCACGGCGACGGCGTCACGTACGACGCCGGCGGCGCCCCGCTCCGGCTCGACGCGCTCGGCAATGCCGCGGTCAGCGATCCCGATCCGTACGGCTACGAAGTGGTCCGCGTCGCCAGCGGCCTTGGCGCCGGCGGCCCGCTGTTCCTGCTCGAGGTGCCCGACGGCTCGGGCCGGGTCTACGTGGTCGAGAAGACCGGCACGATCCGCGTGCTCGACCCCGACAGCGGCACGCTCGCCGCGACCCCGTTCCTCGACGTCACCGCCGAAGTCTCGACCGCCGGCGAGCAGGGCCTGCTCGGCTTCGCGCTCGCCCCCGACTTCGCCACCAGCGGCGCGTTCTACGTCTACCTGAGCAATCTCGACGGCAACAACGAAGTCCGCCGCTACACCACGCTCGGAGGCGGCGTCGAGCAAGCCGATGCGTCGAGCGCCGACCGCATCCTGCTGCTGTCGCACCCCAGCGCGACCAACCATGACGGCGGCTGGATCGGCTTCGGGCCGGACCAGATGCTCTACATCGCCACCGGCGACGGCGGCACCGGCGGCGCCAACGCGCAGTCGCTCAACAGCCCGCTCGGCAAGATCCTGCGCATCGATCCCTCGAGCGACGCTTTCGCCGCCGACCCCGACCGCGACTACGCGATCCCCGCCGGCAATCCGTTTGCCGGCGCCACCGCCGGGCTCGACGAGATCTGGGCCCTCGGCCTCAGGAACCCGTTCCGCGCCAACTTCGACCCGCTCACCGGCGACTTGTGGATCGGCGACGTCGGCGAGGCGACCTGGGAGGAGATCAACCTGATCCCCGCCGGCCAGGCCGGGCTCAACTTCGGCTGGGTCGCACAGGAAGGCACCAACGGCGCCGACAACCCTGCCTTCACCCGCCCGGTCGCCGAATACGGCCACGGCACCGGGCCGTACCAGGGCAACGCGGTCACCGGCGGGCTCGTCTACCACGGCCCGATCGCCGGGCTCGACGGACAATACGTGTTCGCCGACTTCTACGAGGAGGCCTGGTCGGTCCCGGCGAGCGCGCTGGTCCAGGGCACGACGCTGCCGAGCAGCGCCTTCACCCTGCGCAACGCCGCGTTCACCGCCAACACCGGCCCGGTCGGCCGGATCACCAGCTTCGCCACGGACGCCGCCGGCCACCTCTACATGACCGACTTCAACGGCGCGGTATTCCGCGTCCAGCCCTCGGCCACGCCCAACTTCGCCGGCGGCCGCCTCGCGGCGACGATCGGCGCCGGCGCGGTACCCGGCGAGGACCAGCTCGGCTTCGCCACCGGCGGTGTAACCCTGTCGAACGGCACCAATGTCGGTAGCCGCGTCAGCGTCGGCGGCGTGTTCGTCGGCACGGTTGCCCCCGGCGGCACGGGCGCCAACGGCGAACCGCTGGTGGTGCTGTTCTCGAGCGGCGCGACCCAGGCGCGCGTGACCACGCTGGTCGACGCGATCACCTACGCCAACACCGCCGCCGGACCGACCCCGGGCTCCCGCTCGATCACGATCGCGCTGACCGACGGCGCCGGCACCATGAACGGCGGCCTCGACACCGCCACCGTCACCACCGCGGTCGCGGTCTCGGCCGGCGCCGGCGGCACGCTCATCGGCACGCCGGGCGACGACGTCCTCGTCGGCGGCGCGAGCGGCGACCGGCTCGCCGGCCGCGCCGGCGCCGACCGCCTGACCGGCGGCACCGGAAACGACTGGTACTATCTCGACAACCCCGGCGACGTGGTCGTCGAGAACGCCGGCGAAGGCGTGAACGACCGCGTGCTCGCGAGCATCGACTACACGCTCCCCGCGGGCCTCGCCGTCGAGGTGCTGACCACCGCCGACAACCTCGGCGTTGCCCCGCTCCGCCTGACCGGCAACGCCGCCGCCAACGCGATCTACGGCAACGCCGGCGCCAACGTGCTCGACGGCAAGGCCGGCGCCGACGTCATGGTCGGGCTCGAAGGCGACGACTGGCTCTACGTCGACAACGCCGCCGACCGCATCGTCGAGAGCGCCGGCGGCGGCTTCGACCGCGTGCTCAGCAGCGTCGACTACGCGCTGGCCCCCGGCGTCGAGGTCGAGAAGCTGACCACCACCGACAACCTCGCCACCACCCCGTTGCGCCTCAGCGGCAACGAGCTCGCCAACACCGTGTTCGGCAATGCCGGGGCCAACGTGCTCGACGGCAGGGGCGGCGTCGACCGGCTCGTCGGCCTCGAGGGCAACGACTGGTACTTCGTCGACACCGCGCTCGACCGGATCGACGAAGGCGCCGGCCAGGGCACCAACGACCGGATCTTCGCCGCCGTCAGCTATACCCAGGGCGCGGGCGTCGAAGTCGAGATGCTGACCACCGCGGACAACCTCGCCACCGCCGCGATCGACCTGACCGGCAACGAGCGCGCCAACCTCGTCTACGGCAACGCCGGGGCCAACGTGCTCGACGGCAAGGGCGGCGCGGACTCGCTCACCGGCATGGCCGGCGCCGACGTGTTCCGCTTCACCACCGCCCCCGGCGCCGGCAACGTCGACTACGTCAGCGACTTCGCCCCGGCCGACGACACGATCCAGCTCGACGACGCGGTGTTCACGGCCCTCTCGCCCGGCGCCCTCGCCTCGGGTGCCTACGCCACCGGCCCCGCGGCCACGCAGGCCGACGACCGCGTGATCTACAACAGTGCGAGCGGCGCGCTGCTCTACGACGCCGACGGCACCGGCAATATCCCGGCGGTCCAGTTCGCCCTGCTCACTCCCGGCCTCGCGCTCACCGCGGCCGATTTCGTGGTGATCTGAAGCGACTGCCCAAGTCACGGTTATTGAATAACATCGGGATCGAGCCAAACAGCTTGCGCAAATTTATCTTGTCGCGACTCGCCTGACTATGGTTTCCTCCGAATTCAAGGGGGGCCCGTAGGGCGAGTACTTGCTGCCGTGCAGCGCTCTCGCCGTTTCCAGACCAAAGGCACCCCCCCTTTCACTTTGGGAGGGTATCATGGCTCACCAGGGTCCCGCATTCCAGAACCAGGGCCAGAGCCCGGCCCCGGGCGGCGAATTGCTCAACTGGGAGGACAAGAAGCACTTCCAGCAGATCTTCGCCGACCAGGCGGTTCGCAGCTACGTCTTCCTGAGCTTCGGCATGGGCCTGCTCGCCTTCCTGCTGCCGATCGCGCTGGTCGTCGCCGGCGGCTACGACGACCATTTCTCGATCAGCTATTTCTACCATGTCAGCGACCTGACGCGGAACATCCTCGTCGGCGCGCTGTGGGCGACCGGCGTGTTCCTGTTCCTGTTCCAGGGCCTATCGCGCTGGGAGAACTGGATCCTCAACCTCGCCGGCATCGCCGCGATCTCGGTGGCGATGAACCCGATGCCGGCCGGGCAATGCGACGAAGGCAGCGTGTTCACCCTGCACGCGGCGAGCGCGATCGTCTTCTTCCTGTGCCTCGCGACAGTGGCGATCGTCTTCTCGAAGGGGCGCGTGAAGTACATCATCCATCCGCCGAAGCGGAAACGCTTCAAGCGCGCCTACGACGCCGCCGGCGCGCTGATGATCGCCATGCCCGCCGTCGTGCTGCTGCTGCACTTCGGCCAGGGACACGGGTGCGAGACGCACTGGATCTTCTGGATGGAAACGCTCGGTATCGCCGCGTTCTCGTTCTACTGGTTCGTCAAGACGCTCGAGTACAAGCTGCTGCTGCGGATCAGGTGAGGCGGCCAGGCTGATCCCGGTCGTGCTTGCCCGCAGCGAGGGGCCCTCATCCAACTGCGGCTAGGCAGCAAGCTGCCAAGCCTCCGTATCCTTCTCCCACCAGTGGGAGAAGGAAGCCGCGTAAAAGCCCAACTTCTTCTCCCGCTGGCGGGAGAAGGATACGGAGACTTGGCCCCGAAGGGGCTTAGTCGCAGTTGGATGAGGGTTTCTGCCCGCACCTGGCCCGCTTCCAACCGATCACTTCGCCGCAGCGCGATTGACCTCTCCCGGGCCGCCGCGTAATTTTCGCCCGCGCCAGCGGCATTTGCACGCCGAGCGTCAGCCCGGGGGGGTGAAATGAAGCTGAGTTTGAAGTCCACCGGCCTTGTCGCCAGCGCGCTCGCCCTCGCCGCGCTCGCCGCACCGGTCCACGCGCAGTTCGGCGGCCTCATCGGCGGCTCGCGCAGCCGCGACCGGAGCGCGCAGGACGAGGACCACTGCACCGAGCAGAAGCGCAGCACGGGCTCGCGCATCGCCGGCGGCATCCTCGGGTCGATCGCCGGCAGCGCCGCGGGCCGCGTCGGCGGGTTGCTGACTTATGTCCCGGTCGCCGAGCTGACCGACACGCTGACCGCCTCGATCGCCTGCCGCCTCGACCCCAAGGAGCAGCAGCAGGCTGCCGACGCGACGGTCGAGGCGACCCGCGGCGCCGACGACGCCAGCGCGCCCGAAGTCGGGCAGATGGCGATGTGGACCTCGGAGACGCGCCCCGACGTCTCGGGCACCTCGACCGTCACCCAGAGCGATGCGGTCGACGAGAACGGCCTCCAGTGCATCATGGTGTCCGACGTGGTCATCGTGAAGGGCGAGGAGACCCGCGCCGAGAAGCGCATGTGCCGCCGTCCGCCCGCGGTGCGCTACGCGATCGCCGCATGAACTTCGTCGCGCGCCGGTCCTTGCGTATCGGCGCCGCGCTCGCGGCCCTGGTCCTGCTCAGCGCGACGAACGATCCGAAGAACCCGACTTGCCCCGAGCAGCCCGACTGGGGGCCGGCGGTGGCGATGACGCTGACGCCGCAGGTCGCCAACGGCAAGCACGTGCTGGTCGCCGAAGGGATCATCGACTCCAGCCTCCCCGCCAGGCTCAAGGCCGAGATCGACAAGGACGAGCTGCTCGAGGAGATCTGGGTGCGCTCGCGCGGCGGCGATGCGCGCGCGGGCAACGAGGCGGGCAAGGTGATCCGCTCGTTCCCGGGGATGATCACCCGCATCCCGGCCGGCTGGACGTGCTTCTCGGCCTGCAACTTCGTGTTCATGGGCGGCGAGCGGCGCTTCGTCGACAGCGGCGGGGTGTTCATGGTGCACATGTTCACCCACACCGGCGACCGCGAGTCGATCCAGCTCGCGGCCGAGGAAGGCACGCCCGAGACCGTGCGGCTGATCGCCCAGATCGAGCAGGCGAGCGCGCTGCTGGCGACCGAGGACAACGACTTCCTGATCCGCATGGGGGTCAGCCGCACGCTGCTGACCGAGGTGATGTACAAGCAGCAGGCGGTGCAGACCGCCGAAAATCCGAGCACGCGCTACTGCCTGAGCCAGGACGAAGTGCGCAAATACAACGTGTTGACCGTGGAACGCGCGGGCTGAGCGATCACATCGCGGCGGGCGGCACCTGGGTCCCGAGCCACGCGACCGTCGCCAGCACCGCGAACCCGGCCACGGTCTCGAGCGCGAGGCTGCGCCGCAGCGGCGCGAGCGAGGTGCCCGATTGCCCGGCGAGCGCGGTCAGCCGCCAGCGGTTGCGCGCCGCGAGCGCGAGCATCGCCGCGAACAGCGCGAGCTTGAGCAGCAGCGCGCGGCCGTAAGGCGTCGTCGGCGGCGCGGCGAGCTCGTCCGGCCCGACGAGGACCCACGCGTTGACCACCCCGGTCAGCACGATTGCCGCGACCAGCGCCGGCCCGACCGCCGAGAACCGCAGCAGTGCGCGGTGCAGCGCCGCCCGGCTCGCGCTGCTGCGCTCGCCGGCCAGCGCCACGAGCGCGACCAGCGCGCCGATCCACCCGGCCGCCGCCAGCGCATGGATCGCGTCGGCGACGAGGTGCGTGGTGGATTCGCTCGCCGCCGCATGCCCCATCCAGGCGAGGCTCGCCGCCGCAGCCGCGCCCGTGCCGGCGACTGCGAGCCAGGTGCCGCGTCCGCGGCCGAGCACGGCCAGCAGCGCGAGCGCCAGCAAGGCCGCGCCCGCGCGCGCTACGGCCGCCCTGCCGAAGTCCATCGACGCGATCACCGCGCCGAGCGCCTCGCCCGTCAGCCCGTCGCGCCACGAGCCGGCGAACAGGCTCGCCTGCGCCGCGATCGCGGCGACGCTCGCCGCCGCCAGCACGGCCGCAGCCCAGGCCAGCAGCGGCCGCGGCCAGGCCCGCGCAGGGCCTGCCGCCGGCAGGGCATAAGCCATGAACAGCGACGACCCGAACAGGGTCGCCGCGCCCGCGTATTGCAGCAGCCGGGCGGCCAGGATCGCCGCCTCGATCGCGCTCACCCGACCTGGAAGTCGAGCGTGCCGGTCATCTTGTGGCCGTCGGCGCCGGCCGCGGTCCAGCTGATCCGATAGGCCCCTTTCATCAGCGGCGCGTCGAGCGTGCCGACGATGTGCTTGCCGTCGCGCGAGACCGCGGTCTCGACCGGGACCGCCATGCCATGCGCGGGCATCGACAGCTCGAACTTCGAGAAGCTCGGCACGAGCCGCTCGTTGAAGGTCAGGGTGATGGTCCGCGGCGCGCTGACCTTGGCATTGGCGGCCGGGGTCGAGCTGACCAGGCGGGTGTGCGCGAGCGCCGGGCTCGCGACGGCCACGGCGAGCGCGGCGGCGAGCGAAACAAGCCTCGAAAGTGGTTTCATGAGCGCAATCCTTTGCTGGACCAGTATCGTCTTCCTCCGGCGATGCATCGGCGCTGAACGCTGGCCCATCGTCGGGTTCATAGCCGTACCGTGCGCAGCCGCAGCGCGTTGCCGATCACCGCGACCGAGCTCAATGCCATCGCCGCCCCGGCCACCATCGGGCTCAGCAGCAGGCCTGTCGAGGGGTAGAGCGCTCCGGCCGCGAGCGGAATCCCGGCGGCGTTGAACACGAACGAGAAGAACAGGTTCTGGCGGATGTTGCGCATCGTCGCCCGGCTCAGCCGCCGCGCGCGGACGATCCCGGCGAGGTCGCCCTTGACCAGCGTCACCGCGGCGCTCTCCATCGCCACGTCGGTTCCGGTGCCCATGGCGATGCCGACGTCGGCCGCGGCCAGCGCCGGCGCGTCGTTGATCCCGTCGCCGGCCATGCCGACGCGCCGGCCCGCGGCCTTGAGCGCCTCGACCTTGGCCTGCTTCTGCTCGGGCAGCACGTCGGCCAGCACCTCGTCGATCCCGACCTTGCGCGCGACCGCCTCGGCAGTGCGCCGGTTGTCCCCGGTCAGCATGACCACGTGCACGCCGTCGCGCTGCAACGCCGCGACCGCTTCGACCGCGCTCTCCTTGACCGGGTCCGCGACGACCACGAGCCCCGCGAGCCGGCCGTCGAGCGCGGCGAACATCACCCCCTGCCCGTCGCCGCGCAGCGCGTCCGCCCTGGCGACGAGCGCCGCCGCATCGACTCCGAGCTGCTCCATCAAGGCAAGGTTGCCGAGCCCGACCGCGCGGCTCTCGACCGTCCCGGTCACCCCGCGCCCGGTGTGCGAGGCGAAGTCCGCATTGTCCGGCACCGCGACCCCGCGCGCCTTCGCACCGGCGACGATCGCGGCGGCCAGCGGATGCTCGCTGCCGCGCTCGAGCGAGGCCGCCAGCCGCAGCACCTCGTCCTCGGCAAAGCCCTTCGCCGGCACCACCGCGACCAGCGCCGGCCGCCCGAGCGTCAGCGTCCCGGTCTTGTCGACCACCAGCGTGTCGATCCGCTCGGTCACCTCGAGCGCCTCGGCGTTGCGCACCAGCACGCCCGCGCTCGCCCCGCGCCCGGTGCCGACCATGATCGACATCGGCGTCGCCAGCCCGAGCGCGCACGGGCAGGCGATGATCAGCACCGCCACCGCATTGACCAGCGCATGGCTCAGCCGCGGCTCGGGCCCGAGCAGCAGCCACGCGGCGAAGGTCAGCGCTGCGGCGCCGATCACCGCCGGCACGAACCAGCCCGAGACCGTATCCGCCATCGCCTGGATCGGCGCGCGGCTGCGTTGCGCCTCGGCGACCATGTGCACGATCCGCGACAGCATGGTCTCGCTGCCGACCCGCTCGGCCTTCATCAGCAGCGCTCCGGTGCCGTTGACCGTCGCCCCGGTGACCTTGTCGCCCGCGCCTTTCTCGACCGGCACGGGTTCGCCCGAGATCATCGACTCGTCGACCGACGAGTGCCCCTCGATCACCAGTCCGTCGACCGGCACCTTCTCGCCCGGCCGCACGCGCAGCGTGTCGCCGACCGCGATCGCCTCGAGCGGCACGTCCTCGTCCGAACCGTCGGCGCGCACCCGCCGCGCTGTCGTCGGCGCGAGCCCGAGCAGCGCGCGGATCGCCCGCCCGGTGGCCGAGCGCGCGCGCAGCTCGAGCACTTGCCCGAGCAGCACCAGCGTGGTGATCACCGCCGCGGCCTCGAAGTACACCGGGACCATGCCGCCCATCGTCCGCGCCGCCGGCGGGAACAGCCCCGGCGCGAGCGTCGCGACGAGGCTGAACAGGTACGCCGCGCCGACGCCGATCGCGATCAGCGTGAACATGTTGAGGCTACGGTTCGCCAGCGAAGCCCAGCCGCGGCGGAAGAACGGGGCCGCGCCCCACAGCACGACCACGCTGGCGAGCGCGAGCTGCAGCCAGACCGAAGCGCGCATCGGCAGCGGCTCCCATCCGGTCAGCTCGGCGCCCATCGTCAGCACCAGCAGCGGCACCGAGAGCACCGCGCAGACCGCGAACCGGCGGGTCATGTCGGCCAGCTCGGGATTGGGCGCGTCGTCGAGCGTCGGGACCAGCGGCTCGAGCGCCATGCCGCAGATCGGGCAATCGCCGGGTCCGTCGCGGCGGATCTCCGGATGCATCGGGCAAGTCCAGATCGTGCCCGCGGCGAGCTCGGCCGGGGGCGCCGGGCGATGATGCGCGTGATGCGCGTGACAATCGGCGACCACGGCTCAGCGTCCCAGCGTCAGCTTGGCGAAAAGCGTATAGCCGAGCGGGTTGTCGCCATAGACCGCGTCGAGCGCCACCGGCTTGGCGAACGCGGCGAGGCTGCCGCCCAGCGAGAGCCCGAACGGCCCGACCGGCAGGGTGTAGGCATAGCCGGCCTGGACCTTGGTCACCCGGAACGCCCGGTCGTGCAGCGGGTCGTCGTGGTCGGGGAAGAGCTCGTCGTTTTCGACGGTCTCGATCCGCCCGAACAGCGTGTGGTGCTCGGTCAGGTTCCAGTTGGCCTCGGCCAGCCACGCGGTCAGCGTCGGCCCGGGCAGCCGGTCCTTGGCCGAGAACGCCGCCGTCGCGGCGAGCCCGTGGCCCGAGTTGTAATGCACGCTCGCGGTCGTCCGCGCCTCGTCGACGCCCGGGTGCATCGCCTCGGGCTGCTCGAGCCGGCCGTAGCTGACTTGCGCCGCCCAGTTCGGCGACGGGGTCAGCGTCGCCCGCACGCTCCAGCTGTCGAGCCGCGGGGTCTCGATGTCCCAGCGGTTCTCGTCGGGCTCCTCGCCGCGGAACGCCGAGGCCTCGACCTGCCAAGCCTTCCCGGCGACACCCGCGGTCACCACCCCGAACGTGATGTGCGTCGAATCGAACCAGTGATGGCTGATCGGCGCCTCGGGGTTCAGCCTGGCCGAGGCCCGGTGCATGAACGCCGGCGGCCCGAGCGCCGGCTCGCCGACGAGCCCGGCATAGGCGAACGCGCGCGTCCCCTCCCCGACATCGCCGTCGACCCGCGCCGCGAGCTCCATGAACAGATCGTGCGGATGCTGCCGGTCGACCAGCGGCGCGCCGCCCGCGGTCTCGCCGGTGGCGAACAGCAGCGGATAGCCGCGGTCGCCCATCAGCGGCTCGGCACTCATCATCGAGCGCAGCTGCAGCCGTGTCCCGCCGAAATCCTTCTCGGCCATGAGCATCGCCATCGACTGGACGTAGAGCTTGTCGTCGCCGCGCGGCCCGCCCTGGTCGGTGTAGATGCTCCAGGCATAGCCGTGCGCCATCCCGCTCCACCCGCCGCCGAGGTCGAAATGCACTCCCGGCATCATCCCCTCGGCCTGCGGCAAGCGCGAGGTGCCCGAAGCCGCGACCGGGCCCTCGGCCATCGCATGATCCGCATGATCCATCGCGCCGCGGTCC
>CBHWED010000028.1:0-21648 GCA_966112795.1 uncultured bacterium
TGCGCACTGCCCGCGAGCAGCAGCCCGGTGAAGCGCACCGGGTTGATCACGTTGTCGGCGCCGGCCTGCTTGGCCAGCAGCTCGTTGTCGCCGGTGCGGATGACCACGCTGATCGGCACCCCAGGGGCGAGGTGCCGCGCGGTCAGCACGATCAGGATCGAGGCGTCGTCGCGCCCGGCCGAGACCAGCACCGTGCGCGCCTTGTCGATCCGCACGGCGAGCTGGTTCTCGTCGCGCGTCGCGTCGGCCTCGATGACGTTGCAGCCCATCTCCTCGGCCACCGCGAGCCGCTCGGGGTCGAGGTCCATGACCACGATGCAATGCGGATCGGTGCCGCGCGCGATCAGCTCGCACACCGCCTCCGAGCCCGACACGCCGAAGCCGAGCACCACGATGTGGTCCGCGAGCTTCTCCTGGATCCGCGCCATGCGCCACTTCTCCCAACCGCGCTTGATGACATAGGTATAAGCCGCGCCGACGAAGATGAAGAGCACCAGCACGCGGATCGGCGTGACGATCACCGCTTCGACGAGCCGCGCGTGGTCGCTCACCGGGGCGATGTCGCCGAACCCCGTGGTGGTGATCGAGATCATCGTGAAATAGACCACGTCGAGGAAGCTGATCTGCCCGTCGTGGCTGTCGTGCAGTCCCTCGCGGCCGAACCAGTGGATCAGCACGACGATCGACACCAGCAGCAGCACCGCGCTGAGCCGCAAGCCGATGTCGCCCCATACCGGCAGCTTGACCGCGCGGCGCAACGGCGTGAAGCGCCCGGCGCGGGCCGCGGCCATCTCGGCCTTGCGCAGCGGGTTAGTCACGGCCCAGCCGCAACAGCGGCGCCGGGTCGACCGGCGCGCCGCCGTGGCGGATCTCGAAGTGCAGCTCGGGCCGCTCGGCGTCGCCGGCCTGGCCGCCGAGGCCGATGCGTTCGCCCGCGGTGACCGTGTCGCCCTTGGCCACGGTGATCCGCGAGAGGTGGCCGTAGGCGCTCTGCCAGCCGTTGCCGTGGTCGATCACCACCAGCCGGCCGAACCGGTCGTCGCTCTCGTCGGCGACGAGCACGGTGCCGCCGGCCGCGGCGCGGACCATGTCGCCTGGCGCGAGCGCGAAGTCGATCCCGTCGTGCCCGCCGCCGTCGGGCCGCCGGCGCCAGCCGAGCAGCACATCGCCGTCGTGTGGGCGGGCGAAGTAGGGCGTGCCCGGCTCCGCTGTCGGCGCGCGCGCGGGCATGACCGCGGGAATGATCAGCCGCTGGCCGGTTTTCACCGTGCCCTTGTCGTCGAGGCTGTTGGCCAGCGCGATGTCGCGGAACGGCACGCCGTAGTGGTAGGCGATGCCGAACCCGGTCTCGCCGCGCTTGACCGTATGAGTGCGCTGGCGCGGGATCGCCAGCCTCTGCCCGCTGCGGATCGCGTAAGGCTGGGCTAGGCCATTGGCCTCGGCGATCACCACCAGCGGCACCTCGGCGCGATTGGCGATGCCGCGCAGCGTCTCGCCGGGCTCGACCACGTGCTCGGTCTCGGTCTTCGGGTCGCCCGCCGCGATCAGCAGCAGGGCTGCCAGCGGAAGGGCCAGGGTCCTCACGCGGCGTAGCGCTCCGCGAGGTTGCCGATCGAGGCGTGATGCGTGAGGTCGAGCTGCAGCGGGGTGATCGCGATATAGCCCTCGTTGACCGCCTCGAGGTCGGTGCCGTGGTCGAGCGTGTGCTCGACGTCCTGCAGCCCGAACCAGAAGTATGGCCGTCCGCGCGGATCGACCGCTTCGGCCAGCGAGCCGCGCGCATAGTCGTGGAAGCCCTGGCGGACCACGCGGATGCCCTTGACCGCCTCGGGCGCGACGGCGGGGAAGTTCACGTTGACCACCGTGCGCTTGGCCATCTGCAGGTCGAGCAGCGGCGCAAGCGCCTTGGCCGCCCAGGCTTCGGCCGGCGCGAATCCGTGCCCGGCGTCGCGCAGGGCCTGGCTCAGCGCCACCGCCGGAATGCCCGCGAGCGCGCCTTCCATCGCCGCCGAGATCGTGCCCGAATAGGTCACGTCGTCGGCGAGGTTCTCGCCGTTGTTGATCCCCGAGATGACAAGGTCTGGCTTGCGGTCGACGAACAGCTTGCGCAGCGCGAGGTTGACCGCGTCGGTCGGCGTGCCGGTGACCGAGAAGCGCTTCGGCCCGTGCTCGCGCAACCGCACCGGCAGGTGCAGCGTCAGCGAGTGCCCGGCGCCCGAGTTCTCCTCGGCCGGCGCGCAGACCCAGACGTCGTCCGACAGCTTGGCGGCGATCGCCTCGAGCACCGCGAGCCCCGGAGCGTGGATGCCGTCGTCGTTGGTCAGCAGGATGCGCATCAAGGCCTCAGCTCGGTGACACCGCCCATGTAGGACGCGAGAGCGGACGGAACCGTGACGCTGCCGTCCTCCTGCTGGTAGTTCTCGAGCACCGCCACCAGCGTGCGCCCGACCGCGAGGCCCGAGCCGTTGAGCGTGTGCACGAATGCGGTGCCCTTCTGCCCTTCGGGCCGGTAGCGCGCGTTCATCCGCCGCGCCTGGTAGTCGCCGCACCACGAAACCGAGCTGATCTCGCGATATGCGCCCTGGCCCGGCAGCCATACCTCGAGATCGTAGGTCTTCTTCGCGGTCGCGCCCATGTCGCCCGCGCACAGCAGCATCCGCCGGTACGGCAACTCGAGCGCCTCGAGCACCAGCTCGGCCGAGCGGACCATGTGCTCGTGCTCGGCCTGCCAGTCGTCGGGCCGGCAAATCGTCACCAGCTCGACCTTCTCGAACTGGTGCTGGCGGATGAACCCGCGCGTGTCCTTGCCCGCCGCGCCGGCTTCCGAGCGGAAGCATGGGGTGAGGGCGGTCAGGCGGATCGGTTGCCCCAGATCGTCGAGGATCTGCTCGCGCACCGAGTTGGTCAGCGAGACCTCGGCAGTCGGGATCAGCCAGCGGCCGTCGGTGGTGCGGAACAGGTCGTCGGCGAACTTGGGCAGTTGCCCCGTGCCGTAGACCGCCTCGTCGCGCACCAGCAGCGGCGGCGCGCATTCGGTGTAGCCGCGCGTCCCCGTCTGGAAGTCGAGCATGAACTGCGCCAGCGCCCGATGCAGCCGCGCCATCGGTCCGCGCAGGAACGCAAAGCGCGCACCCGACATCGCCGCCGCGGTCTCGAAGTCGAGCCCGAGCGCCGGACCGAGGTCGGCGTGCTCCTTCGCGTCGAATGCGAAGTTGCGCTGCTGACCCCAGCGCGAAACCTCGACATTGCCGGTTTCATCCTCACCGGCGGGCACTTCGTCCGAGGGGATATTGGGCAGCGCGGCGAGGAGCGCGTCGAGCTCGGCGCCGAGTGCGCGATCCTCGTCCTCGAGCGTGGGCAGCGTGTCCTTGAGCCCGGCCACTTCGGCCTTGAGCGCTTCGGCGGTTGCGGTGTCGCCCTTGCCCATCGCCGCGCCGATGGCTTTGGACGCCTCGTTGCGCCGGGCTTGTCCTTCCTGGACCTGCTTCATCACCGACCGGCGGCGTTCGTCGAGCTCGAGGATCCGGGCCGATGCCGGCTCCGCCCCGCGCCGGGCGAGGCCGGCGTCGAAAGCTTGCGGGTTCTCGCGGATGGCGCGCATGTCGTGCATGGTCGCGGCCCTATGCATGTCCTGCGCGGCTGGCAAGCCGGCCCAGGATCGGGTGCGCCCCCAAGTAATCCGGCGGCGACACCCTAGGGCCGGGAACTGCCTTGCAAGCCACGGGTAATCTTGTCACTTTCATTCTATCCAGCCGCACCGGGACAAGTCGACTTGACCGAAGAAACCCTTCTCCCGCCGCGGCGGACGCGCTTCATCGATACGATGAATGTGGCGATGCGGGCGGGGCGCAAGGTCGGCCTCGCGGATACGCCCAAACTCGAGAAGGATACTCTTTTCGCCCGCGCCCGCGATTACACGGGCCTCGAGGATTTCGGCCAGGATCGCTGGTTCGAGCAGCCGCTCGACGTGCTGCTCGATTCGATCCGCAGCGAGGCGCGGCTCAATCCGGCCGGCGAATGGTCGGCGCGGGCGCAGATCGAGAAGATGCTGCACGACCGGCTGCGCGCCGAGAAGTGGTTCGCGCAGCACCCCGAGATCCTCGCGCGGCCACTGCCGCATCCGGTGATCGTGGTCGGTCCGATGCGCTCGGGCACCACACGGATGCATCGGCTGCTCGCCGCCGATCACCGCTTCACCCACTTGCGCAGCTTCGAGACGATCAGTCCGGTGCCGCGCCCCGAGTTCGTCCCCGGCGGGCCCGACTTCCGCGTCACGCTTGCATCGCGCATCATGCGCGTCGCGCGCCTTGCCAACCCGCGCACGCTGACGATCCACCCGACCGGGCCGATGGAGCCCGAGGAGGAACTTGGCCTGCTGGTGCACAGCTTCTGGAGCACCAAGCACGACGCGCAGTGGTGGGTGCCGAGCTACACCCGCTGGTGCGAGCAGCAGGACCCGACGCCCGCCTATCGGCAGATGGCACGGCTGCTCAAGCTGATCGGCTGGTCGCAGCAAGCCTCCAGCCTGCGCCCGTGGGTGCTCAAGACCCCGCAGCACATGCTCGACCTGCCGGTGCTCATGGCGACCTTTCCCGACGCGCGGCTGATCTTCACCCACCGCGATCCGCTGGCGGTAGTCGGCAGCGCCGCCTCGCTCGCGTGGAACCAGACCGTGATCTATTCGGATCACGCGATTCCCGGGCGCGTCGGTCGCGAGTGGCTGCGCAAGACCCGGCTGCAGATCGAGCGCGCCCACGAAGCCCGGCGCGACATCCCCGCGGACCGCCAGATCGACATCCACTACGAGGAGATGGAACGCGACTGGCGCGGGGCGATGGCGCGCGTCTATCGCTTCCTCGGGCTCGAGCTCGAACCCGCGCTGCCGGCGATGGAAGCCTATCAGCAGCGCACCGCCGCGCTGAAGCGCCGACCGCACGAATACAGCCTCGAGGAGTTCGGCCTCAGCCCGGGCCGCGTGCTCGACGAGCTCGGCGATTATGTGCGCGACTACGGCATCGCGATGGAGAACCGCGCCGCTGTCGCCGGCTAGCCCGCTCAGCCGGGCCGGGCGCCGCCTTTCCAGATCGTGACCGTGCCCGCGTCGCCATCGACGCGGACCCAGTCGCCGGTCTCGATCAGCTCGAGCGGATCGCGGTCGAAGTCGGTCACCGAAGGCACGCGCATGACCACGCAGCCGAGCGCGACCTTGGTGGTCATGGTCGTGAACACCATCGCCAGCGGCGCGCTGCCGGCGAGACGTGCGGTGTGGAACACGCCCGACCAGCCCGACGAGCCCTTGGCGCCGGGGAACACCAGCACCTTTCCGGCAAAGCTCACACCCTTGAGTTCGTGCCGGCTCTCGATGACGGTGCCGGTCATCGCCTGCACGCCGCCCCAGCCGGAGATCGTCTCGTGCGTCACCAGCGCTTCGCCCTCGGCGACACCGCCGACGACCTTGCGCCCGGTGAGCACGATCGGCCGCGTCTGGACCTCGATGTCGCTCATGCCGCGAGCCTCCCGTTCCATGTCCCGGTGCATGCCGCGTCGATGCACTCGGCGGTGGTGCCGTACCAGCCCTCGATCCCCATGATCGCCGGCAGGTAATGGACCTGCTTGGCGCTATCGAGCGCCGCCACGCGCGTGCCCGGCGGCACGGCCTGGCTGATCGACGAGCAGGTGTCGGTCATCAGGTGCGCGCCGGCCTGGGTGAGGATCCGCGAATAGCCGCTCGCGTCGGCGGTCGCCTTCACCGCACGCGAGGTGAAGATCCACAGCGCCGAGTTGGCCGAGACGCGGCGGCCCTCGATCAGCCGCGCGGCTTCGGCGATCTGCTCGATCGAATAATGCGGGCAGCCGAGCATGACGAAGTCGACCTGCGTGTTCGAGCCGACGCTGTTGAGCTGCTCGTATGTCCGCCGCCGCGCGGCCGCGTCGTAGACGAAGGTCTCGCCCCGCCGGGCCCCGCCGAACGCCGCCTCCGCGCTCGGCGCTTCGGGGGTGATGCCGACCATATGGTACATCTCGACTCCGCCCGACGAGGCCGAGGCGGCACCGAAATGCTTGTGGCGAATGAGGCTCGCAGAGGAGATCGCGCCTTCGAGCACCGGGATCGTGTCCTGCACCGCGTCGCCGGTGAAGTAGCCGAGCATGCCCCATTCGAAGATGTCGTCGACCGGGACCTCGACGCGCACCGAATGCTGCCCGCGGCGAAACTCGTCGCGATGGAAGCCCCAGTCGGGAATGCGTTTCGCCAGCATCGCCGCCGAGGTCGATTCACGCCCTTCGCAGTTCGTCCGCCCGCCGATCACCGAGTTGCAGAACACCACCGCGGAGCTCTCCATCCACGCGCAGTGCTCGCCCATGACCGGCACGTTGCCGGCGAGGTAGGGCGTGCAGGTCTTCATCACCTGGATGCCGTGCGCGGCGACCTGGCCCTCGTCGTACGTGAAGTTGTCGTGCTGCGCCTCGCTCATGCCCTGCTCGCGCCACAGCTCGGGGTCCATGCCGCCCTGCAGGTGGCACGAGAACGCGTTCATCCGCGGCACGTCGACCACTTCGTCGGAATCGAGGTCGAAGCGCGAGAACACCGCGCGATAGTCGCCGCCGTCGGCCTTGTAGTATTCCTTGAGCCACGGCGTCGACGAGCC
The DNA here is from genome assembly GCA_966112795.1 of uncultured bacterium. GTDB lineage: Bacteria > Pseudomonadota > Alphaproteobacteria > Sphingomonadales > Sphingomonadaceae > Croceibacterium_A. The sequence goes on from CBHWED010000028.1 coordinate 6,648, forward strand.
CGGCACGCCGGCCACGTTGTTGGTCTCGACGAACCGTTCGGCGCCGAGCGCATCGGCGTAGCGCACGAGCAGGTCCATCGCCTTGGCCACCGCCGCGCCGCTCTCGCCGTCGAGCATCGCGCGCTCCGCTTCGGTCAGCGCAACCATCCGTCTCTCCTTCTCTCGAGCTCTACCGCACCCGCAAGTCTTCGAGCTTGTGCAGGATGCGATGCATCACCTTGAGCGTCGTTTCGAGGTCGCTCTGGTCGATGTCGGCCAGCACCTCGGAGCGCAGCCGGTTCGAGATCGTCATGATCTCGCCGATCGCCGCCATCCCCTTGGGCGTGATGCGATTGATCGTCGCGCGCGCGTCGGCTTCGCTCTGGCGCCGTTCGATCAGCCCATCGCGCGCGAGCACGTCGAGCGTGCGGACCATCGTCGGCCCTTCGACCGACATCAGCCGCGCGAGCTCGCTCTGGGTCACGTCTCGCTCGGTGAAGGCGACGAGGAACAGCGTCTCCCACCGCGACATCGTCTGGCCGAGCGGCTTGATCCGCTCGTTGGCCAGCTTGCGCCAGCGCCGCGCGACGGTGACGATCGCCCGCGTCATGCGGAAATGGTCGTAGTCGTCGGTCTCTTCGGGAAACAGCGCGCGAAAGGCGCGCAGATGGCGCTCGTCGGCTTCAGGCGCGTCGCCGGCGATGCGGTCGACTTGCGCCTTGAGCAGCAGGTCGCCGTCGTCGGCCCGCGCGGCTTGCGGGCCGCGCTTGTAGTTCGACCGTGACCCGACGCGACGCTTCTGCTGGTCGCTCATCCTTTCCGCCTCCCCTGCATCACAATTCCCCCGCACCGACTGTAGCACATGAAATGGGTTGTGCCCGTTTCATGACGCCATGACCGGAGCGGCGGCAACCGCGGGCGTGGAATCGCTCCGCCGAACGACGAGACCGATGCCGATGGCGCAGATCACCAGGATCGCGGGACAGAGCGCGAGCAGCGCGAAGCTGCGCACGATCGGCAGCCCGCTCGCGAGCACGTAGGCGCCGATGATCGGGCCCAGGATGCCGCCGATCTTGGCCACCGAGGTCGCCCAGCCGCCACCGTTGGCGCGGATCGCGCTCGGGTAGAACACGCTCGCGATCGACAGGATGCCGAAGTGCCCGCCGCTGACCAGCATCGCCGCGAGGATCGACAACGGCAGGAACAAGGCCTGGCTCATCGGCACCAGCCCCACCACGAGCAGCACCGGTGCTGCGAGCAGCGGATAGAAGGCCACTGCGAACGGGCCCTTGCGATCGGTGAAGCGCATCAGCGCGAGGCCGAGCATCGCTCCCATGAAGCCCGAGAAAGACGCCGCATAGGCCGCGGTATCGCGATCGAAGGCGAGGTCCTCGTAGACGATCGGGCCCCAGTTCGAGTTGAAGTAGACTGCCAGCGTGCTGGCGATGTAGCCGATCCACAGCAGCGGGGTGAGGATCGTGAGGCGCCCCTCGAACAGCTTGCCGACCGTGAAGTTGCCGAGATCGGGCGGCTCGTCGCCGAGCACGAACTGGTCGGTGGGGCTGGCCTCGAGCTCCGGGCTGAGCTTGTTCAGCCGCGCCGCGATCAGGTCGGGCCGGCGGCGCTTGCTGGTCAGGAAGCGGATCGATTCCGGCAGGAATAGCACGAGTGCGGTGGCGCAGACGAGCGAGCCGACGCCGCCGAACACGAACACCGCTTGCCAGCCGTGCTGCGGTGCCAACCACACGGTCACCGGGCCGGCGAGCGCGCTGCCGAGGCTGTAGCCCATCATGATCACGGTGATCACCGTCGAGCGCATGCGCGCCGGCACGAACTCGATGTTGAGCGCCCAGGCGAGCGGGAGCATGCCGCCGATCGCGAGCCCGTCGAGGAAGCGCAGGACCAGCAGCGTCTCGTAATCGCGCGCCAGCGCGGTCGCGAGCGTGAGGAAGCCGAACACGAACGCGGTGGTCACGATCGTCCGCCGCCGTCCGATGCGGTCGCCGATGTAGGCGAACAGGAACCCGCCGAGCATCATGCCGAAGATTCCGGCCGAGAAAATATGGCCGAGCTGGATCTCGTCGAGCTTCAGCGCATCGCGCATGTACGGCGCGGTGAAGCCGATCATCATCATGTCGAACCCGTCGAACACGGTGATGAACCACGACAGCACGATCAGGCCATAGTTGAACCGGTCGAGCTTGCGCTCGTCGATCACGCGGGCGACATCGATGATCCGCACCGGGGCGCTCATGCCGGCGCTACTCCGCGCGCGCCGGCTCGTGGATCAGCACGGCACCTTGCGCCATCGGCCGCACGTCGCGGCGATAGAGCTCGAGGTAGCCGGTCGGATTTGCCGACAGCGGCCGGGCCTCGACCGGGCGCGCCGCCAGCTCGGCGTCATCGACCAGGAGGTCGAGCCGCCGTGCGTGGACGTCGATCACCACGGTGTCGCCATTGCGCACCTTCCCGAGCGGCCCGCCGTCGACCGCCTCGGGCGAGACTTCGGCGATCGTCAGCCCCTTGAGGCACAGCCCCGAAAGCTGGCCGTCGGTGACGAACGCCACCTCGCGCGCAAGCCCGGCCGCGTCGATCGCGAACAGCACCTGCGATGCGCCGCCGCCCATCGCCGGGCCGCCCTTCGGGCCCTGGCCGCGCAGGATCACCACCTCGCCGGCCTTGATCGCGCCGGCCTCGATCGCGTCGAACAGCGTCGCGCCGTCATCGAACACGTGCGCCGGGCCTTCGAACTGCTCGGGCCGCTTGGGATCGCGGATCCCGAGCTTGACCACCGCGCTGGCCGGCGCGAGCGAGCCCTTGAGGATCACGATCGACGGCCCTTCGGACACCGGATTGTCGAGCGGTCGGATGATCTCGGCATCGCCGTCGGGCGTCGCCGCGATCACTTCGGCGAGCGGCGTGCCCATGCAGGTCATCGCACCGGTGTCGATCACCGGAGCGAGCCGCTTGAGCATCGCCGCGGCTCCGCCGGCGTCCTCGAACCCTTCGATGCGCACCGGGCCGTTCGGCCTGACCGCGCTCAGCACCGGCACCTTGCGGCCCATCTCTTCCCAGATCGCGAACAGGTCGACGTCGGTCCCGGCCTCGACCGCGGTCGCCTGGAGGTGCTTGATCGCGTTGATCGAGCCCGACACGGCGAGCGTCATCGCCGCGGCGTTGCGGAACGCCGCCTCGGTCAGGATCTGGCGCGGCTTCAGATCCTCGTGGACCATCTCGACGATGCGACGGCCCGCCTCGCGCGCCTTGTCGAACATCTTCTCGCTGTTGGCGCGCACCGGCGCCGATCCCGGGATGCACATGCCGAGCGCCTCGACCACGCAGTGCATGGTGTTGGCGGTCGCCATGCCCGCGCAGACGCCCGGGCCGCGCACCGCCTGCGGGATCATGTCCTCGACCGAGTGCTTGGACTGCTTGCCGAAGCGCTCGCCGATCGTGCCCGACCACAGGTCCTCGAGATCGATGTGATCGTCGCCGATCATGCCCGAGGCCTGGTAGCCGCCGATCACGAGGATCGTCGGGATGTTGAGCCGCGCGGCCGCCATCAGGTGACCCGGCGGGGTCTTGTCGCAGGAGGTCAGGCAGACCATGCCGTCGAGCAGCGCCGCCTCGACCTGGACCTCGATATCGTGGGTGACGATGTCGCGCCCGGCGAGGATGTAGCTGCCCGACTTGTTCGCCCCGGTGATGAAGTCCGACGGAGCGGTGGTGCGGACCTCGAACGGCACGCCGCCCGCGGCACGGATCGCCTCCTTGACCACTTTCGCCACGCCATCGAGATGCGCGAAGCACACCGCGAGCTCGGACGAGCTGTTGACCACCGCGATCTTCGGCTTGGCCATGTCGTCCTCGGTCAGGCCGAGGGCGAGCCAGTGCGACCGGCGGGTGGGCGAGTTGGCGGCGAGACTGCGCAGTTGGGCCATGTGTTCCTCTCCTGGTTGTCGGTGCGGCGCTCAGGCGCCCGTCGTTCCGGTGGCGGCGAACGGTGGCGGTGCTTCGCGGACGTAGGCGCCCTGCTCACGCAGCACGGCTTGCAGTTCGGCTACGTCGACGGCGCGCGGCTGCACGCCGGCCCTGACCGCGAGCGCGGCGGCAGCGCCGGCGGCCTGGCCGGTCAGCCAGCATTGGGGGATCTCGCGCAGGAAGCCGTGCGAGTTGGCGTCGCACGAGACGTGCCGGCCACAGGCGAGCAGCCCGTCGAGCCGCCGCGGCACCAGCGCGCCGTAAGGCACCGAGATCACCGGGAACTTGGGCGAGACCGAAGGGCTGACGCCGATCTCGTCGGGCAGCGCGACGCCATCGCTCCACTGCGCGCGCTCGACCCGGCCGGTGCCGACCAGCCGCCGCGTGTGCCGCACACCGAGCTGTGGCGCGCTCTGCAGCATGTAGGCGTCCTCGAAGCCCGGCCCGTGGGCGCGGAAGAATTCGCAGTGGCTCGCCATGAAGCGGTGCGAGCGCACCTCGACCTCGGTCTGCTCGTCGATGTCGAGCGCCGACAGGCCGGTCTGGCGCGGCCCCATGAACAGCGCGATGTCGTCGCGCCACGAGACGTACGGCGCCTGGAAGAAGCCGAGCTCGGCACGCCCTTTGGCGATAAGCGCCTGGTAGTCCTGCGGCCGGCCGGTGCGGAAATCGATCCACCGGTTCATGTCGACGCCGCCGAGCAGGAACGCGGTGTTCATCGCGTGGTGGGTGTCGGCAGGCTCGATGTCGCTATCGAAATGGGCGCCGGCGCGGGCGAACATGTCGCCGTCGCCGGTCGCGTCGATCACCACTTTGGCCATGACCGCCTGGCGGCCCATCTTGCTTTCGAACAGCGCGCCCTTGACGCAGCCGCCTTCGACGATCGGCACCGCGGCCCAGCCATGGAAGGCGAGCCGCACGCCGGCCTCGATCAGCATCTCCTGCGAGAGCAGCTTGAGCCGTTCGGGGTCGATCGTCGGGGCATAGGCGACGATGCCGTGGAATGCCGAGGTGCGCGGCGCCCAGTAGCCGGCATGCTCGGCCTCGCGCGAGCCCCACAGCTCGGGCTGCGGTCCGGCAATGCCTTCGGGCGGCAGGCGGTCGAGCACCGCCTCGGCAAAGCCGCGGATCACGCGGTTGCCGTCCCAGTCGGTCATCCGGTCGATCCAGATCACCAGCCCACCGGTCGAGAGCCCGCCGAGGTGGTTGTAGCGCTCGAGCAGCATGACGTCGGCGCCGGCTTTCGCGGCAGCCCACGCTGCGGCCGTGCCCGAGGGGCCGCCGCCGACCACCAGCACGTCGCACGAATGATAGACGGGAAGTTCGCGCGCCGGTTCGTGAAAGGTCCCCGCACCGTTGCGCGAGGCGAAGACGCGATCGCGCGTCTCGAACAGGTCGGAGGTGAGGATGCGCTCCTCGCTGCGCTCGACGCTCTGAGTCGCCGGACGGTCCGGCGGGCTTTCGGCCATGCTGCTCGCTCTCCTCCTTCGCGCACTCTCGATTCCACCGGAGCGCAAATTTGATAGCAAGTTACCTATTTTTCCTGGGTGGTGTCAACGTGCCTTGAGACCCTTTGGTAAGCGATGAGCGCAATATCATACTGATAATGCAGCGATAAAAAATTCATTGTCTGGCCGTCAGGCAAAGGATAGCATTCTTCCAATTTAGATAGCATAGTATCTAACGGCAGCGGAGGCTGCGATTCGCAGACGCGAAAAACGCGTCGCGACCAGGAGAGGAAACGCGCTGATGTCGGCGATCAAGAATCATGTCCGGTCCGGAGCCAGCACAATCGCGCTCGGCCTCCTGTTCATCATGGCCGCCGGCAGCGCGCATGCGCAGGAGGCGCAGGCTTCCGAGCCCGCGGCCACGCCGGACGACGGGCAGACCGAAGCGGACGGCGCAAGCGATCAGAACTCCGCCGAGATCGTCGTCACCGGCACGCGGCTGGGCGGCGGCTTCTCGGCACCTTCGCCGGTGACCGTGCTCGGCGGCGAACGGCTCGAGCAGCGCGGTTTGGCCAATGTCGCCGAGGCGCTCAACGAAGTGCCCGCCTTCCGTGCGTCGGCCTCGCCGGCCAGCGGCGAGCTCGCCCCGGCGGGCGGCTACGTCGGCGGCCGCATGCTCGACCTCCGCGGGCTCGGCGCGGTGCGCACGCTCACGCTGGTCGACGGCAAGCGCTTCGTGCCGTCGACCACCCAGGCAACCGTCGACACCAACATGATCCCGTCGATCCTGCTCCAGCGCGCCGAAGTCGTCACCGGCGGCGCCTCGGCGCAATACGGCTCGGACGCGGTCGCGGGCGTGGTCAACCTGATCCTCGATCACAACCTGACCGGCCTCAAGGCGACCGGGCAGGGCAGCGTCACCAAGTACGGCGACAACGGAACCCTCACGGGCGCGCTCGCCTACGGCACCGCGATCGGCGACAACCTGCACCTCGTCATCGGCGGCGAGTACGAGTGGAGCGAAGGCATCGGCGATTGCCAGGCGCGGCCGTTCTGCCGCACCGAAGTGCTCAACTTCGGCCGCAACCCCGGCTTCACCGGGATGCCGGCGAACAATATCCTCGGCCCGATCCGCCCATCGACCGTGCCCTTCAACGGTGTGACCGTCCCGCCGAGCAGCGCCTACACCGGCCGCACGTTCCCGGTCCTGCGGCCGATCGACGGCATCACCTTCGCCGACGACGGCACGCCGCGCCGCTTCCAGTACGGCGCGATGTCGAACAACCTCTACATGCTCTACGGCGAGGGGCAGGGGCAGAACATCTACTTCAAGAACCTGTTCTTCAATTCGCCGCTCGAGCGCTACGCGATCACCGGCAACCTCGACTGGGACATCACGCCGTCGCTGCAGGCCTCGCTGATGGTCAACTATGGCCACCTCGAATCCGAATACAGCGCCACCACCTACCGCAACACCGCGATCACGATCCGCAACGACAACCCGTTCATCCCGCGCTCGGCCGATCCGACGCTCGACATCCCGACGCTGCTCACTGCGGCCGGCCTGACCTCGTTCCAGTTCGGCAAGGGCTTCGCCGAGCTCGGGCGCGCGGCGATCACCACCAACAACGAGCTGTTCCGCGTGGTCGCCTCTCTCAGGGGCGACATCACCGATTCGATCGAATGGGACGCCTACTACCAGTACGGCCGCAACGACTTCCGCACCGACGTCTCGAACCACACGATCACCGCGCGGATGCTGCGCGCGCTCGACGCGGTGGCCGGGCCCGGCGGCGCACCCGTGTGCCGGGTCAACGCCGACGCCGTGACCACCAACGACGATCCGGCGTGCGTCGCCTACAATCCGTTCGGCAACCAGGCGAGCGACGCGGCCAAGGCCTATGTCACCGAGGACGGTTTCCAGACCGCGGTGACCGACCAGCACGTCGCCGCGTTCAACATCCGTGCCGGGTTGTTCGATCTGCCCGCGGGCACCGTCCAGGTCGCCACCGGCTTCGAATACCGCAACGATTCGGTAAAGGGCGATGCCGATCCGCTGTCGAAGAGCCTGGCCTTCTTCTCCGCCAACGGCTCGCAGATCTCGGGCCAGATCGAAGTCGCCGAAGGCTATGCCGAGGCCGAGTTGCCGATCCTCGCCGATATGGCTTTCGCCAACGAACTGAGCCTCAACGGCGCGATCCGCCGGACCCACTACAGCCGCTCGAGCGACTTCTTCCCGAGCTCGAGCCTGTCGGTCACGACTTACAAGTACGGCGCGATCTGGGAGCCGATCCCGGCGATCCGCCTGCGCGCCACCAAGTCGCGCGACATCCGCGCGCCCAACGTCGCCGAGCTCTACGGCCCGACGACCGTCGCCAGCGGCATCCTGACCGATCCTGCGCGCGGCGGGCAGCAGGTCAACCCGCAGATCTTCAGCGGCTCGAACCCCGAGCTCGAGCCCGAACGCGCCGACACCTTCACCGCCGGCGTGGTGCTGCAGCCGACCGGCGGGTTCCTCGACCGGTTCCGCGCCTCGGTCGACTACTACGAGATCAAGGTGAAGGACGCGATCGCCACCCTCGGCCAGCAGAACATCGCCACGCGCTGCTACCAGGGCGACCAGCAGAGCTGCTCGCTGATCACGCGCGGGCCCGACGGCAGCATCACCGTGGTTCGCGACGTGCTGCAGAACGTCAACGAGTTCATCAACCGCGGCATCGACGCCGAGGTCAGCTACAACCAGCCGCTCGGCGAGGACGAGGACCTGAGCGCCCGCCTGCTGGCGACTTACGTGATGGACTTCATCACCGTCGACGCGGTCGGGCCGACCAATCGGGCGGGGCAGACCGGCCTGCGTGGTGGGACCCCTCCGGGCCTCCCCGACCTGACGCTCGACGGGCTGGTTTCGTGGACCAAGGGCGACTTCAGCCTCAACGTGCACGGCAAGTTCATCAACGAGGGGTTCTACAACGCCGCGTTCATCGGCGCCGAGCAGCCGGGTTACGTCGAATCCGCGGTGAACAGCTCGAATACCAACCACGTGCCCGCGCGCGCCTACCTCGACCTGCTCGGGCAGTACCGCGTCCACTTCGGCGACGACCGCGAGGCCCAGTTCTTCCTCGGGGTCGACAACGTCACCAACACGATGCCGCCGCTCAATCCGGGATCGCACGGCACCGGCAACAGCATCATCTTCTCGCCGTTCGGACGAACCTTCAAAGCCGGCTTCCGCCTGAACTACTGATCCCCCCGCCCGGTCGGGGTGCTACCTCGGCCGGACGCATCAGGACCGCGGCTGGTCGGACCAGCCGCGGTCCTTTTTCTCCGTGAATGTCGACGCGGAGTGCGCCGAAAAACGCAAAATCGTCGCGCCGGGCAAGGTCCCGACACCGCGTCTCCGTCTTCAGGTCGAGCTGGCCGGTGAGGGATGGCGAGCCTCGCGTGCGAGGCCCCGCGTCCGACCCGCTCCAGCCCAGGTCCGGCTCCCGGCACACCCCCTCCCCCCGCGGTCGGGTGCCGGACCTGCTTTCTTGTGTTCGACAAAGGACGGAAAAAGACATGAAATATCAGGTGACGATCGCGACCGCCGTGGCAGCGTTGCTGGCGGTGCCGGCCCAGGCCCAGGATCTTTCCGGCTTCCGCATCGAGGGCCGCCTCGGCTGGGAGCAGGTCGGGACCAACGCGACCCTCCCCAATCCCGACGAGGATGAGGACGTCGACGGCGACGAGCTCCTCGTCGCTTCGGACGAGGACAGCAATCTCTCGTTCGGTGCCGAGATCGGCTACGATTTCCAGATCGGGTCCTCGTTCGTGGTCGGCGCCTATGCCGGCGCGGACCTGTCGAACGCCGAGATGTGCGCCGAGCTGATCGAGGACGATTTCGGCTGCAACGAGCTCGAGCGCACCTTCACTCTCGGCCTGCGTGCCGGCGTGCCGGTCGGCGAGACCTCGCTGGTCTACGTCAAGGGCGGCTATTCCAACGGCAAGTTCGAGACGACCTACAACGCCGACGTGACCGACGACGACGATGCCGACGCGGACCCGATCGAGAAGTTCTCCGAAAGCCAGGACGGCTTCCACATCGGCGGCGGCGTCGAGCTCGGCCTGACCGAGAGCCTCTATGCCAAGCTCGAGTACGTCTACACCGACTTCGGCAATCGCTCGCACCTGCTCGAGGGCATGGACGACGACGCGCCGGGGCTCGAGCTGAGCTCGGATCGGCACCAGGTGATCGCCGGCATCGGCTTGCGGTTCTGACCGTGGCGGGGAGGGCGCTCGCGCTCTCCCCTTGCCCCCGGGCTATCCTCGGAGCGTCACCCCAGCCCATGCGTGCCCTTCCCAATCCTGCGGCAGCCGCCTATTTCGGCGCCCCACGAGGATACGGGTCACGATTGTCGGAAAGCAGTTCCAGCGCGGGCCTCGAGGCGGCCTTTCTCGCACATCGCGAGCGCCTGCTGCGGTTCCTCGCCGCACGCGGAGCGGGCGATGCTGCCGAAGATCTGCTGCAGGAGCTCTGGCTGAAGATCGCCGCCGGCCGGACCGGGCCGGTCGCCTCGCCACTCTCGTACCTGTTCCGGGTCGCCGACACACTGATGATCGACCGCTATCGTTCGGCACGCCAAGCGGAGCGCCGCGAGCATGCATGGAGCGAGGCGCATGACGGGGCGTCGCCGGGCGTGTCCGACGCGCCGTCGGTCGAGCGCCACCTGATCGGCCGCGAGCACGCGCGACTGGTGGCGAGCACGCTGGCCGACCTCGGCGAGCGGCCTGCGGCGATCTTCCGCCGGCATCGGATCGACGGGGTCCCGCAGCGGCGCGTGGCCGAGGAGTTCGGGGTCAGCCTGAGCACCGTGGAAAGCGACTTGCGGCGCGCTTACGCGGCGCTGGCCGCGCTGAAGGAGCGGATCGATGAGGCTTGAGCAGATCGACTCCGTCTTCGGGGCAGCAGAGGGCATCGTCCATGACGCATGATCAGGCATTGCGTGACGAAGCCGCCGCCTGGGCGGTGCGGACCGGCGACCCCGCGTTCGACGACTGGGAGGCCTTCACCGACTGGCTCGAGCGCGACCCGGCCCATGCGCGCGCTTATGACGAGGTCGTCTTCGCCGTCGGCGAGGCAGCCGTGGCGCTGCCTTCGGCGCCCGATGCCGGCAACGACGACGAGCCTGTCATGCCCGCCCGGCGCCGGTGGCTCGGCGGCGCTTTGTCGCTCGTCCTGGTCGGTGTCGCTGCGCTCGGCGTCTGGCAGTTGCGCGGCGGCACCGAAACGATCGAAACCGCGCCCGGCGAAGTGCGGATCGTCGCGCTCGACGGCGGCGGGACGATCGCCCTCGCAGGCGGCTCGCGGATCGTGCTCGATCGCGACGATCGGCGAGCCGCGTCGCTCGAGCAGGGCCAGGCGCTGTTCACCATCGAGCACGATGCCTCGGCACCGTTCACCCTCGAGGTCGGGGATGACAGGATCGTCGACGTCGGCACGGTGTTCGACGTGGCGCGCACGGCGACCGGCATGCGCGTTGCGGTCTCGGAAGGAGCCGTCGTGCTCAATCCGCGCGCGGAGAACGCGCGGGTCTCGCCAGGGCAGGTCTTGTCCCGCAACGCGGCGGCGGGCAGCTACGCGATAACGCCGGTGGCGCTTGACCAGGTCGGCGAGTGGCTGCAGGGGCGCCTGACTTTCCAGGACGCGTCGCTCGAGGACATCGCCGCGGAGCTGTCGCGTGCGACGGGCACCGCGTTCGTAGCCTCGCCCGGAGCAGGCGATCAGCGGGTTTCCGGCAGCATCGCGCTCGACGGCGTGCGACGCGATCCACGGACCGTTGGTGACTTGCTCGGGGTCGCGGTGCGGTACGACGGCACAGCGTGGGAGATCGGGACGCGGTAGCGATGCGGACGGGATGGTGGATTGGTGCGGCGGCGCTTGCCGTCAGCACGCCCGCGCTCGCCGAGGGCGTCGCCGTCGACGTCCCCGCCGGGCGCGCCGGCGATTCCGCCGCCGCGATCGCGCGCCAGACCAACTCGAGCGTGGTCATCACCGACAGCGCGCTGGCCAATCGCCGGGTGCCGGCGATACGCGGCCGGCTGTCCGCCGCCCAAGCTGTCGAACGGCTCGCGCGCCACGCGGGCGCACGCGCGGTCGCGGCCGGACGCAACGGCTGGCGTCTCGTTGGAGCGACCGCGCCGAGCCCGCCGCCGCGTCGCACGAACCGCAGCGAAAGGCAGGTGCCGCCGTCGCCTCCGGCACCTCCGCCCGAGGCGCCGGCCGGCGTGATCATCGTCGTCGGCAGCAAGCGCGACGTGCCGCTGAGCGACTATCCCGGTCAGGCCGTCCTGATCGATGGCGAACTGCTGACGTTCGGCGGGGTCGGCGGCACCGAGAAGATCACCCAGCGCGTGCCGACGGTCTCCTCGACCTACCTCGGCAGCGGGCGCAACAAGCTGTTCATCCGCGGCATCGCCGATTCGAGCTTCACCGGGCCGACCCAGGCGACCGTCGGCCAGTACCTTGGCGACTTGCGGCTGAGCTACAACGCGCCCGATCCCGACTTGCGGCTGTCCGACCTCGAGCGCGTCGAGGTGCTCGAGGGTCCGCAAGGGACCTTGTACGGCGCCGGCTCGCTCGGCGGCATCGTCCGGCTCGTGCCGAACGATCCCGAGCCCGGCCTGGCCATGGCCTCGGCGATGGTTGGCGGCAGCGCGACCGAGCACGGCGCCGCGGGCGGCGACGCCAGCCTGACCGCCAACCTCCCGCTGGTCGGCGAGCACGCCGCGCTGCGGTTCACGGTCAATGCCGAGCGGCAAGGCGGCTACATCGACAAGCCGCTGCTGGGCGAGGACGACGTCAACCGGACCACGATCCTCAGCGGGCGAGCGGCCGCGCGCGTCGAGGTGAGCTACGACTGGACGGTCGATCTCGTCGGCGTGCTCCAGTCGACCGACGGTCGCGACAGCCAATATGCCGATCGCGACGGGCCGCCGTTGACCCGTGCCGCCGCGGTCACCGAGGGCTTCGGCGCGGACTATGCGCAAGGCCAGCTCGTGGTCACCGGGCGCTTCGGCGATCTGCGCTTCAAGTCGTCGACCGGCGTGACCGGGCAGGAGCTCGAGGAACGCTACGATGCGACCGCGCCCGACGGCCCGCCACAGCTGTTCGTGCAGCACAACGATACCGCGATGCTCGCCAACGAGACCCGCCTGTGGCAGCCGCTCGGCGAGCGGTTCGGCTGGCTCGTCGGCGGCAGCTACACCCACAACCGGACGCGGCTGACCCGCACCCTCGGCCCGCCCGACCGGCAAGGCGCGGTCACCGGGGTCACCAACGTGATCGACGAGGTCACGTTCTACGGCGAAGGCAGCATGCGCCTCGCCGACGGGCTCGTGGCGACCGCCGGCGGACGCTACACGCACACGCGGATCGGCGGCGAGGGGGTCGACGTGGCGCTCGCTCTGGCCACTTCGCTGCGCTCGATCACAGCCGATCGGACCGAGGAAGTGTTCCTGCCCTCGGCGTCGCTGGCTTACGCGGTCTTTCCGCAGACAACCCTCTACGCGCGATACCAGGAGGGCTTTCGCCCGGGCGGCCTGGCGATCTCGGGCTCGTTCGTCTCCCGTTTCCGCAACGACCGCATCGCCACCGCCGAGCTCGGCGTACGGCACGGCCGCGCGGGCAGCGGGCCGTTCGACATCGCCGCCAGCGTGTCGCACACGCGCTGGCGCGACATCCAGGCCGACTTCATCGACGATGCGGGCTTCCCGACGACCGCCAACATCGGCGACGGCCGCATCTGGTCGGCGACGCTGACCGCCGGCGTCGCGGTCTTGCCCGGCCTGCGCATCGATGGCGGCTTCACCTACAACGACAGCCGCATCGACGACCCGTCGGCGTTGCTGCTCGCGCGCGCCGCGCAAGTGCTCGGGGTTCCGGTGTTCGCCGGCGGGTTCGCCGACCTTCCCGAGGGGGTGCTCGAGCGGATCAACCAGGTGCCGAACATCGCCAAGGTCTCGGGGCGGATCGGCGTCGACTACCGCCAGCCGATCGGCGAGGACCTCGAGCTGACCGGCCAGGCCTGGGCGACCTATATCGGGCAGTCGCGCCTCGGCGTGGGGCCCGAACTCGGCGAGCCGCAGGGCGACTATCTCGACACCGGCGTGACCGTCCGCATCGGGCGGGACGATTTCGGCGTGACGCTCGGGGTGAGCAACCTGACCGATGCCGAAGGCAACCGCTTCGCGCTGGGCACCCCGTTCGCGACCGGCCGCGACCAGGTCACGCCGCTGCGGCCCCGCACGATCCGCCTCGGGCTCGACGCCTCGTTTTGACTTTTTCGCGCGCCGCGCCAAGGCTGGGGCGCGGCGGCTCCGTCTCGCAGATCGACAACGATCCGCGAGGGAAGCCACATGCACCGTTACCTGCTCGCCGGCACCGCCGTTCTGGCGATTGCCGCTCCTGCCACTGCCGAAACGATCTCGACCGCGCTCACGCAGCCGGTGAGGACGTCGACGATCAAGAACGGCACGCCCGACGCGATCACGATCGCCACGGCCGGTTCGGTCAAGCCGACCGCCGGAACCGCGGTGACCATGGACAGCGACCATGCGGTGACCAACCAGGGCACCATTGCCGTGTCGAACGCCAACGGTGCGATCGGCATCCTCGCCGCCGCCGGGACCAGCGGGGCGATCTCCAACACCGGCACGATCACGATCGACGAAACCTACACGCCGACCGACGCCAACAACGACGGCGACCTCGACGGTCCGTTCGCGCAAGGCGCCAACCGTTTCGGCATCCGCACCGCCGGCGCGCATGTCGGCAACATCGTCAACAGCGGCACCATCACCGTCGAGGGCAACGATTCGGCGGGCATCTCGCTTGGCGGACCGCTCACCGGCAACCTGACGCATGACGGCACCACCAAGGTTCTCGGCGACCGCACGGTAGGCGTCCAGGCAGGCGCGATTACCGGCGATGTGAGGCTCGCGGGCGGAGTTGGCGCGCAAGGGCAGGGCGCGATCGCGGCGCAGTTCGCGGGCGACGTGAGCGGGGCGATGGTCATCCAGGGCACGATCGGCTCGACCGGCTATCGCTACACCACTGCGCCCGCATCGACCGGCAGCCTCGATGCCGACGACTTGCTCCAGGGCGGCCCGGCCGTGCTGATCGAGGGGAACGTCGCCGGCGGCATCCGCCTGGCGGTGGCGCCGAAGGATAACAGCCAGACCGACAAGGACGAGGACAAGGACGGCATCGAGGATGCCAAGGAAGGCAACGCGGTCGTGACCTCGTACGGCTCGGCACCCGCCATGGCGATCGGCGCGACGGATCGCGACATCGTCATCGGCTCCGGCGGATCGGCGACCGTGCAGGGCCTCGTCGTCGACGGCTCGATCGGCGGCCACGGCGTCTACGCCGGCGTCAACGCGACGGGCCTCGCGATCGGCGGCCGCGGCGGCGCAGTCACCGTGACCAACGGTATCGGCCTTGCCGGTGCGGTCGAGGCCACCTCCAACGGCGCGAGCGCCACGGCGGTGCTTCTCGGCAGCGGGGCGCAAGTGGCCGAAGTCCGCAACAGCGGCGCAATCCTCGCTTCCGGCGG
>CBHWED010000029.1:0-21594 GCA_966112795.1 uncultured bacterium
TGCGCCTGGGGCGTGTGGCTGACCGGCGCGGGCGTGCAGTGGCAGCTCGTGCTGTGGCTGCTGCTCGGCGCGATCGCGATGCGCGGCGCGGGCTGCGTCTACAACGACATCGTCGACGCCGACCTCGACCGCCAGGTCGCCCGTACCGCCAGCCGCCCCGTTGCAAGCGGCCGGGTCAGCGCCAGGGCGGCGTGGATCTGGCTGTTCGCGCTGTGCGGCGTCGGGCTCGTCGTGCTGTTCCAGCTCCGGCTCGAGGCGCAGCTCGTCGCGCTCGGCAGCCTCGCACTGGTCGCCGCCTACCCGTTCATGAAGCGCATCACCTGGTGGCCGCAAGGCTGGCTCGGCCTCGTGTTCACCTGGGGCGCGCCGGTCGGCTGGATCGCGCTGCGCTCGGACCGGCTCGACGTCCTCGCCGCGCTCTACGCCGGGGCGATCTTCTGGTGCGTCGGCTACGACACGATCTACGCGCTGCAGGACCGCGAGGACGACGCGCTCGTCGGCATCCGTTCGAGCGCGCTCCGGCTCGGCGCCAACGTGCGGGCGGGCGTGTACGCGTTCTACGGCCTCGCGCTCGCGCTGTGGACGCTCGCCTTCTGGCTGCTGCGCGAAGACTGGGTCGCGCTGCTCGCACTCTTGCCGACGGCCGCGCACTTGATGTGGCAGGCCGGCACCCTCGATCCCGCCGATCCCGACAACCCGCTCGCCCGCTTCCGCTCGAACCGCTTCGCCGGCCTGCTCATGGCGGCGGCGTGCTTCGTGGTCGGCAACGCCTGAGGCTACTCGGCCGGCTGGACCTGCAAGCGTCGCGGCCGCGCCCAGGCGAGCAGGCGGGTGAACGGCGCGGTGATCAGGCCATGCTCGGCCATCCACGCGTGGTAGGCACGGTACTTCGCGTCTTCCGACAGCAGATGCGCCTCCTCGGTCTTCGCGCGCCAGAAATAGATCGCGCTGATGATCCCGAGGAACACGGTGTTGCGCACCGCCTCGAGCAGCGACCCGGTGGTGACCAGAAAAGGCATCACCGAGAGCCACCAGAACAGGTTCTTCGACAAATAGGCCGGATGCCGCGTCCAGCGATACGGCCCGTTGGTCAGCACCCCGCGATAGGTCAGGTTCGAGAAGCGGATGCCGAACGCCGCGGTCGCCCAGGCGTAGATTGCGGTCAGCACGGCTAGGCCTGCGGCCCACAGCCACAGGATAGCGTCGTGCCCGGCGAGCCAGTAGCCCCAGCCGGCGGTCTGGTACTCGTACTGGATAATCCCGTTCTGGCCCATGAAGCCGTAGACGAACGGCGGATAGCAGAGCAGCGCGGCGACCCACCCGGCGAGGAACGGGTTGCCGCTGCGGATATGCGCGTCGAGCGGGCGCAGCGTGAGCAGGTAGCCGACCGTGCCGATCTGCACGTCGATCGTGAACAGCAGCTCGAACAGCGTCGAGCCGAGCCGCACCGGATCGCCCGCGATCGCCCCGAGGTCGGCCTCGACCACCGCGGCGAAGCCCGGTGGCAGGATCGAGATCATGAACGCGCTGAAGAAGCCTTTGATGGCCCACGCGCGCGCATGGCGTTTGACCTCGTCCGGGTCCCACGGATCGCGGCCGATCAGCATCGCGCCGAAGTGCCAGGCATGGTCGCGCGGCTCGACCAGATGGCGGTCGAGCCAGATCACGTAAGGCACCGACAGCACCACCAGCGGCGCCGCGGCGAGCGCGATCACACGCATGGCGAATTCGTATTGCCCGTCCCAGTACCAGCGCCCGAGGCAATAGAAGCCGGCGATGACCAGCCAGGTGATCCACAGCCCGACGATCTTGGTGACCGAGACATCGAGCACCGCCGACAGCGGACGCCGGCGGTTCCAGTCGATCCCGGTCGACGGGCGCCGGTGGACCTTGTCGACCAGCAGCGACCACGCAGCCATGGCAAGGCCGGTGAGCACCATCGCCGTGAGCGCCGAGTTCGGCCCGGAAAGGACCCCGGACGGTCCGGGGAGGTGGTAGGCCGCAGACAGCTCCGGCCACAGCCGGGCGAACGCGATCCATCCCAGCAGCGTGGCCACGCCGACGAGCCCGACCCACGGCGAGACGTCGCTCACCGGCGGCCGCGGCGGAACGGAATTGGGCGCGCTCATGCGCGCGGGCTTAGCCGCGAACGGTTAAAAGGCCGGTAAGAGGCCGCTCACCGCCAGGCGGTGATGCGGCCGCTGTCGTCGAGGATGTAGAGCGTACGGTTGGCGATGATCGGCGGCACCGACACCGGATTGTTGAGATCGGCGAACTGCGCGACCGTTCCGGTAGCCACGTCGGCCGACAGCACGATCCCTTCCGAACTCGCGACCCATAGCCGGTTGTTGGCCAGCACCGGACCGGTCCAGAAGATCGGCCCGGTTTCCTTGTTCGGGTTCTTCCAGTGCTCGAGCTGGGTCACCCAGCGCACGCGCCCGGTGGTGCGGGCGATCGCCAGCAGCCGCGCGTCGTCGGTCAGCGTGAAGATCCACTCGCCGGCGACTGCCGGGGTCGAGATGCCCGCGAGGCTGAGCTCCCACAGGCGCTGGCCGGTGACCAGCTCGTAGGCGGCCATGCGCCCGCCCTGGCCGAGCGCATAGACGCGGCCGTTGTCGATGATCGGGTCGGCGTCGACGTCGGTCAGCGTGCCGACCTGCGTCGAGATCGAGGTCCGCGCGAGCGCGTCGGACCACAGATCGCGGCCGTTCTCGTAGCGATAGGCGACGAGCTCGCCGGTCGAGAAGCCGGCGATCACGGTGCCCTGCCCGGCGGCCGGAGCGGCGACGCCGAACACGCCCGACGGGCCGCTCGCCGCGGCCTTGTCCCAGATCGGGCTGCCGTCGGCGATATTGAGCGCGTGGATCTGGTTGTCCGTGGTCATCACGTAGACCGCGTTGAACGCCACCGTCGGCGAGCCGCGCAGCGGACCCGCGGGCTTGACGCGCCACAGCTCGGCACCCGTCTGCGCGTTGAGCGCGAACACGTCACCGGCGCCGTTGTTGGCGTAGACCTTGCCGTCGAAATAGGTCGCGCCGCCGCCGAAGGTCGAGTTGCGCAAGTCGCTTGCGACGTCGACCGCATGCTCCCAGCGCTTGGCGCCGGTCGCGGCATCGAACGCGTGCACGGTACCCTGGGTATCGACCACGAACATCGTGCCGCCGCCGATCACCGGAGCGGTCGCGAGACGCCGCGTCGAGCTGGCGCCGGCGATCTGCGCGGTCCACGCACGCACCGGCGCGTCGCCGAGCGCGAGGTGGCCGGCGGCCTTGGCGGCGGTGCCGCCCGCCTGGGCCCAGTCGGCATTCTCCTGCGCCGGCGGCAGCACCACCGAGACGTTGGCCAGCGTCGGGTCGGGCTTCACCTCGTTGCTGATGCGCGAGAGGATCGGCGTGCGATTGCCGATCGTGGGCGTGGCGTTCTTGTCCTTGCCGTCGCCGCCGATGCCGATCGTGCTGCAGGCGGCGAGGCCGGCCACGAGCAGCGGCAGGGCCGCAAGCCGCAGGGTTCGGCGCGAGGTCGAGATCATCTCTGGGTGCATCCTTATTGGGTCGCCGGCGGCGCTTCGCCGCCCCCTTGGGCTTCGCGTAGCTCGGCCAGCGTCTCGTCGACGTCGGTCACGGCGTCGTAGCCGAGCAGGCCGGCAAGCTGGCGCGTACGCGAGCGCAGGGTCTCGGGCACGTCCTTGTCCTTGGCGATCGCGGCGAACAGCGGCCCGGCGAGTTCCTTCTTGCCCTGCTTCATGTAAGCCATCGCGACGAGCTCGCCGGCGCTGCCGAACCACGGGTTGCCGGGCGTGGCGAGCGGCTTGAGCCGGTCGATCACCGTCTGCGGATCGAGCTCGTCGAACTGGATCGCCGCCACGCGGATCGCCGCGAGGTCGCGATAGGGCTTGGGCGCGTCGTTGTCGCTGGCGATGCTCTCGTAGAGCTTGACCGCCTCGGCCTTGTTGTTGTCGCGCAGCGCGATCCCCGCGCGCGCCAGCCGGGCGGAGATCGCGGTGGCCGAGCTGCCGTCCTCGGACAGCGCGGCGAGATCGCCCTTGGCCTGCTCGATCTGGCCTGCCTGGAGCTGGTCGAACGCCGCGATCAGCTTCTCCGAGCGCTCCTCGATCTTGCGCTCGCTGTGATCCGACCAGTAGAGCCAGCCGGCGAACCCGGCGAGGCCGAGCGCGATAGCGCCAACGATGGCCCACCCGTAGCGCTTGACCGCGCCGCCGAGCTGGTCCTGGCGGACGGCTTCGTCGACCTCGCGCAGCAGGACTTCCTGCTCGCGCTCCTTGCGCGCCGCCAGTTGCTCGGCGCGGTTCTGTTCGGAATCGGGTGTGAGGGCCACTTGGGGTCGCTTCTGGATCGGGGTGAGATTAACCGTTCGGCGCGCTGTTTAGCGAATGACCGCGCCTTTTCAATTGCCGAGTCGACCCTGTCCCCGGCGCGGTGAATGCGCGATGAAGGCCGCGCGGCTCAGCGCAGGCCGGTCAACCCGCCGTAAAGCGCGCGATAGCGCTCGATCATGCGCTTCTCGTCGAACTCGGCGACGGCCTTGGCACGGTTGGCCTCGCCCACCCGCTCGCGCAGCGCGGGGTCGGCAGCGAGCGCCTCGAGCGCCTGCGCGAGACCGGCCCCGTCGCCGGGCGCGCTGAGCAGCGGACCGTTCTCGCTGGCGACCATCGCCGCCACATCGCCGACGCGCGGCGCGGCGATCGGCAAGCCGCCGGCCATCGCCTCGACGACCGAGATCGGGAACTGCTCGGAGCGCGACGACAGGGCGAACACGTCGAACAACCCGATCGCCTTGGTCGGCTCGGCGACGAACCCCGGCAGGTGCACCCGGTGCTCGAGCCCGCAGGCCTCGGCTTCCGCGAGGATCGCCGCACGCTCGGGCCCCTCGCCGGCGATGACCAGGTGCCACTCCTCGGGCAGGCCGCGAAAGGCGCGGACCAGCGCGGGCAAGTCCTTGACCTTGCGCAAGCCGGCAAGCGTGCCGACCCACCGCTCGCCCCTCTGCTTGACCAGCCGCGGCAGCGCGTCGCGCTTCTGCGGCTTGGCATAGAGCGTGGTGGCGATCCCGTTGGGGATCAGCCGCACCTTGCTGCGCGGCTGGACCCAGGTCTCGAGCGCGACCCGCTCGAGCGTGCGCGACGGCACGACGAGCGCCGCGCTGCGCCCGAGCGCGATGCGACGGTAAAAGTTGCGGCTCGGCTTGAGCCCGCCCGCTTCGTCCTCGTTGAAGCCGTCCTCGTGGTGGACCAGCGGCGGCAGCTTGTAGACGTCGGCGAACAGCGTGTGCGCGAGCGCCGCATCCATCGCGCCCCAGTTGTAGGTGCAGATGAGGTCGTAGCCCGCCATCGCCGCGGCGAGCGCCT
This sequence comes from uncultured bacterium, assembly GCA_966112795.1. GTDB lineage: Bacteria > Pseudomonadota > Alphaproteobacteria > Sphingomonadales > Sphingomonadaceae > Croceibacterium_A. The sequence continues at coordinate 5,366 of CBHWED010000029.1, forward strand.
TGAGCCGCGCGGGCCACGGCTTGCCCGAAAGCGAGGGAAACTTAGGCCAACTCACCCGCAGCTTGGGATCGAGCAGCGCCGCCGCCGAGCGCCGCTCCGGGTCGCCCGAGACGATCGCGTGCTCGAAAGCCCGCCCGAAGGCATTGATCAGGCGGACACAGCGCACTTCCTTGCCGCCTGCATCGAACGTCGAGTGCAGGTGGAGGATGCGCGGCGCGGCGCTCACGCGACTTTCGCCAGCAACGCGGCGATGCCCCGCTGCGCCACGGGCTCCTCGAGCGTCGGAGCATGGCCGACGCGCGGCACCGTCACCGCCTGGAGTCCCTTGAGCTCGCGGCTCATGCGCTTGAGCGTCGCCGCCGAGAGGATGTCCGACAGCGCACCGCGCAAAGCGAGCACCGGGCGGTCGGCGAGCGCGTGGAAAGCCGGCCACATGTCGACCGGCGCGGTGCCTTCGGGGCGGTTGAACGGCTCGGCGATCTTCATGTCGTAGTCGAACGCGATGCGCCCGCCCGGTCCCACCGCCATCAGCCGCTTGGCGAGCCGGAGCCAGTCGGTGATCGTGAAGTCGGGATAGGCCACCCCGCCCTGCTCGCGGAGCCCGCGCGCGGCGTGCATCCAGGTCGCGAAGCTGCGCCCCTGGCCGACGTACTCGCGGATCCGCGCGAGCCCGGCGACCTCGACCTCGGGCCCGACGTCGTTGAGCACTGCGGCGGCGATCCGCTCGGGCGCGGTCATCGCCAGCAGCATGATGACGATTCCGCCGAGCGAGGTGCCCACTGCCACGACCCGCTCGAGCCCGGCCTGGTCAAGCAGCGCGGCCACGTCGGCGACGTACTGCATCGGCATGTAGCTCGCCGCGTCGCGCGCGTAGTCGCTCTGCCCGCGGCCGCGCAGGTCGATCGCGATCACGCGCCATTCGCCGGCGAACTTCTCGGCGACGGGCTCGAAGTCGCGGCAGTTGCGCGTCAGGCCGGGAATGCACAGCAGCGGCGGGCGATCGGCACGCCCGGGGTAATCGCGGTAGCGCAGCGTCAGCCCGTCCGCGCTGGTCCATTCGCCTTCGGTGTAGGCGGCCTCAGCCATTCGATCCCTGTCCGATTGTCCTGCCCCCGAGTTCGGCTTGCGCGCTCGCGTCGGCCGCCCCACTAATGCAAAGATGCGCGCCGAACCGCAAGCCGCCCCCTACCGGCCCGATCCGCAAATCCTCGCCCTCGCCGACTGGCTTGGCGATCCCGTTGCGGCTGCGGCCTTCCCGAAAGCCGAGCTGCGCTTCCGCAACCGCCGGTGGGACAAGGCCGTCGGGCTCGATGGACTCTCGGACGAGGCCTGGGTGCAGCACTTCGCGCGCTTCGAGCCGCTGCCCGACAACCTGCCGCAGCCGCTCGCGCTGCGTTATCACGGGCACCAGTTCCGGGTGTACAATCCAGAGATCGGCGACGGGCGCGGGTTCACGTTCGCGCAGTTGCGCGACGGCAGGGATCGGCTGCTCGATCTCGGCACCAAGGGCAGCGGCCTGACGCCGTGGAGCCGCACCGCCGACGGGCGGCTCACGCTCAAGGGCGCGGTGCGCGAGATACTCGCCACCGAGATGCTCGAGGCGCTCGGGGTCTACACCTCGAAGACCTTCTCGGTGATCGAAACCGGCGAGGAGCTGTGGCGCGGCGACGAGCCCTCGCCCACACGTTCGGCGGTGCTCGTGCGGCTGAGCCACTCGCATGTGCGCATCGGCACCTTCCAGCGGCTCGCGGTGCTCGAGGAAGACGACCACATGCGCGCGCTGGTCGACTACTGCCTCGCGCAGTTCCCCGGGCCACTGCCGCCCGAGGACGCACCCGGCGGCGACGATCCGGCGGTCGTGCTGATGCACCAGGCGGTCGAGCGGCTGGCCGACCTCGCCGCCTCGTACATGGTCGCGGGGTTCGTCCACGGCGTGCTCAATTCCGACAACATGAACGTCACGGGCGAGAGTTTCGATTACGGACCGTGGCGCTGGCTGCCGCTGTGGGACGCGCAGTTCACCGCGGCCTACTTCGACCACAGCGGGCTCTATGCCTTCGGCCGTCAGCCCGAAGCGATCCGCTGGAACCTCGCGCAGCTGGCGATCGCACTGCGGCGGATCGCCGATGCGCCGCCACTGGTGGCCGCGTTCGAGCGCTTTCCCGACCTCTATCACGCGGCGATGGCGCGGCGGTTCTGCTGGCGGCTGAGGGTCGAGACCCGCGGCCTCAAAGCCGACCTCGCGCTGATCGCCGCGGCCGAGAAGGCGATGGTCGAAAGCCGGACCGGCCCGGACGCATTCTTCTTCGCCCACCGCGGCGGGCGCGGCGCGACAGGTGCGCTGGCCGAGGCGCTGGCGGGTTACAACCCGGTGGCGAACGATCATCCCTATTGGGCCGGCAATTCCCCGCAGGCGATGCTGATCGACGAGGTCGAGGCGATCTGGGCGGCGATCGCCGAGCACGACGACTGGCAGCCGCTCACCGCCAAGGTCGCCGCGCTGCGCACGATGGGCGAGGCGCTCGGCGAGCCGCCGCAACCTGCCGGCCACGCACGATAAGGCGAACGAAACCTTAGGTGGACTGGCGTGGTTAAGGCGTTGAAGCTATTTACCGTCAAGATCCCCCCGGACACGCCAGAGCGAGCACCGCCGACCGCCCCGTGAGCGCAACCGAAATCATTTCCTATGAGCCGGCCACCGGCGCCGAGCTGTGGCGCGGCAAGGTCGGCGACGTCGACGATACCGTCGCCCGCGCGCGCCGCGCCTGGCCGCAATGGGCCGCACAGCCGCTGGCGACCCGCATCGAGCTCCTGCGCCGCTTCGTCAACGAAGTGCGCAAGGAGCAGGACCGCTTCGCCGAGCTGATCGCGCGCGAGACCGGCAAGCCGCTGTGGGAAGCGCGCACCGAGGTCGAATCGGTCATGGCCAAGGTCGAGATCTCGATCAGCGCCTACGCCGAACGCACCGGGCAGCGGAAGCTCGACAGCGCGCTGCAGGGCACCGCCGCGGTGCGTCACAAGCCGCATGGCGTCATGGTCGTGCTCGGCCCGTACAACTTCCCGGCGCACTTGCCCAACGGGCACATCGTTCCGGCGCTGATCGCGGGCAACGTCGTGGTCTTCAAGCCGAGCGAGAAGACCCCCGCGGTCGGCGAGTTCCTGCTCGGCTGCTTCCATCGCGCGGGGATCTCGGCATCCGTGGTGCAACTGCTCGTCGGTGGGCCCGAGGAAGGCAAGGCGCTGGTCGCGCACGACGGGATCGACGGGGTGCTGTTCACGGGCTCGGCCCAGGTCGGCATCGCGATCAACCGCAAGCTCGCATCGACGCCGGGCAAGATGGTCGCGCTCGAGATGGGCGGCAACAACCCGATCGTGCTGTGGGACACGCCGAAGATCCCCGACGCGACGATGCTGATCGTCCAGTCGGCCTTCACCAGCGCCGGCCAGCGCTGCACCGCGGCGCGCCGGCTGATCGTCAAGGCCAGCCTCTACGACCAGGTGATCGACGAGTTGAAGGCGTTGATCGGGCGGATCGTGATCGGCGCACCGTTCGACGATCCGGCGCCGTTCATGGGCCCGGTGATCGACGTGCCCGCGGCCGACCAGCTGACCGAAGCGTTCCTCTACCTGATGTCGCACGGCGGCAAGCCGCTCGTGCACATGCGCCGCCCGCGCGAGGGGCTGCCGTTCGTGAGCCCGGGGCTGATCGACACCACGGCGATGGACGAGCGGCCCGACGTCGAGCTGTTCGGGCCGCTGCTGCAGGTCATCCGGGTCGACGACTTCGACCAGGCGATCGCCGAGGCCAACAACACCCGCTTCGGCCTCTCGGCCTCGCTGATCGGCGGCAATCCGCAGGACTACAACCGCTTCTGGGCCAATATCCGCGCCGGCATCGTCAACTGGAACCGGCCGACCAACGGCGCCTCCTCGGCGGCACCGTTCGGCGGCATCGGCTATTCGGGCAACCACCGCCCGGCCGCGTTCTACGCCGCCGACTACTGCGCCTATCCGGTGGCGAGCACCGAGATGGAGCAGCCGCGCGCGAGCATCGGCGTGGGATTCAAGGCGGGGTGATCAACCGCCGTTGGTAACCAGGTCGACCTCAGTGTTCCCCGAAGGCTGGCGCCGGGCATAGACGACGTAGGACGCGGCCCCGTTGACTCCGGCGAGGACGTCGTCCCCGTCCTGCAGCACGCGCTCCGCCGAGAACCCCGCGGCGCGCGCGCGGCTGTAGTAGAAGTCCATCACCTCGCCGAGCGGCACCGGGGTGACGAAGTTGACCACCCGCAGCGAGCACCCCGAAGCGTCGGACCCCGCCGCTTCTTGCACCGCACCGCGCGGATAGACCGGGAACGGCGCGGGCAGGCGCGCGGCCCAACGCATCGTGTACTCGACGCGCTTGGCGCAATCGCCGTTGCCGCCCGGCGCTGCCGCCGCGCGCGCGGCGGCGGTCAGCGCAGCATCGTCGGGCAGCGCGCCGGCGACCTGCTGCGGTTCGGGTGCCTTGTGCAGCTTGCCCGGGCCACCGACCCAGCGCAGCGCGTCGGCGCGCGCCGCCGCAATCGCTTCGGGACCGTTGTCGACTGTCGGTATCGAGCCGTCGCCCGAGGGGACGAAGGCGGCGCTGTCGGCGCGGTTCTGGCTGGCGAGGTCGGGATCGTACATGATCTGGTCGCCGAGCGCTTCGGTCGTCGCGGGATCGGCCTCGCGCACCGGCTCGTCACCGCCACCGCCGAACCAGTTGCAACCGGCGAGCGACAGCGCGCCGCCGGCGGCAAGCGTGATCGAGCGAAGGCGAAGGGTATCGAGCATGGCCGTCTCCGTAGCAGAGACGAGCGAAAAAGTGGTTGCGACGGAAGCGCGAAGTGCCGCCGCGTCCCGAAACGGGATGATCACGAACGAGGCGCCCGCGCGGGTCTCCCCGCACGGGCGCCTCGGCGCAGCCCCTCATGAACACGACCCGAAGGGCCGCGCCGGCCGAGACCCAACAGGGGAAGGCCTCGGCCGTATTCGGTGCCGCTTAGCGGCAGCGGTTGTTGCCCTGCGCGATCTCCTTGCCGAGCAGCGCGCCTGCCGCGCCGCCGAGAATCGTGCCGAGGGTGTGGTCGTAGCCACCGTCGACCTGGCGGCCGAGCAGCGCGCCGGCCGCGGCGCCGATGATCAGGCCGGTCGTACCGTCCTTCTTCTGGCAGTAGTAACGGCCGTCGTTGCCGCGCCACGTGCGGGTGTTGCGATAGACCGGCTCGCCGTAGGCGTAGCGGTTGCCGTAGCGCGCATCGTAGTCGCGACCGCGATGACGGCCGTTGTTCCCGTGCCGCTCCCACGTGTCGGGCTGGGCGGCCTTGGCGTGGTGGACCGGGGCGCCGAAGTCCGCCGCCGAAGCCGGAACGGCGCTGAACGCGATACCCGAAGCGGCAAGGGCGAGGGAGATGGTCTTGGTAAGCTTGTTCATTGTTTCGACTCCTTCGAACCCTGTTGTTGAGTTCAGGTTTAGAGCGAGATTCCTGAACGCACAGCAACCCGCCTGTCAGAAAAGCATTTTTTTCCGAAAGCTTGCCCGCACTGCCCGGCGGCCGTAACCCCGCGCCGGTGAACCGGCCCCCGAACAGCATCGCCAGCGGCCTGCCTTACGCCCTCGGCGCCCACGTCGTGTGGGGCTCGATGCCGCTCTACCTGCTGCTCGTGCAGAGCGTGCCGCCGCTCGAATTCGTCGCCTGGCGGCTGGTGTTCACGCTGCCGCTGTGCCTCGCCTTCGTGGCCGCGACGAGGAGCTGGGGCGAGCTCGCCGCCGTGCTGCGCGACCGCCGCGCGCTGCTGACGCTGCTCGGCAGCGCCTCGATGGTGGCGGTCAACTGGTGGCTCTACGTGTGGGCGATCCACAACGGGCACATCTATGCCGCGAGCCTCGGCTACTACATCCTGCCACTGATGATGATGCTGCTCGGGCTCGTCGTGCTCGGCGAGAAGCTGACGCGCCGGCAATGGGCAGCGGTCGTGCTGGCCGGACTCGGCGTCGGCATCCTGGCGATCGGCGCGCTGATGACGATGTGGCTCAGCGTCTCGATGGCGGTGACGTTCGGGGTCTACGGGCTGCTGCGCAAGACCGTGGCGGCGGGCGCGCTGGCGGGGCTGACGGTCGAATCGCTGATCCTCTACCCGGTCGCGCTCGGAATCGTCGGCTGGTACTGGACGACCCCCGCGGGGCCGGCGATCGCCCAAGGCTGGGGCACCGCGCTGGCCGTCGCCTGGAGCGGGCCGATGACCGCGATCCCGCTGATGATGTTCGCCACCGCCGCGCGGCGCATGCCTTACACGGTGATCGGGTTCCTGCAGTTCATCTCGCCGACGGTGGTGTTCCTGCTCGGCGTGTTCGTGTTCGGCGAGGAGCTCAAGCCGGCGCAGCTCGCCTGCTACGTGCTGATCTGGGCGGCGGCGGCGCTGTTCACCTGGGAACTGCTGCGCGGGCGCAAGGCGGTTTCAGCGGACGACGCGGTCCCGGCATAGGCGATCTACACCCACCGCCCTTCCCCCTTGATGGGGGAAGGATACGGAGACTTAGCCCCGCAGGGGCTTAGTCGGAGTTGGACGGGGGTGATCGCGCCGCGCGCGCAACGTCGGCGTAAGTCGAGGGATCACCCCCATCCAAGCTTCGCTAACTCGCTTCGCGAGTAAGCTACGCTATCCTTCCCCCATCAAGGGGGAAGGGGAGAGGCGCCAGCCGAGTGTCTCGCCGGCGTGGAACGGGACGACGCCGGAGATTTCCGCCGGCACTTCGACCGGAGCGCGTTCGAGCGTGACGGTGCCCTCGTTGAGCGGCAGCCCATAGAACGTTGGCCCATGCTCGCTGGCGAAGCCCTCGAACCGGTCGAGCGCGCCCTCCTCGTCGAACACCGTGACGTAGCTTTCGAGCGCGAACGGGGCGTTGAAGATGCCCGCGCAGCCGCAGGCGGTTTCCTTGGTCTCGCGCAAGTGCGGCGCGGTGTCGGTGCCGAGGAAGAACTTCGCCGAGCCCGAGGTTGCCGCGCGGCGCAACGCGAGGCGGTGCTTCTCGCGCTTGGCGACAGGCAGGCAGTAGGCATGCGGGCGGATGCCGCCGACGAGCATGGCGTTGCGGTTGATGTGCAGGTGCTGCGGGGTGATCGTCGCGCCGACACTGGGCCCCCCGCTCTCGACGAAGGCGACCGCTTCCTCGGTGGTCGCGTGCTCGAACACGACCTTGAGTCCGGGCAGGTCGCGCAGCAGCGGTGTCAGCACGCGCTCGATGAACACCGCCTCGCGGTCGAACACGTCGACCGCGGGATCGGTGACCTCGCCGTGGACGCAGAAGACCATGCCGATGTCCTGCATCCGCTCGAGCACGCGGCGGATATTGCCGAGATCGGTCACCCCGCTCGCCGAGTTGGTCGTCGCGCCGGCCGGATAGAGCTTGGCGGCGGTGAACACGCCGTCGGCGAACCCGGCGGCGATATCGTCGGGATCGGTCGAATCGGTCAGGTACGCGGTCATCAACGGCGTGAAGTCGGTGCCTTCGGGCAAGGCGGCGAGGATGCGTTCGCGATAGGCGGCTGCGGCCGCGGCGGTGGTAACCGGCGGCGCCAGGTTGGGCATGACGATCGCCCTCGCGAACTGGCGCGCGGTGTGTCCGGCGACCGCGTGCAGCATCGCCCCGTCGCGCAAGTGGACATGCCAGTCGTCGGGGCGGCGGATCGTCAGCGTGTCGCTCATGCGCGCGGCCATGGCACAGCGGCTTGACTATCGCCAGTGCCGGCCCAACTAGCCGTTCATGGCTCACGAACGGCTGTTCTCGCGCGCGGTTGTGCGCATCGCGCCCGAGGCCGAGGGGGAGGACGCAGCGCGGTTCCTCCAGGGCCTCGTCACCAACGACGTGACCGGCGCGCTGCCGGTCTATGCCGCGCTGCTGACCGCGCAGGGCAAGATGCTGTTCGACTTCCTGGTCTGGCCCGGAAGCCACGGCGCGCTGCTGCTCGACTGCGAGGCCGAGGCTGCAGCGGAGCTGGTCAAGCGCCTCTCGCTCTACCGCCTCCGGCGCAAGCTTGCGATCGCGATCGATCCGGCGCTCGGCGTGTACTGGCAGGCCGAGCTCGGCGATGGCGGCGCGCCCGATCCGCGGCTCGCCGATCTCGGACAACGCTGGATCGCGGCGGTGTCGGACGAGGACGCGCCGGTCGATGCCGAATACTTGCGTCATCGCCTCGCGCTCGGCGTGCCCGAGGGCCGCGCCGAGCTCGGCGACGTGCTGTGGCTCGAGGCCAATGCCGACGAGCTCAATGGCGTGTCGTTCTCCAAGGGCTGCTACGTCGGCCAGGAGAACACCGCGCGGATGAACTGGCGGCAAAAGGTCAACCGCCGCGTGCTGGTGGTGCCGCTCGCGCGGTCGGACGAGAAGCGGCGCAAGGTCGCCTATCCCGAGCTCGGGCTGGCGGTCGACCACCTGAGAGTCGAGGATGTGGATCCGGGCCTGGCGCCGGAGTGGCTGACGCTCGAAAGCCAGCCCTCATCCAACTCCGACTAAGCCCATGCGGGGCTAAGTCTCCGAATCCTTCTCTCACCAGTGGGAGAAGAAGGGTTGGAGCGCAGCGCTGCTTCTTCTCCCACTGCGGGAGAAGGATAGCGTAGCTTGCCAGCTCGCTGGCTAGCGGAGCCTGGAGAGGGCCCCTGCCCTAATCCCCGGCCCGCACCATCGACGCCGCCAGCATCGCCTCGGCCGTGTCGCGCGCGCTTCCGCGCGGGAGGCCGAGCGACTTGGCGAGCTGTTGGCCGAGCAGCGCATCGCCGAGCGCGAGCAGCACGAGGTTGAGCGTGTGCTGGCGCAGCGCGCCCGAGCCGCCGTCGTGGAGCTCCTCGACGAGGTCGTGGATGGTTTCGATGATCGGGTCGAGCGCATCCTCGTTGCCCGACAGCAGCATCCAGCTGGCGAGCGCGCCCGCGCCTTCGCGGTCGAAGGCATCGAACGTCAGGTCGACCACCTCGCGCGGGGAGCCGATGCCTGCGCGGCTCGCGCGCACGGCGTCGGCGATCGTCGCGCAGACGGTCTGCGCGAGGTAGGCGGCGAGCGCCTTCTGCAGCCCTGCGGCAGAGCCGAAGTGGTGCAGCAGGTTCGCATGCGTGCGGCCGATTCGCGATGCGACCGCCTTGAGCGTGACCGCCTGCGGACCCGCCTCGATCAGCAGGTTGCGCGCCGCTTCGAGCGCGGCGAGGCGGCTTTCTTCCGACGGGAGGCGTCTTCTAATTGACATACGTGTAAGTTACTCCCATTCTCGGCTCATGAACGCCCATACCGCCTTTCCAGCCGACGCGGCACCCGCGATCGCCGTGCGCGACCGGCGCTTCGGCCGCGACGCGCCGCAGCAGCGCTGGTGGCTCAACGGCGACCCGGTTGCGACCGCCTGGTTCAACGCGCTTTCGGCCACCTTCCCGCGCGGCGAGACGCTGTTCATCGACGCCGTGAAGGCGTTCCGCGAAGGCGCCCCGCCCCGGCTCGAGGCCGAGATTCGCGCGTTCGTGAAGCAGGAGGTCAACCACACCCGCGAGCACCTCGCGTTCAACCGCGCGGCGACGGCGGCGGGTTACGACATGGCCAAGATCGACGCGTGGGTCGAGCACATGCTCGGCACGGTCTATGCGCGGCCCAAACATGCCTGGCTCGCGGTGACGATCGCGCTCGAGCACTTCACCGCGATGTTCGCGCACGAGTTCCTCGCGCATCCCGAGCACTTCATGGGCGCCGCGACCGAGCAGGCCGAGCTGTGGCGCTGGCACGCGGTCGAGGAGCTCGAGCACAAGGGCGTCGCCTACGACACCTGGCAGCACGCGACGCGCGACTGGAGCCGGTGGAAGCGCTGGAAGGTCAAGAGCCTGTTGATGCTGGTGATCTCCAGGCGCTTCGTCACCCACCGTTCGCGCGATGCGCTCCAGCTGCTGGCGCAGGACGGCATCACCGGCTGGCGCGCCAGGGCCCGGCTCGCCTGGTACCTGGTCGGCAGGCCCGGCATTCTGCGGCGGGTGTTCCCTTCGTGGTGCAGCTACTTCCTGCCCGGGTTCCATCCGTGGAACCACGACGACCGCGCGCTGATCGGCAAGTATGACAGCGAATATGCGGCGGCGGTGATGCCAGGGCACGCATCCGCAGGGTCCTAGGCAAGCAGGCAACGCGCCTGTACTGATCAGTACATGGCCGAATCGACCGAGCATCGCCGTTCGATGATCCTGCGGGCAGCGCGCATCTGCTTCCTCGACCGCGGCTTCGTGAGCACCACGATCAGCGACGTCATCGCGCTTTCCGGCGGGTCGCGCAGCACCGTCTACGACGAGTTCGGCAGCAAGGAAGGCCTGTTCGCGGCGATCATCGGCGATTGCCTGGCGCAGATGCAGCTCGCCGAGGTGCCCGACGGGGCACCGGACGAAGTGCTGAGGGCCGTGGGGCTCGCCTACATGGAACAGTTGATGGATCCGGAATCGCTCGCGCTCTACCACGTGGCGGTCGGTGAAAGCAGCCATGTCCGCCGGCTCGGCGAGGCGATCTTCGACGCCGGCCCGCAAGCTGCGGCGACCACGCTGGCCGCGCGGCTGAAGAAGTGGGTCGACGAGGGCCTGATCGGCTTGGACGATCCGGAGCGCGGCGCCAGGCTGTTCCTGGCGATGGTCGAAGGCGATCTCCATCGCGGCGCGGTGATGTGGAACCGCCTGCCGTCGAGCGACGAGGTCGCGGCCAATGTCGACGCGGCCGTCGCGCTGTTCCTCGCGGGCACGCGCGCGGCCTCGGCGAGGGCTGCGGCCTGACAACGAAGGTCTAGCCACGGTTCCCGTAGTCGCTATGAGCGGCGCGTGGACCTGCCCGACGACATCTTCACCGAGCCCGACGACGTCGATCCCCAGACCCTGCGCAACCTCGGCCCGCTACGGCGCCTGGCCGGGACCTGGGAAGGACTGCACGGCGTCGACGTGAATCCCAAGGCCGATGGCCCCGAGACGCGCGAGTACTACGAGCGCATCGTCATGCAGCCGATCGACGCGCAGGCCAACGGGCCGCAGCTGTTCTACGGGCTGCGCTACCACCAGCACGTCAACACGCGCGAGGAGGACGTCACCTTCCACGACCAGTGCGGCTACTGGCTGTGGGAGCCGGCGACCGGGTTGGTGCTGCAGACGCTGTCGATCCCGCGCGGACAAGTGGCGATCGCCGCCGGCCATGCCGATCCCGACGCGAAGAAGCTCGTGCTCACCGCCGAGCGCGGGCAGACCGAATACGGGATCTGCTCGACGACCTTCCTCGAGCTCGCGTTCCGGACCGATTCCTACCGCATCGAGGTCGAGTTCCACGACGACGGCTCGTGGAGCTACGTCCAGGACACGATGCTGCTGGTCCGCGGCCGCGATACCCTGTTCGAGCATCGCGACCGCAGCCATCTGACCAGGATTGCCCTGCCCGAGCTCAACCCCGTGGCGAAGATCCTTCAGGACTCGGGCGCGGCCTAGCTGTCTTTCACGCTGCTTCGGGCATCGAGCAGGCTTCGCGGTGCCACGATCGCTTCATCGGTACGCCGTCTGCAAGCTCGCAGGCGTACTCGGGCGCGACGAGCGTGTCGGTCGCCCGGCCGAGGCTGCGGAACGGGCGCGCGCGACCGGTCGGGCGGAAGCCCGCCTTGCGCAGCACCCGGCCCGACGCGGGATTGTCGGCCGCGTGGCGGCTGAAGATCCGCTGGTGCCCGGCGAGCCGCGCGAGCGAGAGCAACCCGCTGAGCGCCTCGGTGGCGTAGCCGCGACCCCACGAGCCGGGCTCGATCCAGTAGCCGACCTCGATGCGCTCGCCCTGCTCGTGCAGGCCGACGCAGCCGACGATACGGCCGCCCTCTTCGGGCAGCGTGATCAGCAGGTTGGGAAGGTACGGATCGCGCGGCGCCTCGATCCAGGTGCGCGCGTCGTCCTCGTGGTAGGGCCACGGGACCTGCGACAGCATGCGCACGACCTGCTCCTGCCCGATCGCGCGGGCGAGCTCGGGGGCGTCCTCGATCCAGGCGGGGCGCAGGAACAACCTTGGGGTGCGCAGGAACATCGTCTTACTCCTCTCCGCCCCTCGACCCGCCATAAGCAGGCCGATGTGACAGTGGCTTTTCGAGGGAGACGAAAAAAGGGAGACGGGCTGGCCCGATCTCCCTCTGCGTCCGAGCGTTGGTGCTCGGCGGGCCATCCCGGAGGATGACCCTTTTATTGAGTCATCCGATTATTCGGCGGCTTCTGCCATAATGTCTACCGACACGTACTTGCGGCCCTGCTTGCCATCGTGGAATCGCACGCGGCCCGCCGAGAGGGCGAACAGGGTGTGATCCTTGCCGAGGCCGACGTTGGTGCCCGGGTAGAACTTGGTGCCACGCTGGCGCACGAGGATGTTGCCGCCGACCACTTCCTGGCCGCCGAACTTCTTCACGCCGAGGCGACGGCCGGCCGAATCGCGACCGTTGCGCGACGAACCGCCTGCTTTCTTATGTGCCATTGCGAACTACCTCTTACTTCTCGTCGCCGGTCTTCGGAGCGGCAGCCTTCTTGGCGGCCGGCTTCTTCGCGGCGGGCTTCGAATCGGCGCCGTCCTTGACGGGGGCCGCCTTCTTGGCCTTGGTTTCCTTCACGACATCGACGCCCTTGGCAGGCTCGGTCGCCTGCGCCTTCGGAGCCTCGGCGGCCGGAGCCTCCTCGACCTTCGGGGCGGCTTCCTTCTTCGGCGCGGCCTTCTTCTCGGCCTTGCTGTCGCCGACCGAGACGATGCGCAGCAGGGTCATCTGCTGGCGGTGCCCGGCCTTGCGGCGGTAGTTGTGCCGACGTCGCTTCTTGAAGACGGTGACCTTCTCGCTCTTCGCCTGGGCGATGATCTCGGCCGAGACGACGACCTTGCCGGCCTCGGCCAGCGAGTCGCCTTCACCGGCGAGCAGGACGTCGCCCAGCGTGATCGTGTCGCCGGCGTCGCCCGCCAGCTTCTCGACTGCGATCTTGTCTCCGGCGGCGACGCGATACTGCTTGCCGCCCGTGCGCACTACTGCGAACATGGTCTTCAGGTCCGTTCGTTTTGACTGCCGTCCCTTCGGGCATGCCCGCATAGACGACAAAAAAGGCGCCCGAGGGGCACCGAAAGTGCGCCGCCGTTAGGCCAAGAGCGGCTGGCTGTCAACGCCGCGCTGCGCGCAAAAGGGCAATCTCCGCCACGCTGGAAACCGCGGCCTCCGCCAGCTAAGGCGCATGATCATGCGTTTCAACCGGGTCTGCCTCCTTACCGCGCTTGCCGGCTCGCTCGGCGCCTGTGCCACGTCCTCGGAGGAATACCCGAGCCTCGCGATTCGCGATGTCGAGCGCCTCGCGGCGATGCCGCCGGCCGAGCCCGTGCCTTACGTGCCGCCGGCGCCGCCGGCGGCGACGCTCGGCCGGATCGACCAGCTCGCCGGCGAGGCCGCGAGCGCGCACCGGGCGTTCCTCGCCGAAGCGCCGCGCGCGCGCAGCGCCGTCGCGGCGGCGCGTGGCGCCGAGCCGGGGGCCGAATCGTGGTCGGTGGCGCAAGTCGCGGTCGCCGGACTCGAGGCTTCGCGCAGCAAGGCGATGATCGCGCTCGCCGACATCGACCGGATCTACGTCGACGCGGCGCTCGAAGGCCTCGCGCTCGAGCGGATCTCGGCCGCGCGCGACCAGGTCTCGGCGCAAGTCGAGGAGCAGGACGCGACGATCGGGACGCTGCTGGGGGGCTTGCGCTGATGGGTCTCGATTGTTCGAGCTGCCCGGTGCGCGACCGGGCCGCGTGCTCGGTGCTGACGATCGACGAGCGTGACGCGCTCGCCCGCGCCGGCCGGCCGCGCCGGCTCAAGCGCGGCGACCTGCTGTTCGCGGCGGGCGACGAGGCGGCCGCCTGCGCGACGCTGCTCAAGGGCGCGCTCAAGGTCACCAGCGTCGACGAGCAGGGCACCGAGCGGATCCTCGCGGTGGTCCACCCGGCGGGCTTCATCGGCGAGCTGTTCGCGCCGTTCGCGCACCACGACGTCGTCGCGCTGACCGACAGCGAGCTGTGCGTGTTCCCGCGCAGCGAGATGGCCCGCGCGGTCGACAAGCATCCGCGGCTCGCCCAGGCGCTGCTCCAGCGTTCGCAGGAGGACCTGCTGCAGAGCCGCGAGCTGCTCGCGCTGAGCGGGCGGCGCAGCGCCCCGGCGAAAGTCGCCGGGCTGCTGATCGGGCTGGCCGAGGCGGCGAGCGATTCGTCGTGCCATGCGGCGCAAGTGTTCGACCTGCCGCTGACCCGCGGCGAGATCGCCGGGATGCTCGGGCTGACGATCGAGACCGTGAGCCGCGCGCTGACCAAGTTCGAGCGCGACGGCGTGATCCGGCGCAAGGGCGCGCGCGGGATCGAGCTGGTCGACCCCGCGCGGCTGCGCTCGCTGTCGGAGGACGGCGACGGCTAGCGGACCAGCGCCGCGATCGTCACCACCCCGAAGCCCCACAACAGGATCAGCACCGGCAGGATCAGCACCTGCACCGTCGCCGCACCCGAAGTGCTACGGCCGAACGCGGTCATGATCCCGTTGCGGCGGAAGCGACTCCAGCTCACCAGCCGCTGCGGATGGTCGGGGCCCATGCGCATCCATAGCGCCGGGACCGCGAAGGCCATGGCGATGAATATCACGAAGATCGCCATCGGCAGGATCAGCGCGGGGTTGCCGAAGCCGACGGCCATGACCGCGAGGAACGCGAAGTAGCACCCGGCAGTGCCCAGGTAGAGCGCGGCGGGCAGCTCGAAGCTGCGGTCCACGGTATGCGGTGGTGCCTCGTGGATGATCGCCTGCTCGGCAGCCAGTTCGCGGGTCAGTTTCTCGGCCATCGAAAACCCTCCTGTCTCTCGGGACAGGAGTGCGCCCGATCACCGCGAAGCGCTTTGACCGCGGTCAAATTTCGCGAGCTATTTCCAGCGCTTGAGATCGGCGTGGTCTTGTGCGCGAGGGTCGATCCAGTGCCATTCGCCGGCGCGCTTCTCGCGCTTCCAGAACCAGGCGTCGCTCTTCAGGTGGTCCATCGCGAAGTCGGCCGCCTCGAACGCGTCGCGGCGGTGGCGCGCGGCGGCGGCGACGAGCACGATCGGGTCGCCCGGCTGCATCTCGCCGGTGCGGTGGTGCAGCAGCACGCCGTCGAGCGGCCAGCGCGCCAGCGTGGCGTCGGCGAGGTCTTCCATGCCCTTGAGCGTCAGCGGCGCGTAGTGCTTGAGCTCGAGCGCCTCGACGTTGCGGTCGGGGCGCACCTTGCCGACGAACGAGACGATCCCGCCGGCCTCGGGATGCGCCGCGGAAAACGCGGTCATCGCGTTGCCGGGCGCCATCGCGCCGTGGAGGATGCGCACGTCCTTCACCGGCTCAGCCGCCGCTGACCGGGGGCAGCAGCGCGAGTTCGTCGCCGTCCGCCGCGTGGAGCGCGGTCTTGTCGGCGAGCAGCGCGCCGTTGAGCGCGAGCTTGACCTTGTCGCCGCGGGTCGCCTCGCCGAGCGGACCGGGAAGCGCGGCGAGCAGGCCGTGCCAGTCGAGCGGGCCGGCGAGGTCCTTCTCTGGCGCGCCCGCGAGGTCGGCCAGCTTGCCGAGGAAGACGAGTTTGATCGTCACTGACCCGTCCCCGTCATCCCCGCGAAAGCGGGGATCCCGCTTTTCCCTTCCAGCGCTGCGCCAGAAGAACAGCGGGGTCCCCGCTTTCGAGGGGATGACGAATTGTTGGGTAGGGTCATTTTACGCCGCCGGTGCGCGTCAGCCGCCAGTGAGCGACATGTGGCGCGGCTGGGCAGGCTCGGCACCGCGCTCGATGCGGAAGTGATGGCGTTCGGGCTTGATGCGCATGGCCTCGTCGAGCGCAAGCGCGAGGTTCTCGTCGGGCGCGTCGGAACGCAGGGCAGCGCGCAAGTCGACCTTCTCGGCGCCGCCGAGGCAGGCGTAGAGCTCGCCGGTCGCGGTCACCCGCACGCGGTTGCACGAGGCGCAGAAGTTGTTGGTCAGCGGGGTGATGAAGCCGAGCCGGCCGCCGGTCTCGGCGACGTCGACGTAGCGCGCCGGGCCGCCCGAGCGGTGCTCGCTCTCGGTCAGCGTCCAGCGCGCCTCGAGCGTGTCGCGCACCGCGGTCAGCGGCAGGTAGTGGTCGACGCGCTCGCCCTCGACCTCGCCGAGCGGCATGACCTCGATCAGCGTCATCTCGTGGCCGTG
>CBHWED010000030.1:0-21389 GCA_966112795.1 uncultured bacterium
GACCCCGGTCATGCTGCTGACCGACGGCTACATCGCCAACGCCGCCGAGCCGTGGAAGGTGCCTGATCCCGCGAGCTACACGCCGTTCCCGGTCTCGGTCCTCGAGGAGAAGAACGCCGGCGACACGCTGCTGCCCTACAAGCGCGACGCCAAGGGCGCGCGTCCGTGGATCAAGCCCGGCACGCCCGGCCTGATGCACCGCATCGGCGGCATCGAGAAGCACCAGGACACCGGCAACATCGACTACTCGCCGGCCAACCACCAGGCGATGACCGACGCGCGCAAGGCCAAGATCGACCGGATCGCCGTGCCCGACCAGGACGTCTGCCTCGGCGAAACGACCGGCCGCCTCGCGGTGGTCGGCTGGGGCTCGACTTTCGGCCCGATCCACCAGGCCGTGCGCCGCGCGCGCGCCAAGGACCTCTCGGTCAGCCACATCCACGTCCGCCACGTCTGGCCGTTGCCGCAGAACCTCGGCGCGCTGCTCGCGGGCTTCGACAAGGTGCTCGTCCCCGAGATGAACACCGGCCAGTTCAAGACCGTGCTGCGCGACCAGCTGCTCGTCGACGCCGAGCCGCTGACCAAGACCAGCGGCCAGCCGTTCTCAATCGCCGAGCTCGAAGCCGCGATCGCGAAGTTCTTCGACGGCGTGCCGAACAACGAGGGCGGGGAAGTCCCGGCCAATCTGGGCCAGTTGCCCGAGCCGGAGTCCGGCTACGACGACGGTTCGTTGAAGGCCTGAAGCCGTGAAACTATATCGACTTGTTCCCTGCGTTGCCCTTGGCTGCGTTGCCGCGCCCGGGGTAACCCAGACCACGCCGTCTCCGCCGATCGGGGGAGCGAGCGCAGAGGTAGGCCTCGAAGATTCGCTGGCCCGCCTTCCGGAGTCGATGTTCGGCATCCAGTGCAAATCTTCAATCGCTGGCCCGGGGGTTGGTGCGTGGTGTTATGACACTACCAGAGGCCCGACAGTGGGCATCACCACATATCCGATGGGCCGCGACCTGCCCTATGAGGAACTCGTCGAACGGGTACGTAAGACCTACGAAACGACCAGTTCCCCGCAGGCGATGGAGGAGGGATCGTTCATGATCCGCTCCGCTCCCGGGGCCACCACGATGCGGGTCATTTATCAAACGGAGGTTGGCCGTCACTTCATTTGGTCGGCTTCCTATCGAGGTAACCTTACAAGTGTGACCGTGAGCATCCCCCCCGACGCAAACGGCTTCACCTGGGCAAATTTCGA
This sequence comes from uncultured bacterium, assembly GCA_966112795.1. Lineage (GTDB taxonomy): Bacteria > Pseudomonadota > Alphaproteobacteria > Sphingomonadales > Sphingomonadaceae > Croceibacterium_A. Next base: position 1,247 of record CBHWED010000030.1, read on the forward strand.
ACGGGAAGTTATGGCCAAGGTCTTCGGGCCGGACCGCTACGTCCCTGACGCGAGTACCGCAAAATGAACGACATGACCCCCATCCAGACCACGCTCAAGGACTGGGAATCCGACCAGGAGGTCCGCTGGTGCCCGGGTTGCGGCGACTACGCGATCCTCAAGGCCGTGCAGCGCACGCTGCCGCAGATCGGCGCCGATCCGGCGAAGACCGTGTTCGTCAGCGGCATCGGCTGCTCGAGCCGGTTCCCGTACTACATCGAGAGCTACGGCTTCCACACGATCCACGGCCGCGCGCCGGCCTTCGCCACGGGAGTCAAGCTGGCCAACCCCGAGCTCGACGTGTGGATGGTCACCGGCGACGGCGATGGATTGTCGATCGGCGGCAACCATTTGATGCATGTTCTTCGCAGGAACGTGAACCTGCAGATCCTGCTGTTCAACAACGAGATCTACGGCCTGACCAAGGGCCAGTACTCGCCGACCAGCCGCGTCGGCACGACCACCCCCTCGACCCCGCAAGGCTCGGTCGACCGCCCGGCGATCCCGTGCGCTTTCGCGCTCGGTTCGGGCGCGCGGTTCGTCGCGCGCGGCTTCGACGTGTCGAAGAACCTGCCCGACGTGCTGATGGCCGCCCACCGCCACCAGGGCGCGGCCTTCATCGAGATCTTCCAGAACTGCATCGTCTACAACAAGGACGTGTTCAACGACTTCGCCGCGCCGAAGGGCGCCGAGGATCGCCAGCTGTGGCTCGTCGACGGCGAGCCGATGCTGTTTGCCGGCGGTACCAAGGGCATCACGCTCGATCTCGACACGCTCTCGCTGCAGGTGGTCGACGTGGTCGACGGCGACTGGCAGGCGGCCGGCGTGATCGTCCACAACGTGCGCAACCGCGCGATCGCGCACATGCTGGTCGAGCTGCCATTTGGCCCGTTCCCGATGGCCCTCGGCGTGCTCTACGACGACCCGCGGCCGACCTTCGAGACCGCGGTCGTCGAGCAGAACGCCCAAGCCAGCGAGGGCCGCGACGCGAGCCTCGCCAAGCTTCTGGCCAAGGGCCAGACCTGGACCGTGACGGGGACTGCGTCCGATCCGGTTTAGGATTTGGTTCGCACAAAGACGCAAAGACGCGAAGATGGGGGGCGATGGATGTGGAAAGGCTCGCCAGGATTTGCGTCGACAAGGGTTTTCGGCTGCACCGGGATCTCGGTCCCGGGCTGCTCGAAAGCGCCTACGAAACTTTGATGTTCGAAAGCCTACGGCGGGACGGGCTGCAGGTTTCGCGTCAGCAGCCCGTCTCGATCGAGCACGACGGCATTCTCATCGAGAACGGTTTCCGATTTGACCTGCTTGTCGAAGACAAGCTGCTGATCGAAATCAAATCCACCGATCGGCATGCGCCGGTCCATGCGAAGCAGCTACTGACTTATCTGCGCCTGCTGAACCTCCGTCTTGGTTTGCTGATGAACTTCGGCTTAGCCACCTTCAAGGAGGGCGTCTGCCGCATGGTCAACGACTACAAGCGCATTTCGCGATGACACTCGCTTCGCGGCTTCGCGTCTTTGTGCGAAAATCCAAATGGACAACCTGACCCACAGCCTCGTCGGCTGGGCGCTCGGCCAGACGGGGCTCAAGCAGAAGACCCGCAAGGGCCTCGCCGCGCTGATCCTCGGCGCCAACATGCCCGATATCGACGTGTTCTTCGGCTGGGTCCCGTGGGAGCCGCTCGCGACCCACCGCGGCTTCACCCATGGCCTCGTCGGCGGCGTATTGCTGATGCCGCCGATCCTCGCGGCGCTGTTGTGGTTGCTCGACCGCTGGCAGGTCAGGCGCGGCGCCTGGTTCTCGAGTGGCCTCGAGATGCGATTCGGCTGGCTCATCGCGCTGAGCTACCTCGGCACGCTGACCCACCCGCTGCTCGACTGGCAGACCGCGTACGCGATCCAGCTGCTCTCGCCGTTCGACAGCCGCTGGTTCCACACCGACGCGCTGTTCATCATCGACGTGTGGCTCATCGTCGGGCTCGGCGCGGCGATCGCGCTGTCGAAGCGCCGCGAGAGCCGCGAGCAAGGCAACTGGCGGACCCCGGCGATCGTCGCGCTGGCCGTGCTGCTCGCCTATGTGAGCGTCAATGCCGCGATCAGCGCGCTCGCCCGCCGCGCGGTGACCGTGGGCCCGCCGCATGCCCGGCCCGACGTCATCGTCGCCGGGCCGCCGCCGGCGCTGTTCTGGCAACGCGAGCTGATCTGGCGCGAGCACGGCATGATCGCCCGCGGCACGTTCGACCCGCTGCGCTCGCCGACCCGCCTGCAAGGATACACCGCTCCCACCGCCGACGGCATGGCCGATCCGCTCGTGCGCCGGGCGATGGGCGCGACACCCGAAGTCGCCCGCTTCCTGCGCTGGTCGATCCTGCCGCTGGCCAAGGTCCGCCGCGAGGGCTGCCACGCCGTGGTCAGCTTCAACGACGCGCGCTTCTCCGATGGGCTCGGTCCGAGCCGCTTCTGGGTCTCGGCCACGGTGCCGCTCGATCCGGGCTCGTGCGAGCCGACGACCGTGGCCGCAGGGACACGATCTCCCTGATAGCCGACACGGGTCGCCGACGCGCATCTTGCCGCGCGCGATAGTTAAGGTTCATAAGGGTTTGCATGAAGGGGGAGAGCGCACCGCGGGGCAGCGTGTTGCTCGAAGCCGGGCGGCGTTTTGGCTCGGAGCCCGGCCTGTTCGCGCGCCTGCTCGCGCCGGGCTTCCACAAGCTGCTCGACCGGATCGATCACGGGCTCGAGCGCGGGGCGATCCTCGGCCACTTGCCCGACGGCAGCGTGCGCCGCCTCGGCGGGCGCGCGCCGGGATTCGAGGCCGAAGTCCATATCCGCGACTGGCGCGCGCTGCTGCGGCTCGCCACCGGCGGTTCGGTCGGCTGGTACCAGGCCTGGGAGGCCGGCGAATGGACCAGCGGCGATCCGGTCATGCTGTTCGCCGCGATGATGGCCAACGCCGCCACGCTCGGCGACACCGGGCGCGCCAAGGGCCCGTGGCGCCTCGCCAGCCGCGCCCTGCACTGGCTCAACCGCAACACCCGCGTCCAGGCCGAGCGCAACATCCACGCGCACTACGACCTCGGCAACGACTTCTACGGCGCCTGGCTCGACCCGACGATGAGCTATTCGAGCGCCTACCGCGTCGACGGCGATGGGCTCGAGGCGGCGCAACGGCGCAAGTGGGAGCGGCTCTCGCAGCGGCTCGGCGCTCCCGACAGCGTGCTCGAGATCGGCTGCGGCTGGGGTGCGCTGGCGAGCCACTTCGCCGCGCAAGGCGCACGGGTGACCGCGATCAGCCTGTCCGACGAACAGCTCGAATGGGCGAGGGCGCGCCATCCGCAGGTCGAGTTCCGCAAGCAGGACTACCGCGACACCCGGGGACAGTACGACGCGATCGTCAGCGTCGAGATGGTCGAGGCGCTCGGTCGCGAATACTGGCCCGCGTTCATGGACTGCATCGCCCGCAACCTCGCGCCGGGCGGCCGTGCGGCGATCCAGTTCATCGCCATGCGCGACGAGCTGTTCGAAGGCTACGCGCGCAACGCCGACTTCATCCAGGCCTACGTCTTCCCCGGAGGCCTGCTGATCAAGACCAGCGAATTCCGCCGCCTCGCCGCCGAACGCGGGCTCGCGTGGCAGGACCAGGAGGACTTCGGGCTCGACTACGCCGAGACGCTCAAGACCTGGCGCACGCGGTTCGACGAGGCCGAAGCGCTGGGCCGCCTGCCGGCCGGCTTCGACCGCCGCTTCTGCGACTTGTGGCGGTTCTACCTCGCCTATTGCGAAGGCGGCTTCCGCGGCGGCGGTATCACCGTCAGCCAGGCGACGCTGGTCAAGCGCTGACGGCGGGCGAGCCCGCCGTCCCGTCAGTTGTTGCCGTCGAGGATATAGATCAGCGGCGAGGTGATCGCCGGCAGGATCGTGATCAGGTCCTTCATCCGCCGCAGCGTCGCGCTGTCGCCGACGACCACGACGTCGTTCGGATAGATCGTCGGATCGGGGTAGTTGCCGTGACGGATGGCGGCGATGTTGTAGACGCCGGCAAAGCGCTGGCCGTTGACCGTGCGCAGCACCACGACGTCGTCCTGCTTGGCAAACTCGGCGAGCCCCTTGGCGCTGGCGATTGCGTCGGTCAGCGTCATGTCGCCGATGATCGGATAGAGCCCGGGCTGCAGCACCTGGCCGTCGACGGTGACGACCTGGCTGACCGCTTCCTTGACGTTCACCGAGACCTGCGGATCGCGCATGTAGCCGTTGCGCAGGCGTTCCTCGATCAGGGTGGCGACCTCGTCGGGCGTGTGGCCGGCCGCGTCGACCGATCCGGCCATCGGCACCGAGATCTTGCCGCCGCCGTCTACGGTGATTTCGCGGTTGGTCAGCGATTCAACGCCGAACACGTCGACGACGAGCACGTCCTGCGGCCCGATCCCGTAGGCGCGCGGCGCGCCGAGGGTGTCGCCGACGGTCGGCTCGGGCATGCTGGCGCTGTGCACGACCTGGACCTGCCCGGTCTCGCCGACGTCGCCGCCGCCGGGCCCGTAGGCGCAGCCGGCAAGGAGAAGGGCTGCGGCGGACGCAGAGGCGGAAAGGACTGATCTCATCGGCTTGCCGGAACCTTTATACTGTACGCGAGGAAAACCTCGGTCCGGGCCGCCTGATGAAAAGGATTCTCTTTAGGGTCAATCTCTTTCCTGCGGACGGCGGCAGGCGGATGGTCCGGGCAGGCGAACGGTCGCGCCGCCGGTCGCGGGCAGCGCCTTGACGAGGCCGGGAAAGCCGCGGGCGGGGCGCGCGAGGCGCCCGGCCGGTTCAGCCGCGAATGGAGCCGTCGCCGCGGTAACGGGCGAGGATGTTGTCGTGCACGATGGGGCTGAGCAGGCTGTTGAAGGCACAGCCGCACATGTTGTTCTCCCACCAGACGACTTCGGCCTGGAGCGATTCGAGCCCTGGCAAGGTCAGCCAGCAGACCGCGCCCGGATGCATCCGGGTGATCGCGGTAGCCGAAAAGCCCGACAGCGAGAGGTCGTTGACCACCGTCTGGAAGGCGCGGGCACCCGATGCGCGCAACTGCGCCGGTATGGCCAGCTTGGTGCGGACCGCCGAACGGTCCTCCTGGGCTGCGATGTGATAGCGGCCGAGCGTATCTTGCAAGCTCATCCCGTGCGTCCTTCGTGCTGCCGACGCTAACGCCCGTCGGGCGATGCAGGCCGAGGATGCGACGGGCTGGTTACCAAGCGGTTACCGGCGATGGTTAAGCGAGGGCAAAGGTGGCCCGAGACGCGACGAGCCGAGCCTGCGGGGCGGTCAGAGGCCGTGATACTCGCGATACCAGCGCACGAACGGCGGCACGCCAGCCTCGATGCTCGTGCTCGGCTGGAACCCGAGGTCGCGCTGGATCGCGTCGATGTCGGCGAATGTCCGCGGCACGTCGCCGGGCTGCATGGGCAGCATCTCGAGCTCCGCCTTGCGCCCGCAGGCCTCCTCGAGCAGCCCGATGACCTTCATCAGATGCTCGGGCCGGTGGTTGCCGATATTGTACAGCGCATGCGGCGTCGTGCTGCCCCCGGCCTTCGCCAGCCCGTCGTCGCGCGGCGGATTGTCGAGGCAGGCGACCACCCCGGCGACGATGTCGTCGATGTAGGTGAAATCGCGCCACATCTCGCCGTGGTTGAACACCGGGATCGGCTCGCCGGCGAGGATCTTGCGGGTGAAGATCCACATCATCATGTCGGGCCGGCCCCATGGCCCATAGACGGTGAAGAACCTGAGCCCGGTCAGCGGGATGCGGTAGAGATGGGCGTAAGTCTCGCTCATCAGCTCGTCCGCCTTCTTGGTCGCGGCGTAGAGCGACAGCGGGTGATCGACGCGATCCTCGACCGCGAACGGCACCTTGTCGTTGCCGCCGTAGACCGACGACGAGCTCGCGTAGACCATGTGCCCGACCTGCCGCTGCCGCGCGAGCTCGAGCAGGTTCAGGTGACCGAGCAGATTGGCCCGGGCATAGGCGCGCGGATTCTCGATCGAGTACCGCACCCCGGCCTGGGCGCCGAGGTGGACCACGCGGTCGAACGCCTCGTCGGCGAGCGTCATGTCGAGCGCCGCATCATCGGCGAAATCGACGCGCGCGAAGGCAAAGCGGTCGCCGTGCCCGGCGAGGCGCGCGAGGCGGTCTTCCTTCAGGCTGACCGGGTAGTACGGGTTGAGGTCGTCGATCCCGAGCACCTCGTCGCCGCGCGCGAGCAGATGCTCGGCGAGGGCTGCTCCGATGAAGCCGGCGGCACCGGTGATCAGGACACGCATCGGAGCGCCTCCTGCGGCGTCACGCGGCGTCGACCTCGAGACGGTAACGCGAGGCGGTGGCGAAGTCGGCGGTGAGCAGCTCGACGACCTTGTCGGCCACGTTCGCCGGCGACTTGAGCGTGGCCGGATCTTCGCCCGGATAGGCGCGTGCGCGCATTTCGGTGCGCGTGGCGCCGGGGTCGAGGATCGCCACGCGGGTCGACGAGATGTTCTCGACCTCGCGCGCGTAGCAGGTCAGCAGGACGTCGAACGCGGCCTTGCTCGCCCCGTACGCGCCCCAGTAGGCGCGCGGCTCGGCGCCGACCGAGCTGGTCATGCCGATCACCCGCCCATGTTCGCTGCGCTTGAGCAGCGGGTCGAACGCGGCGAGCAGCGCCTGGGTCGCGAGGACGTTGAGCGTCAGCGCCTGGTTGAACCCCTTCGCCTCGATCTGCGTCACCGGCATCAGCGAAGGCAGATTCGCCGCGTTGATCACGAGCACGTCGAGCCGATCCCAGCGCTCGTGGATCGCGACGGCGAGGCGCGCGATCGAATCGCCTTCGGTGAGATCCATCGGCGCGATCGTCGCGGTTCCGCCCGCGGCGTGGATCTCTTCCTCGACCATCTCGAGATCGCGTGCCTTGCGTGCGACGAGCACGACGTGGACACCCGCCGCGGCGAGCGCCTTGGCCGTCGCCGCGCCGATCCCGCGGCTCGCGCCAGTGACGAGCGCGACGCGCCCCTGCAGCGGACCGTCGGCAGCCATCAGGCGACCTTGTTGACCGGGAACGAGAGCTGCGCGTCGGCCTGGTGACGCTCGGCGAGGTCGGTCAGGCAGGTCGGGTAGTCGCCGGTGAAGCAGGCGTCGCAGTATTGCGGGCAAGCGTTGTTGCGCTCGGCCAGCCCGACTGCGCGGTACAGCCCGTCGATCGACACGAACGCGAGGCTGTCGGCGCCGATGAACTCGCCCATCGCGTCGACGTCCATCCGGCCGGCGAGCAGCTTCGAACGCTCGGGCGTGTCGACGCCGTAGTAGCAGCCGTGGCCGGTCGGCGGACTGGCGACACGGAAGTGCACTTCGCTGGCACCCGCGTCCTTCATCATCTGCACGATCTTCATCGAGGTCGTACCGCGCACGATCGAATCGTCGATCAGCACGATGCGCTTGCCCTCGACGAGCTTGCGGTTGGCATTGTGCTTGCGCTTGACGCCGGCATGCCGCGCGCCGTCCGACGGCTGGATGAAGGTGCGCCCGACGTAGTGCGAGCGGATGATGCCGAGCTCGAACGGAATGCCCGACTGCTGCGAGAAGCCGATCGCCGCGGGCACGCCGCTGTCAGGCACCGGCACCACGAGATCGGCTTCGACCGGCGCTTCCTTGGCCAGCTCGACGCCGATCTGCTTGCGCGACTGGTAGACCGAGCGGTCGTTGAAGATCGAATCCGGCCGGCTGAAATAGACGTGCTCGAAGATGCACGGCCGCGGCTGGATGTCGCCGAACGGGCGGTGGCTGCGGATCGTGCCGTCGAAGTCGACTTCGACGAACTCGCCAGGATCGATCTGGCGGACGAATTCGGCGCCGACCACGTCGAGCGCGACGGTCTCGCTGGCGAACACGGTCGCGTCGCCGAGCTTGCCCATGACCAGCGGGCGGATGCCGAGCGGATCGCGGCAGGCAGCCATGCCGCGCGGCGTGGCGACGATCAGCGCATAGGCGCCTTCGACGAGCCGCAGCGCATCGACCAGCTTGTCGAGCATGGTCTTGAACCGGCTCGTGGCGACGAGGTGGATGATGACCTCGGTGTCCGAGGTCGACTGGAAGATCGCCCCTTTCTCGACCAGCTCGCGCTTGAGGTGCAGCGCGTTCGAGATGTTGCCGTTGTGCGCCACCGCGAAGCCGCCGCTGGCGAGATCGGCGAACAGCGGCTGCACGTTGCGCAGCCCGGCGCCGCCGGTGGTCGAATAGCGCACGTGGCCGACGGCCATCGTGCCCTTGAGCTCGGCGAGCGATTCCGGAGTCGAGAAGTTGTCCGCCACGTGGCCGAGGCCGCGCCGGGTGAAGAACTCCGCGCCGTCGAAGGTGCTGATGCCGACGGCTTCCTGGCCGCGGTGCTGCAGAGCGTGGAGCCCGAGCGCGCAAGCCGGGCCGGCCTCGGGCGCGCCGATCACGCCGAAGATACCGCACTCCTCGCGGAGCTTGTCGCTATCCGCGTCAAGCCCCTCCACATCGAACAAAGGGTGGGTCAGGTTCATCGGTCCGTTATGGGGTTGGCAACCGGGGCCCCCAATGGCGATGTTACGGTCCAATTACAAGTGAGGGCGAGCCGGGAGGCTGTCGATTGGCGACGATCGGCGGGTCCGCGAGGTTGATGCCGGGCGAGCTTGTGCCTAGGCTTGCCGCAGAATTCCGCAGCGTACACTTGGCGCTTCGGGGCTGGTCGGCACCGACCACGAGACAGCATGGAGATGTGCATGAAGCCGCGTATCGTACTCGTGTTGGCCGCCTTGCTCGCGGGCTGCGGCGGCCAGCAGGCGCGGCAGCCGGGCGAGACCACCGGCAGCTCCGAGCCAGCGCGTGCCGGCAGCGTGAGCCCCGAGCAGGCCAAGGCGGCGCAACTGCTTTCGTTGACCGGCGGCAGCGCCACCGAGCAGCACACCGGCTACGCGGGCGCGGTCGAATGCGCTGCCTCGCTCACGCTGTTCGTCCAGAGCGTCGAGGATTCGCCGCTGATCGACGAGGCCCAGGCCGATGCGCTCCGCCGCGCCCAGAGCCTGTTCAAGCAGCGCGCACGGACCGCGGGTATCGCCGAAGGAAAGAAGCCGGCGAGCATCGACGCCGAGATTACCCGCGCGACCGATGACGCCGAGGACGATCCGGCGACGAGCTCGAAGAGCGCCATCGCCTGTATCCGCCAGCTCGCCGGGGAAGCGCGCTAGCCCGCAGCGTCGATCATTCCGCGCGAATGCGGATGTCGTCGATCCAGGGCGCCTGCGCCGGAGTTTCGCTGCCCGACCGCGCGACGATCGAGAGCCACTGCGCAGGGCAGCCCGGCGCGATCGCGAACGATTGCTCGACTCTTCGGCCGCCGGTCGTGGCCGGAAGCGGGAACGTGTGCAGCGGAACGGATTCGGCGCTGACGCACGCGATGGTGATCATCGGCCGCTGTGCCTCGCGAACCGGTATCTCGCCGACCAGCGCGCTCAACCGGTAGCGCCCCGGCGCGAGCAGGATCATCTGCTTGGCCACCGTGCCGCTGTGGTCGGCTTCGGTAATCAGCGAGAGCGCCATCGATCCCGCGGCGCCTTCGCGCGGCTCGGGGGCCGCGGTCAGGTTCGGGTCGTCGACATATTGCCAGCCGAATGGCGGCAGGCCTTCGCGCCCCTCGAACGAGCCGTTCGCCACGGCGGGCAGCGCCGGTCCGCGGGCACCCACGGCCTGCAGCGAGAGCGTGCGCGCCTGCTGGTAGGCGCCGAGATTCACGAGCCGTCCGATCGCCGCGACGAGGTCGCCCCCCTCGCGTGCATCGTCCGGGTCGAGCTTGAGCTGGCCGATCAGCGTCGTCGCGGTGTCGGGATTGGTGATGCCCGCCGCCAGATAGTCGGCAAACTGGATCCACCACGGCGGTCGTTGCGCGAGCAGGCGGCCGAGCGGCTGCGCGATGAGCGGTTCGGCCGACGCCGTGACCAGCGTCGGCATGAGCACGGTCTGCAGCTGCTTCGACGTGCGCAGGCCGTGGTCGTAGTGGGTCAGGATCCCGGGGATGTCGCCGGCCACGACCCGGTCCTCGATCATCCACATCTCGGTGGGCACGTCGCGGCGCGACAGCGAATGCGCATAAGCGAACAGCTGCCGCGCCCGTTCGTGATCGCCGCTGGAATCGACCACCAGGCCGAGATCGCGGAACCCCGAGGCCTCGAGCGGCTCGCCGTTGGCGGCGAGAGCCAGCGCCCTGATCCCCGCGTCGCGGTCCGGGGCCGCCTTGCCCTCGAGCAAGTCGTTCGCCTGGCGCACGCGCACGTCGAGGCTCGCGGGCCACCCGCCGATCGACAGGTCCGGGCTCAGCTCCTGGTAGACCGCGGGCAAGGTGACCGCGAGCGACAGCCAGAGGCCCGCCGCGGCTCCCAGGACGATCAGCGCAGCGCGCTGCACCCGGCCGGCCTTACTCGGCTGCATGCTTCTCCGTCGCGGTCTGGCCGCGCCCGGAATCCCCGTAGCCGTAGCCGTAACCGTACTCGTAGCCGTAGCCGAGGCTGACCCGCTTCGGATCGAACTTCGTCAGCACGATGCCGAGGATCTGCGTGTGCGCGGCGCGGAGGCGGTTGAGCGCGACTTCGATCATCTTGCGGCTCGTCCGCTGCGCTTCGACGACGAACACCATGCCCTCGACCTGGTCGGCGATCAGCGGGGCGTCGGCGAGGCCCATGACCGGCGGACAGTCGACGATCACGTGGTCGAACTCCGCGGTCAGCCGCTTGAGCAGGGTGGCGAACAGGTCGGTCGAGAGAAGCTCGGGCGCGCTCGGCGGCAGCGGACCCGCGGTCATCACGATGAGATCCTCGCCGGCAATCGTCCGCAGCAGCGAGGGCAGGTCCTCTTGGCCCGACAGGTAGTTCGAGAGGCCCGCCGAGTTGCTGATGCCCAACCGCGCGTGGATGCGCGGGCTGCGCATGTCGCCGTCGATCAGCACCACGCGGCGCTGCTTGCGGACGATGGCCCGCGCGATGGCGTAGGCGGTCGAGCTCTTGCCTTCCGAGGCCCGCGTGCTGGTGACAGCCAGCGTTCGCGGAAGGCCGTGATCGGTCGAGAACGTGAGGTTGGTCTGCAAGGCCAGGTAGGCTTCGGAGACCCACGACTTCGGATCGTTGAGCGCGTCCTCGAGCTCGTCGCTGTCGACCCGCGGGATCGTACCCAGCAAGGGCAGGCCGAACGTCTTCTCGATGTCCGACGGGTCGATGACGCCGTGGTCGAGGTGCTCGAGGATGATCGCCACCGCGACGCCCATCACGAGGCCGACCATCAGCGCCAGCATCAGGTTGAGCATCATGTTGGGGCTCGACGGCCGCTCGGGCACCTTGGCCACGTCGACGACCGCGATGTTGTTCATCCCGACGCCGCCGGCGACGCCGATTTCCTTGTAGCGCTGGAGCAGCGCGTCGTAGAGCTGCCGGTTGGTGTCGGCGTCGCGCTGCAGAATGTTGTACTGGATGCTCCGCTCGCGCAGGTCGAGCATGCCGGACTTGAGCTGGTTCACCCGCGCCTGCAGCTGGCTCTCGCGCTGCTGGGTCGCCTGGTAGGTCTCGCGCAGGGTGCTGCTGACGCGCTGCTCCTCGCGCGCGATCGAGCGGTCGAGCTCCTCGATCTGCATCTGGATCGCCTGGGCCGGCGGATACGTCGGCTCGAACTGGACCATCATGTTGGCGTATTCGGCCGCAAGCTCGGTGCGCCGTTCGCGCATCCCGCCAATGGCCTGGTTGGTCAGCACCTCGTTGACGTTGCCGCCCGCCTGCAGGCGGCTCTGCGCGAGGATGCGATCGGCAGTCGCCTGCGCCAGCTCGTTGTTCAGGCGCATGAGGTCTTCGGCGACGAGCGAGCGCTCGACGGTCGGACCACCGGTGTCCGAATTGGTCGAGGCGGGGAGGTTGATGATGCTCTCGCGGGCCGCGTACGAGACCAGGCTGCGCTCGGCTTCGTCGATCCGCTGGCGCAGCTGGGCGAGGCGCTCCTCGAGGAACTTGCGCGCGTAGGAGCTCGCCTCGAACCGGCGATCGATCGTCGATTCGATGAAGCCTTCGGTCCAGGCGTTGGTGATCCGCGCCGAGAGCTGCGGGTCGGGGCTCGAGAAATAGATCGTCACCAGGCGCGACAGCCGTTCGGGCACGATCTGCACGTTGCGCAGCAGGATCGCCCCGGCCTCGCGAACGCGCTCCTCGCGCGTCGAGGCGGTCGGGATCAGCCGGCCGCCGTCGAACCACTTGGTCGCGTCGCCGCTGCCGAAGGTCTCGAAGAACTTGGCGTCGTTGTACAGGCGCAGCGAGACCGCGACCCGCTCGGAGAGCGACTGCGATTGCAGCAGCCCGTATTGCGTCTGGTAGAACTCGAGGTCGTTGGTGTTGCCGCGATTGCCGTTCTCGATATCGACCAGGCCGCGATCTTCGCGCTGGATCTCGATCGTCGCCGAGGCCGTGTAGAGCGGCGAGCTCAGCATCGTGATGGCAAGCCCGAGGATCAGAGCGATCGCCACGGCCCCGAGGACCGCCCATTTGCGCCGACGAAGAATTGACAAGTACTGCGCGAGCAGCGGCAGCTGCACCTCGCGCGCGCCACCGGCTGCGGCCGGGGTCGGCACGGTCGGATCGAGCCGGAAGGGTCCTTCGGCAATATTCAAATTCATCTCAAATGTTCCAATGGTGCCAGAAGGACGTCACGCCCGGGCTGGGAATGGCGACGAAATCGCGTCGAAGTGTTGCAGGAGCTTGAGCGGGAGCCGCGGCGTCGAAGCGCACGTGCCGCGCGCATGGCGCAGCGGAACGGTCGCGACGATCGCCAATCGATTCAGCATCTTTGGCCTCCGAGGGAGCGCCCGGTCAGGGCCACAGCGATTGCCCCGCTGATAGTCGTGCAACCTCACAAGATCAACTTCCTACGAGACGGTCGGTTCGCGGCGAGCTTGGGCGATCCAGCAGCAAGCGATGGTGAAGATCACGGCCAGAAGCGGGGTGCGCAACGGATAATCGACGATGCTTGCGAGGAATAGGATGAGCACGATCGAGGAGCCGAGGCGGGCGAACAGTCGCGAAGGCGAATCCTTTGCCGGTTGCCTGAATATCCGCACGCTCGATCGCACGTACCAGAACAGGAACACCGCCAGCAGGAGCAGGGCCGCTATTCCTCCAGTAATCGCAAGCTCGACGATCTCGTTATGGGCGTGATTGAGGAACTGCGGATCGAGCACGCGGTCAGGCTCGGCGGCACGGAAGGCCGGATCGAACGCGCCGAACCCGGTGCCGATCGGGAAATAGTTACGCAGGACGTCGAGCATCACCGGCAACAGCTGGAAGCGCGCCTCGGTTTCCAGCGCGTCGTCTGCCATCAGGCGCTGGACCGCCTCCGCCCTGCCGAGCGCATAGACGCCGAGCGCCGTCAGCAGCGGAACCGCCACCAAGGCGGCCTTGGTGAGGGGAGAACGGTTGCGGGTGCCGGAAATCCCGATCGGCGCGATGAGCCACGCCGCGACAAATCCGACGAACCCCAGGCCCAGGCCCGCGCGCGAGCCGGTGACCATGATCATGGCCACGAGGAGCAGGCAGAACGCGATCGCGAAAGTCTGCCGCGTCCCCCGGTACTGGCTGTCCCGCGAGGGGAGCAGCGTCCACACGCGCAGCATCGGGATGCACAGCGCCAGCAATGCAGCCTGGTGGTTGCGGTTGGCGAACACGCCGACCGCAGACCCGCGGTGGGTGACCGCATAGAAATGGAACGGGCTGCGCTCGCCGGCAGTCAGCTGGAGGATGCCCAGCACCGCGCTGAGCAAGGTGGCCGCGATCAGGAACAGCAGCAGGCGCCGGCCCTGGTCGCGGCTGATCGTCGCCATGCCCACCAGCGCGGCGAGCGGGAACATCAGCGTCAGCAGGCTTTGAATCGTCCGCTCGGGCGTCAGCGAGATCGGACGCCAGGGCTGCGGGAGCCCGGCCGCCGTCGCGGCGGTTTCGAACGGCGCGCGTCCGGGGAGCGCCTGCCACAGTGCGGGTGGCAACGGCACGAGCTGCACTGCGATGAGCACCGCGAACGCCGCCAGCATCAGGATCAGGCTACGATAGGTGCGCCAGTCGCGTTCGACGGGAATGAGCAGAAGCGCCGCGATCGTCAGGACGGCCGCCGGGCGCAAGTACACCAGCGAAAGAACGTCGCCGCGCGATGCCCCGCCGCCGAGGAAGCAAAGCACGATGAAGGCGATGAAAATACCGCTCGCAAGCGCGGGCGAGCGAACATTGAAATGAGGCATGGTCCTCGCCACTCGGTTCATTCCGGGGTTTGTGCGACCGGCAGGTCGGCGTTCGATCGGAGGGCGCTCAACCGGCCCACGACGCGAATGCAGGTACCCTGCGCGTATCGTGTCGGCTTCCCGGATTCTTCCCAGCCACGACGACCTCCTGACCCACCACAATTATCGACGCGACACAGAACCGAGCCGTGTTCGTGCGCTTCCGATTGCCCAATGGCCGCATGGTGTCAAGGCAAGCCCAACGTACGCCGACATTGCGCTAATGGACTCAATTCCTTAGAGCGCTGCTGCTCGAGCGTGCGGCGCGATTCCCTGCAAGGGGGCAATGCGCCGGGCGTCCATCGTTAGGGCAGTGTCGACAGGACGGCTTGAAAGTGGATCGAGGCGCATGCTGGATAGGATGACGAACGACGTGGCGACGGCCGTCGAGGAGCTCGCTCCTCAACGCGCGCCGCGCGCCCGAAAGCAGATCCCGATCGCGCCGCCGAAGCTGCAGAACAAGCACCAGCAGCGCATCTACAGCCGCGGGCTGATGATCGTCGCGGACATCCTGGCGATCAGCGTCGCCTTCGCGCTTGCCAGCTGGTTCCGCTTCGGCGGCGAGTTCTACCCGCAGACGACGAGCCACCTCGGGGTGATCCTGCCGGTCTACCTGCTGATGGCGACCAATTTTCAGGCCTACAGCATCAAGTGCGTCGAATCTCCGCGGCACGGCATTTCGAACGCCCTGATCGCTCTCGTGCTGAGCCTGTCCGTCGCCAGCATGATCGTGTTCTTCCTCAAGTCGGGCACGAGCTTCTCGCGCGTGACGATCGGCACCGGCACCTTGCTGTCGGTCGTCAGCATTCCCTTGCTGCGCACGCTGGTCTCGAAGCTCACGCGGCGGCTGTTCGGTGCCGCCTCGCTCAACGAGCTGCTGATCATCGACGGGATCGAGATCGAAGCCCGCCCGGGCGTGCTCGTCCTCGATGCCGAGCTCTACGACCTCAGGCCGCGCCTCGACGATCCGGTGATGTTCGATCGCCTCGGCGGCTTGTTGCTGAATGCCGACCGCGTGGTCGTCGCCTGCCCGGCCGAACGGCGCTGGCTCTGGGCGCAGGTGCTCAAGGGGGCCGACGTCAAGGCCGAGGTCTTCGCTCCGGAGCTTGAGGCGCTCGGTCCGATCGGGATCGGCCGGTTCGGCGCGTTGCACACACTGGTGGTCGCAACGGGCCCGCTCGCGTTCAACGACCGGGTGCGCAAGCGGCTGTTCGACTTGCTGGTGACGATCGTGTCGCTGCCGGTGGTCCTGCCGATCATGCTCGTGACCGCGATCGCCATCCGCATCGATTCGCCCGGGCCGATCTTCTTCGTCCAGGAGCGCGTCGGCCGCGGCAACCGGCTGTTCCCGATGTACAAGTTCCGCAGCATGCGCGTCGAGCAGCTCGATCGCGGCGGCAATCGTTCGACCGGGCGTGCCGATAATCGGGTCACGCGTGTGGGCCGGTTCATCCGCAAGACCAGCATCGACGAACTGCCGCAGTTCCTCAACGTCCTCTTCGGCCAGATGAGCATCGTCGGACCGCGCCCGCATGCGCTCGGCTCGCGCGCCGAAGAAAAGCTGTTCTGGGACATCGACGCCAATTACTGGCACCGTCACGCGGTCAAGCCGGGCCTGACGGGGCTGGCGCAGGTGCGCGGCTATCGTGGTGCGACCGAGAAAGTCGCCGACCTCAACAACCGCCTTCAGGCCGATCTCGAATATCTGAGCGGCTGGTCGATCTGGCGCGACGTCTCGATCATGATGGCGACCTTCCGCGTGCTCATGCACCGGAACGCTTTTTAGCCCGCAGCTGCCTGCAGAATCCGGTCGTGCTGCGTGGTCAGGCGCCGCGCTTGGCTGCGTCGCGACTGGCAGGACCCGCGAGCGGCTCCTGGGCGCGGTACAGCGCGAGCACCGCACCGTTCATCCGATCGTTCGTGAACAGGCGTTCGTAGCGCGCGCGCGCGGCCTTGCCGAACGCGGCGCGGGCCGCGGCATCGCCGAGCAGGCCGTCGATCGCCTGGGCCAGGGCGGCAGGATCGCGCGGCGGCACGATCGGGCCGGTCTCGCCATCGCCCGCCACCCAGGCAACGCCCGAGCCGTCGATCTGCGTCGCGACCACCGGCAGCGAATGGCCCATCGCCTCGAGCGTGACGATCCCGAAGGCCTCGGACCGCTTGACCGACGACATCGCGTAGAGCGCGGCACCTCGGAACAGCGCGTTGAGATCCTCGGTCCCGACACGGCCGGCGAGCAGCACGCGATCCTCGAGCCCGCGGTCGGCGATCATCTGCCGGTAAAGCGATTCGAGCGGACCGGTGCCGACGATGACGATCGCACCCGGTGACTTGAGGTGCGCAGCGGCCTCGATCAGGTACTCGAAACCCTTGTAGGGAACGTTCCGTCCCACCGCGAGCGCATAGGGTCGCCCGTCGAGAAACTCGGCCACCGCGGCCGGGAGGCCCGGCGATGCGGGAGCCTCGGCGGGATCGGGAATGCCCAGCGGAACGACCTGGGTCTTGCTGCCCCCGCGGCGCAGGATCGGCGAGGCCTGCGCGTAAGCCGCGGAGGTCGCAATCAGGACTTGCGCCCGATGCGCCATGTACATCTCGAACGGCCGCGCGAGCCAGCCGAGCAGGCCCTTGTCGACGAGATCGGTATGCCATTGCAGGATGACCCGGGTTCGTCGCGAGACGAACAGCAAGGCCGGCGCCGCCAGCAGGTTCGGCGTGTGGATGTGGATCACGTCGGCGTCGCGTGCCTCGCGGATCGCGCTCGTGAACCAGCGCCACGCGAGCGGCTGGGAATCGATCCCGCCGGTCACTTTGGCGCGGACCACCTTGACGCCCTCGTCGACGTCCACGCGCGCTTCGGCACGCGTGAAGGCGACTACGGTGACCTCGTCGCCCTGCGCCGCCGATGCGGTCGCCTCCTCGTAGTTGACCAGTTCGGTTCCGCCCCATTCGGGAGGATAGAATTTGGCCCAGTGGACGATCTTCATGGGTGCCGTGTCCGGGGGAGGGGGACGCCGTCAGGCGTCGGGGTCAACGCTCGCCGACGTAGACGCGGTTGACGAACGGATCGAGCGTCATGCCGGCGATCGCCGAGGCCTCGGCTGCGCCGATCACCGGATGCTTGGGGCCGTAAGGCAGCGGCATCAGGCTGTAGACCGCCTGGAACAGCAGCCGATGCCCTTCGAGCACCGGCTGGCCCTTGTGAATGCCATAGGTGTTTTCGAGAAACGCCTCGCCCGCGGCACCGGTCATGTAGACGATGTCACCGGCAGCGTGTTCGGCCCGGACTTCCTCGTCGGTGAGCCGGCGAATGGGGCCCGCCACGGGCACGTTGGCCGATTTCTTGACGTAGACGTGCGGGCCTTTGCTGCCGTCGACGTCGGTCAGGTACACGAACAGCTTGACGAAGCGCCAGTCGTCGACGTCGCGGTGGAAGTTCTCCGCCTGCTGGGCCTCGATCCCGGTCGGATAGCTCCACCAGGCGGCCATGTAGGTGATCGTCGGGCGGCATCCGAGATAGCGCTCGACGATGCCGAGGATCTCGGGCCGATTGGCGATCTCGAGGAAATGCGGCGCGCGCACGACGTCGCCGTGGTCGTGGTAGCCGACGTGCGACTGGGGGTGCCGGCCGTCCTCGAGCGGCAGCCAGGCGGGCACCTCGGGGCGGTAGGCGTCGGTCACCGGCCGCGTCAGCAGGTGGCGGTAGATCTCGTCGCACTGGTCCTGGGTCAGCACCCGGCCGACCGAAGCCTGGCCTTCGTCGATCAACGAACCCGCCAGCGACGCGATCGATGCGATCCCGGCGTAGGCGGGCGGCGGGCGCATGCGGGTCACCAGTCGCGCCCCGGCGTCGCGCCGCTTGGCGGAACGGAAGCGGCGCTGCAGGAAGAAGGGCGCCCAGCGCCAGTCGGAAAGCACTGTCTTCCCGGCTGTCACGGCCTTCCGCAAATCCATGCTGGCACTCCCTTCGCCCTCTACCGGTCGGGCTCTAGATGACCCGGCCAATGCCGACAAGTTCGCCTGTTGCGCGGGGCAGCGGGCGGCGCCGGCATCGCGAGGGCCGACGCGCCGCCTCGCCTCAGATGACCAGGAAGTCGGCCGCGGTCAGCTCAAGCCCGGGGGTGACGGCGGCAAAGATCACCGCCGCGCCCGCCCCGTTGCCGTCGGCATCGAACCGGAGCAGCCCGTTCGCGGGGTTGTACAGGATATGCGTGTCGGCATCCTGTGCCACCGAGCCGATCGCGAACGCGTTGGCGGCCAGCGCGCCGAGCCCGAGGCCGGTGAACACCGCATCGTCGAGCACGACCTTGTCGGCGCCGTGCTGGAAGTCGCTGATCGTGTCGATGTTGTCCGGCCCGAGCGGGCTCGAGAACACGAACCAGTCGTCGCCGCCGAGGCCGACCAGCGAGTCGGTTCCGCCCCGGCCGTCGAGGATGTTGTTGCCCGCGTTGCCGAAGATCACCTGGCCGAGCTCGTTGCCGGTGAGGTTGATCGCCTGCGTGCCGAAGTTGTCCGCGGTGGTCAGCTTCTCGACGTACGAGCCCGCGTCGAGCGTGTAGCTCACGCTCGCCAGCACCCGGTCGTATCCGCCGCCGGCGCTTTCGGTGACCACGTCGCCGGCGCTGTCGACATAGAGCCAGTCGTCGCCCCCGAGGCCGACCAAGGTATCGGTCCCGCCGCCGCCGCGCAGCACGTTGTTGCCCGCGTTGCCGTAGATCGACTGGTCGAGTTCGTTGCCGGTCAGGTTGATCGCCTGCGTGCCGAGATTGTCGGTGGTGGTCAGCGATTCGACGTAGGCGCCGGCGTTCAGCACGTAGCTGACGCTGGCCAGCACGCGGTCGGTCCCGCCCGTGGCGCTCTCGTTGATCAGGTCGCCGGCGCTGTCGACATAGAACCAGTCGTCGCCGCCGAAGCCGATCAGGGTGTCGGTCCCGCCGCCCCCGATGAGCACGTTGTTGCCGAAGTTGCCGTAGATCGCCTGGTCGAACGCGTTGCCGGTCAGGTTGATCGCGCTCGTGCCGAGATTGTCGGTCGTGGTCATCATCTCGACATAGGCGCCCGCCGTGAGCACGTAGCTCGTGCTGGTCAGCACCCGGTCGTAGCCCTGGCCGACCTTCTCGTTGATCTCGTCGGCGGCGTTGTCGACGAAGTACCAATCGTCGCCGCCGAGGCCGCACAGCTGATCCGCGCCGCCGCCGCCGTTGAGGATGTTGTTGCCGGCGTTGCCGAAGATGACCTGCGTGAGCTCGTTGCCGGTCAGGTTGATCGCCTGCGTGCCGTTGTTGTCGGCAGTGGTCATCATCTCGACGTAGACGCCCGCGGCGAGCGCATAGCTCACGCTCGTCAGGACCCGGTCGTATCCGCCGCCGGCGCTTTCGTTGACCGTGTCTCCGGCGCTGTCGACGTAGAACCAGTCGTCGCCCTCGAAGCCGATCAGCGCGTCGGTCCCGCCGCCGCCGCGCAGCACGTTGTTGCCGGCATTGCCGTAGATCAGCTGGTCGAGCTCGTTGCCCGTCAGGTTGATGGCCTGGGTTCCGAGGTTGTCGGCCGTGGTCATGATTTCGACGTAGGCGCCGGCGGTGAGCGTATAGTTCGCGCTCGCCAGCACGCGGTCGTAGCCACCTCCGGCGCTCTCGTTGACGAGGTCGCCGGCGCTGTCGACGTAGAGCCAGTCGTCGCCTTCGAGGCCGACCAGGGTATCGGTCCCGCCGCCGCCGCGGAGCACGTTGTTCCCGGCATTGCCGTAGATCAGCTGGTCGAGCTCGTTGCCGGTCAGGTTGATCGCCT